>JAILCW010000062.1 GCA_024690265.1 Lachnospiraceae bacterium | reverse complement strand
CCTTGTGTGAAGACGACATTCCTTCTGCAGCGGATTCTAATTACAAGATGAACCCACCGCTGCGTAAGGCAGAGGATCGTGAAGCGCTACGCCGCGGTCTTGCTGATGGCATCCTAGAAGTCATCTCCACCGACCATGCACCCCACACCGCAGAAGAGAAGTCCAGAGACTTTACATCTGCACCATTTGGAATCGTTGGTGTGGAGACGGCTGCGGCCTTGACCTACACCGAGCTTGTCCTTGGTGGCTATCTAACTCCGATGCAGATGTTTGAAAAAATGAGCTACAATCCGGCAAAGGTCCTTGGAATCGATCGTGGAGACATCTCCGTAGGCAAGGTCGCCGACGTGGTCATCTTCGATCCGAAGACCACCTACGAGATTCATGCTGCCAACTTCCGTGGTAAGTCCAAGAACATGCCATACGAAGGAAGAAAAGTTACTGGACAGGTTGTTACAACAATTCTGTCCGGAAAAGTAACTTATCAATAAAAAGAAAGTTTATGAAGAATAGGAGTACAGAATGATTCAGAAACTGAACCAGAAAATTAAAGAGAAGAATGCACCGATTGTTGTGGGATTGGACCCAATGCTGTCTTACATCCCAGAGCATATCACCAAGGCTGCATATGCCGAGTTTGGTGAAACATTGGAAGGTGCTGCGGAGGCAATCTTCCAGTTCAATAAGGGGATTGTGGATGCAACCTATGACCTGATTCCTGCAGTGAAGCCACAGATTGCAATGTATGAGCAGTTCGGTATTCCGGGATTGATGGCTTACAAGAAGACGGTAGATTATTGCCATGAAAAAGGATTGGTAGTCATCGGAGATATTAAGAGAGGTGACATTGGATCCACTTCCGGAGCATACGCAACAGGACATATCGGAACCATTCAGGTTGGTAGCAACACCTTCACTCCGTTTGATGAGGATATCGTAACTGTTAATCCTTACCTTGGAAGTGATGGCGTGAAACCCTTCATCGATGTATGTAATGCCAACGACCGCGGTATCTTCGTACTTGTTAAGACTTCTAACCCATCCAGTGGTGAGTTCCAGGATCGCGAGGTTGACGGCAAGCCATTATATGAAATTGTTGGTGAAAAGGTCGCTGAGTGGGGTGCAACCTCCATGGACGGTGATTACAGCAATGTTGGAGCAGTGGTTGGTGCAACCTACCCAGAAATGGGTGCAAAGCTTCGTAAGATTATGCCTAAGGCAGTAATCCTTGTCCCTGGTTATGGTGCACAAGGTGGCCAAGGAAAAGATTTGGTACATTTCTTCAACGAAGACGGCCTTGGAGCCATTGTTAATTCGTCTCGCGGAATCATTGCCGCATACAAGAAGGAAGAATATGCATCCTTTGGAGCAGCTAATTATGCCGATGCCAGCCGTCAAGCGGTAGAGGATATGATAGCCGATATCGCATCTGCATTAAGAAACAATTAATTCGGCCCCCGCGCCTATACGGGTGCCTGTCTATCCTTTTCGCAGAACAATTACGCGCGAAGCTGCGCAGAATCCGTGCCGCAGTCGTAAGAATCGAAGCCATTGCTGAGATTCTTTCTACGAATGCGTGCACTAGTCGAAGCAAAGCGGAGCGACGGTTCGAGAAAAGCGATAGCAGGCACGAAGAAAAGGGCGCGGGGCCCCAAGGAAGAAAGTTTATGAAAAGAAAAGAAATCGGAAAAATTAAAGCCGTGCAGCAGCTGACAGCTGACATCTATCGTATGGATGTGGAGTGTGAGGCGGCACAGGCTGCCGTACCGGGACAGTTTTGTAACTTGTATATGGCAAGCGAAGCCCACGTGCTGCCACGCCCAATCAGTATTTGTCAGATTGACAAGGAAAGTGGAACATTAACGTTTGTTTATAGAACTGTTGGCCAGGGTACCAAGTGGTTCACTACCTTGCAGGCTGGCGATACCATTGAGTTGATGGGACCTCTGGGCAATGGCTTTACTGAGTTAGGATATAACAACCCAATGTTAGTTGGTGGAGGTGTAGGAGTTCCTCCAATGCTGGGTTTGGCACAGGCATTGGATGGCAAGTGCACCGTAGTGTTGGGATATCGTGACGCCCAGACCTTCTTGAAAGCGGAGTTCGAGAAGACTGGCGCCACTGTTGTAATTGCAACAGATGATGGAAGCGTGGGAACCCACGGAACCGTCGTTGATGCTATCAAAGCCAATGGGGTAGAAGCCGATGTAATCTATTCCTGTGGTCCGAAGCCAATGCTTCGTGCCTTAAAAGGCTATGCAGAAGAGAAGAAGATTGCCTGCTATGTTTCTATGGAGGAGCGCATGGCATGTGGCGTAGGCGCGTGCCTTGGCTGCGTGTGTGAAACCACCGAGAAGGACCACCACTCCAAGGTAAATAACACCAGAGTATGTAAGGATGGTCCGGTATTCCGTGCAGAGGAGGTGGTACTGTAATGGCAGATATGAGTGTAACCCTAGCAGGCGTCACCCTGAAGAATCCGGTGATGACAGCCTCCGGAACCTTTGGAAGCGGCATGGAGTACGGTGAGTACGTCGACTTGAATCGTTTGGGTGCTGTGGTAACCAAAGGTGTAGCAGACCATCCTTGGACCGGCAATGCAACCCCTCGCGTGGCAGAGGTACCAAGCGGCATGTTGAATGCCATCGGATTGCAGAACCCGGGGATCGATACTTTTATGGAGCGTGACCTGCCATTTTTAGAGCAGTACGATACGGTCAAAATCGTTAATGTTTGCGGCCATAGCACGGAAGAGTACTTAAACGTGGTACGTAAGCTTCGTAATAGCAGCGCAGATATGTTGGAAATCAATATTTCCTGCCCGAATGTATCCGAGGGAGGAATTGCATTTGGCACCAATCCTCGCATGGTGGAGGAGATTACCAGAGCTATTAAGTACGAGGCGAAGCAGCCAATTATTATGAAGTTAAGCCCCAATGTAACGGACATCACCGAAATCGCCAAGGCAGCAGAGGCCGGCGGAGCGGATGCAGTATCCCTCATTAATACATTGACGGGTATGAAAATCGATATTGAGCGCCAGGCGTTCCTGTTGGCCAATAAGACCGGAGGTATGAGCGGCCCGGCGATTCACCCAATTGCAGTGCGTATGGTATATCAGGTGGCCCAGGCGGTGTCCATTCCGATTATCGGTATGGGCGGAATCGCAACCTGGGAGGACGCAGTAGAGATGATGTTGGCCGGCGCAATGGCAGTATCCATCGGCACTGCCAACTTCTATAATCCTCGTGCAACCTTAGATGTAATCGAGGGAATGGAAGGCTATTTGGAGCGCAAGGGCATTTCATCTGTAAAAGAGCTCATCGGTGCGGTGAAATAACCCACACGAGACCTATTCATTATGTTATAATTATCGATGTTGTAAAAAGGAGAGTTCCATGGAACAGTACAAAGAAGAGTTTATTCACTTTATGATTGATTGTCAGGTATTGAAGTTCGGAGACTTCGTTACCAAGAGCGGTCGTAAGACACCATTTTTTGTAAACACCGGATTCTATCGCACCGGGGCACAACTTGCTAAGTTGGGTGAGTATTATGCCAAGGCCATTCATGATAAGTTTGGCATGGATTTTGACGTATTATTTGGACCGGCATACAAGGGCATTCCGCTTACTGTAGCAACCACCATTGCCATCAGTTCTGAGTATGGCAAGGATATCAAGTATTGTTCCAATCGTAAGGAAGTCAAGGACCACGGTGACAAGGGCATCCTTCTGGGAAGTCCCATGAGCGATGGAGATCGTGCCATTATTATCGAGGACGTAACCACCGCAGGTACCTCTATCCACGAGACATACCCGATTATCAAGGCACAGGGTGATGTAGATGTGGTTGGTCTGGTTGTATCCGTTGACCGCATGGAACGTGGTCAGGGAAGCAAGAGTGCCTTGCAGGAGATTAGTGAAGAGTTCGGCATGGAGACTACCGCCATTGTTACCATGGTAGATGTAGTTGAATGCTTATACAACAAGCCTTATAAGGGTGAGATTATCATTGATGATCAGATAAAGGAAGCAATTGATGCATATTACGAAGAGTACGGAGCAAAAGCTTAAGTTCATAGTGAAGATTGTGGCGTTTGTGCTGTATCTTTCCGTGTTGGCCTACGGATTGTTTTTTGCCGAGGCATTGGGACGGAACGGTGCACACGAAGTTGGTTACAACCTGATTCCGTTCCATGAGATTGGTCGTTATATTCAGTATGCCGATCAGATTGGTATGGAGATCGTACTGATGAATTTGCTTGGCAATGTACTTTTGTTTGTTCCTTTTGGGTTCTTGGTACCGTTGTTTTGGCGTCGTGAAGAACATCATCCCCTGATTATTGTTTGTATGGGCTGTCTCTTTAGTCTGGTGGTAGAAGTCATCCAGATGGAGACGGGACTTGGTAGTTGTGATGTCGATGATGTGATTTTAAATACCCTCGGAACCGTGTTGGGTTATTTGCTGTTCCGATTGGGGAATCTCATTTATAGGAGATTGAAGCATGAGTAATAGAAGACGCAGGCGTAATACCACGGAACCCAAGAAGCCTTTTTCTACCACGGCCTATGTTGCAGCCGGCGTAGCGGGAGCATCTCTGGTGATTTGTCTTGGAACCTTGTTGTGGTCATATTCGGTAGCAGGGAACACCCCTCGATTGGCCGGTGGCATCAGCATGTTGGCATTTGTTGCATCAGTGCTCAGTTTTTTTGCCGGAGCAGGGGTTTTTCGTAATCAAACATACAATAGGAAATCCCGTTGGATAGGCTTGATAGTTCCGGCCATTGCTTTTGTAGTATGGATTGGCATCTATGTGGCTGGACTGGTGATTGGATAGGAGAACATATGAGAGATACCTTTTTTTACGTAGAATCTAAAGAATTATTGGAACGATTGGATCTATTGCACGAGCGTGTGCCGCAGATTCCACAGGAGGACGGTGTCCCGGCAGCCTTCGTTCCATTTTTTAAAGAAGTAACCGAGTACGTCCGTAGCATTTACCGTTACAATTCCTACTATCATGGGGAGAAGAAGCTGGGTGCTACCGAGGACGATTGGAGAGAATTGCAGGCCAAGTTGTTCCACAACATGATGCCTGAGAATTACGATAACAGCTATTTGAATCCTACCAAGGCAGTTGCTGATTTGGGCGCTGAGCTTGGTGGTATGTTATCTGCAGTATACGCAGATATGATGGCAATGAATGCTTGGTTGGCAGAGGGTAGATTGGACCTTATCGTTATGTGGGGCGAGCTCTACGTTCAGATTTACAGCTGCTTGGAGCAGGATTGTGCCGAGACCGGTAAGTTAGAGCTTTCTGAGGAAGCTATCTATAATGTTAAGGATGCCGTTTACTGGTTCTATCACGACAATGCTGAGATTATTGTGAGCGAGCGTACCATTTCCTTTATTGACGAGGATTATGATTTCTTCCGCAATATCGTTATGCAGAGTGATTTTAGCGACCCATGCTATTTGTATCAGTATGGTACCTATATCAGTGACAACGAGCGCAAGTTGGCTGCATTTATCAACCAGTTGCCACAGGAAGAGATTGATTCCATGGCATCTACCTATACCGAGGGCTATCGTATCGGATTCGAAGTTGCCGGCAAGCCTCTGAACAAGAAGACTACGGTCAATGTTGAGTTTCCAATCGGTATGGAGCGCGTGGTTCGCAAGGCTGTGG
Organism: Lachnospiraceae bacterium; assembly: GCA_024690265.1. Lineage (GTDB taxonomy): Bacteria > Bacillota > Clostridia > Lachnospirales > Lachnospiraceae > XBD2001. Next base: position 11,378 of record JAILCW010000062.1, on the reverse strand, counting down.
AGAACTTCGAGGCTATGGGCCTCAAGTCCACCATGTATCGTGAAGCGGTACTTAGTACCACCGGCCGTGGCCGCAAGCGTGGTGTTTACGGAACTGCTCTCAATAAGCAGTTTGATTATGACCACAAGGATGACAACGGATACTACTATGACAAGCGCTTTGTAGAGCGTCGTTTGGAAGTATTGAAGGACACCTTCGAGAAAAATAAGGACAAGGCTAAGAGACATGGCGGCCCAGCTGTTATCGAAGTCTTTGGTGAGCCCAAGTTCGACCCGAAGAACAAGCCGGAGAACTACAAATATACTGATGAGCAGAACAAGCTGGACGTATACAATCGTTCCGAATCTACTCAGATTACATATTCCTACATTCCTGGTGAGGAACGTAGCTTTACCATCATCGCTTATCCATTGCCATGCATTGGAGAGAAGTTCGAGGAGATTTTTGCAGAGACCGTTCGCATCAATACCTTGGATTACAAGCGCTATCAGGTGATGCAGCAGAAAATTATTGACCTCTTAGATCAGGGCGAGGCAGTTCATGTATTAGGTAGTGGGGACAACCAGACGGACATTACCGTTGCGATGCATAAGCTTGCAAATCCTGAGAAGGAGACCAACTTCGAGAACTGCGTTGCTGACGTGAACATCCCGGTTGGTGAAGTGTTTACATCACCTGTATTAGAGGGCACCAACGGCGTTCTTCATGTAAGCCAGGTATATCTTGGTGAGTATTTCTACGATGACCTCAAGATTACCTTCGAAGACGGTAAGATTAAGGATTACACTTGCAAGAACTTCCCTACCGAGGAAGAGAACAAGAAATACATCTTTGACAACGTTCTGTACAAGCATGAGACCTTGCCAATCGGTGAGTTTGCAATTGGTACCAACACCACTGCATACACCATGGCTCGCAAGTACGGCATTGCTGACAAGCTGCCAATCCTCATTGCTGAGAAGACAGGACCACACTTCGCAGTAGGTGACACCTGCTACTCTCAGGAGGAAGATGTGCATACATTCAATCCGGATGGCAAGGAGATTGTAGCTAAGGAGAATTCCTGCTCTGCACTTCGCCACGAGGATATGTCCAAGGCATACTTCAATTGCCATACGGACATTACCCTTCCATACGATGAGCTGGCGCTGATTGAGGTACTTTGTGCCGATGGTCGCAAGCTTCCAATCATTGTGGACGGACGTTTTGTTGTTGAAGGCTGTGAGGAGTTAAATGAGGCCTTCGAGTAAAGAACACTAATTTAATAATTTCAGGTTTGTGGGATTTCCCACAGACCTGTTTTTATAAAATATTGTAGTAAAACATTGTAAAGAAAAGAAGGAGTTAACATGGCACAAGTTGGTATTGTTATGGGCAGTGATTCAGATATGCCCGTCATGGCAAAAGCCGCAGAGATTCTGGATGAGCTGGGCATCACTTATGAGATGCATATCATTTCTGCGCATCGGGAACCGGAGGAGTTTTTCACTTATGCTAAGGAAGCGGAGAGCCGAGGCTACAAAGTGATTATTGCGGGAGCAGGCAAGGCAGCACACTTACCTGGTATGTGCGCCGCTATTTTCCCAATGCCGGTTGTTGGAATTCCAATGAAAACCTCAGACTTAGGTGGTGTGGATTCATTGTATTCCATCGTTCAGATGCCAACAGGTATCCCGGTTGCAACCGTTGCCATTAACGGTGGTGCCAATGCCGGTATTTTAGCAGCCAAGATTCTGGCTACCGGCGATGCAGACTTACTTGCCAAGGTCAAGGACTACAGTCAGAAGCTTAAGGATCAGGTCGTTGCCAAGGACGAGAAGTTGCAGAAGGAAGGTTACAAGGCGTTCCTATAAGAGAGGGAGTGCTTTGGAATAGATGTTGTAAAAGAAAGGAATAACATGGGATTGGATTACAAGAATGCCGGCGTTGATATTGAGGCCGGTTACGAATCTGTGGAGTTAATGAAAAAGTTTGTAAAAGGAACCATGCGTCCGGAAGTATTAGGCGGACTTGGTGGATTCTCCGGAGCCTTCTCCTTGGCCAAGATTAAGGAGATGGAGGAGCCGGTACTCCTGTCCGGAACCGATGGCTGTGGAACCAAGGTCAAGCTTGCATTCCTTATGGACAAGCATGATACCATCGGAATCGACGCAGTAGCTATGTGCGTTAACGACGTGGCTTGTGCCGGTGGTGAACCACTCTTTTTCTTAGACTATATTGCGTGTGGCAAGAATTACCCGGAGAAGATTGCAACCATCGTTAGCGGAGTGGCAGAGGGTTGCAAGCAGTCCGGTTGTGCATTGATTGGCGGAGAAACCGCTGAGCATCCGGGACTGATGCCGGAGAATGATTACGATTTGGCTGGTTTTGCTGTTGGCGTGGCTGACAAGAAGGACATCATTACCGGTGAGGAGATTGCAGCAGGCGATGTGCTTATTGGTATGGCATCCACCGGTGTTCATTCCAACGGATTTTCCTTGGTTCGTAAAGTCTTCGAGATGACCGAAGAGTCCTTGAATACTTACTATGACGAGCTTGGCGAGACCCTTGGTGAGGCACTTATTCGTCCAACCAGAATCTATGTGAAGGCCATGAAGGCAATTAAAGACGCCGGCGTTCGCGTTCACGGATGCAGCCACATTACCGGTGGTGGATTCTATGAGAACGTTCCACGTATGCTTCATGATGGTGTACGTGCCGTAATCAAGAAGGATTCCTACGATATGCCTCCTATCTTCCCACTTTTGCAGAAGACCGGTGACATCGCAGAAGAGATGATGTACAACACCTTCAACTGCGGCCTTGGAATGGTCATTGCAGTAAACCCTGCAGACGTAGATGCAACCATGGAAGCCATTCGTTCTACCGGAGATACTCCATTTGTTGTTGGTGAGATTGTAGCCGGCGACAAGGGCGTTGACCTGGTCTAAGAGTGAGGGCATAGCCATGTTAAAAGTTGCAGTTATGGTTTCCGGCGGAGGAACCAACTTACAGGCAATTATCGATGCAATCCAAAGCGGAATCATTACCGATACCCAGATAGTTGCAGTGATTTCCAACAATGCCGATGCATATGCCTTAGAGCGTGCCAAGAAGGCAGGTATCCCTGCAGTCTGTGTCTCCCGTAAAGAGATTCCGGACCGCGAGACTTATGACGATGCACTGCTCGCTGCCGTAGAAGCGTCCGGCGCGGACCTCGTTGTGTTGGCAGGATTTCTTGTTGTAATTCCAACTAAGATGATTCAGGCTTATCGCAATCGCATTATTAATATTCATCCATCCTTGATTCCGTCTTTCTGTGGAACCGGATACTACGGACTCAAGGTGCATGAAGGCGTGTTATCGAAAGGAGTTAAGGTAACCGGCGCCACTGTGCATTTTGTGGATGAAGGAACTGACACCGGCCCAATCATTTTACAGAAGGCCGTAGAGGTGAAGGCTGGCGATACAGCGGAGGTATTGCAGCGTCGCGTCATGGAAGAGGCTGAGTGGAAGTTATTACCACAGGCAATCCAGCTCATTGCACATAACAAGGTGCAGATGGTGGATGGCCACGCAGTGGTTATGGAATAGAAAAGATTATAAGAGAAGATTACTTAGAAATATTGTAAAAAGAGGGAAAACATGAAAGTATTAGTCATTGGAAGCGGCGGAAGAGAACATGCCATTTGCCAGGCGGTAGCTAAGTCCAATCGTGTGGACGAGATTATCTGCGCACCGGGCAATGCAGGAATCGCTACCATGGAGGTGCCGGGAAAGAAGATTTCCTGTACACCGATCGGAGCCATGGAGTTTGATAAGCTCGTTGCATTTGCCAAGGAGCAGAAGGTGGATTTTACCATTGTTGGAATGGATGATCCGTTGGTTGGCGGCATTGTGGATGCCTTCGAAGCAGAGGGACTTCGTGTATTCGGACCTCGCAAGAATGCAGCAATCTTGGAGGGAAGCAAGGCTTTTTCCAAGGACCTGATGAAAAAGTACGGCATTCCTACCGCGGGGTATGAGAACTTCGATGATCCCAAGAAGGCACTGGAGTACCTTGAGACTGCCAAGATGCCAATCGTATTGAAGGCTGATGGCCTGGCTCTTGGCAAAGGTGTTTTGATTTGTAATACCTTGGAAGAGGCTCGTGCCGGTGTCAAGGAAATCATGGAAGACAAGAAGTTTGGCGATGCCGGTAACCACATGGTGATTGAAGAGTTCATGACCGGTCGCGAGGTTTCTGTTTTATCATTTGTTGATGGCAAGTCCATCCAGATTATGAGCTCAGCACAGGATCACAAGCGTGCCGGCGACGGAGACACAGGACTGAATACCGGTGGTATGGGAACTTTCTCTCCAAGCCCATTCTATACCGAGGAAGTAGATGCATTCTGCAAGGAGCACATTTATCAGAAGACAGTGGATGCTATGGCGGCAGAAGGCAGAGAGTTCCACGGCGTCATCTTCTTTGGATTGATGCTGACCCCGGAGGGACCGAAGGTATTAGAGTATAATGCTCGCTTTGGAGATCCGGAGGCACAGGTTGTGCTACCTCGCATGAAAAATGATATAATCGATGTCATGGAAGCCTGCGTAGACGGCACCCTTGACCAGCTTCAGTTGGAGTTTGAGGACAATGCCGCAGTTTGCGTTGTTCTTGCATCCGAGGGATATCCGGTTTCTTACGAGAAGGGATTCCCGATTACGGGATTTGAGAAGTTTGATAATGAGAACTTCTTCTGCTTCCATGCAGGAACCAAGCTGGATGATAAGGGACAGGTCGTAACCAACGGTGGTCGAGTACTTGGTGTTACCGCCAAGGGAGCAGACCTTAAGACTGCTCGTGCCGAGGCTTACAAGGCAACAGAATGGATTTCTTTTGCCAACAAATATATGCGCCATGACATTGGCAAGGCCATCGACGAGGCGTAAGAACTAGTTAGGATTAAGTGTTATGAATTTACCATTGGATCCGGTGATGCTGCTTAGCGTTGTGAATATGAATCTTCGCGATCGCTATACAACACTGAGTGATTTTTGCAAGTCCAACGACGTGGATGAGGAAGATATCAAGCGTCGCTTGGCAACCATTGATTATTATTATGTAGAAGAGAAGAATCAATTTACGTAATGATGAAAGTAAAACGGAACTCATATCAACAATTTATACCGGCGATTATGAGATACCAGATACCGACAAAAGCAGTGCTGTTTTTACTTTTTGCGATTCCGATTTCGGGATTGCCGGCACTGTCTTTTTTCGTTTTTGGAATGTTGGTATTGGTGCTTCTGGATTTGCGCGGATTGCGAATCCTTACCAGAGAACTGCTTTATCCCAGTGGCCGAAGTGTAGGAGAGTGTGCCAAGGAAGTCTTGGGCATCCTTAATCCTAAAGGACGCAAGCTCCATGCTCGTCATGTGGGGATGATTCTGCTTGCGGTACTTCTGGCGGTTATCATGGCCATGCTGCTCTTTGCCAATGGTATACATCTGCCTCATCCTATTCGCTCTTTTGTGTATCGTAGGACGCGGAATTACCTGATATTCTTGGTGATTGTAGCAGCTATCTTCTTGATTGATTTTTATCATATGATGCTGCTTCAGATGAAACCCCATTCTCGTGGAGGGGTGTCCTATGGGCAGATGTTGCGACACTTTTTGCCAATTTATTTGGAATACTTCATTGTGTATGCTTTGATATTCGCTGTAGCTGTTGTAATTCCAACACTTATTATCGGACGTTGGAATTTCGGCTCAGAGGCCATGCGTTTCTTGAATATTTTGATATTTGTCATTGGTTTTGTGGTGGTATCTATCGCTTCCCTTCTGATTTTGCCCCTATTGTACTTAGAGTGGAATGGTGTGGTGCATCATCTGGAAGTGGTGGCAGGGCATCCATCCATAGCAGATTGGGCCAATCGCCCTCACAAGAAGTTTTGGTGGGATGCAAGGAAGCAGATAGTGGCACTGGTGCTGCTGATATTTATCATTACCGGATTGTTGTACCAGTTTGCGGCCCTCTTCCCGGAAAAGAGTGAGGCCATGGTGATCTCTCATCGCGGCGGTGGTGTTATGGCCGGAGAGAATACCCTAGAGGGACTGGAGGCTGCCATTGAATTGGGCGCCGGTGGCTGTGAAATCGACATCCAGCGGACGGCGGATGGGCATTATGTGGTCAATCACGATCGTACTTTTGCCAGAGTGGCCGGATCCAATCTTACCGCTCAGGATATGACGCTAGAGCAGATTAAAAAGCTTCACATCCGTGGAAGAGACGGCGCCATGTATCAGGTGGCAACCTTGGACGAGATGCTTCAGGCTGCCAAGGGCCGGATTCATTTGTTCATTGAGTTGAAGGGAATATCTGCTAACAAGAAAATGGTGCGGGAAGTGGTACGCATGATTGAGGATTATGACATGGAAGATGAGTGTTCTCTGATTTCCATGAACTATAATCTGGTGCAGTATGCCGAGACGACCTATCCTACGGTGGATACCGGCTATGTTTGCTATTTCTCCTATGGACATGTTGTTGCTTTGGATTGCGATTTTCTGGTGCTTCAGGACAAGGGAGCGACTGCGTCTACGCTGATTATGTCCCAGTTGGCCAACAAAAGGACCTACATCTGGACCATTAATAAGCCACGACGGATGTCCTACTTTTTGAATGGAATTGCTAACGGAATCATTACGGACCGCCCCAAGAAAGCGGTAGATTTGTATCAGGAATTGAACCAATAAATAACTCCTGCAGGTTTGTCTGCAGGAGTTTTCTTATGCTTATTCGTTGATGGTTTCTGTTTCTAAGCGCTTCAGCAATGGGTACAGAATGGTGGCAAGAATGATGCCCACAATGCCCTGGACCACATTGAATGGAACACCGGATGCACTGGCTGCAATGCCGGATGCGATGCCGGATGCGGAAAGTCCGTCACCGGTGGTAAAGGCCAGCATAAAGATTTCAAATACGAAGTAGCCAATGACCATAATGGTTTCACCCACCACACCGCCAATAATGGTGGCAGGAACGTCCTTGGAGAAAAGCTTCTTGATCTCCCGGAATACATAATATGCAACCCAGGCGGTGAGACCTTTGATTATCAAGGTTGCCGGCACATAGATAAAATAGCCGCCGAACAAGTCGCTTAAGGCACTACCGACACCTGCAGCAAAGGCGCCTGCCAGAGGCCCCAGCAAGATGCCGCTTAAAAGTACCAGTGCATCGCCAGGATGGATATAGCCCATGGTAGGTGTAGGAATGTGGATTACCATGGTTGCCACCGTGGTAAGCGCAGTGAATAGTGCCGTAAGGATAAGCTTCTTCGTTTTCATAATGTTGAGTCCTCCTAGTTTGTTAATTCTTTTTCCTTAGCAATCATCATCTTTTTAAAACATAGTGTAGAACTATGGATTTGCAAATGCAACAAAAATGTAAATATATTTCTCTGTATTTAAAATAGTCCACAAATGCGGAACTATTGCCCGTTGCAAATTATAGTGAGGGTGCTATGATAGTAAAGGCTATTTATGTATAATAATATACTTTTTTATGAAAAGGAGATTTTGATATGTTTGGTTTTGGCGACATGATCGAAAAGTTAAAGAAGAATCCTAAGAAGATCGTTTTTACCGAAGGTAACGATCCTCGTATCTTGGAGGCTTCTTCTCGTTTATTAGCTGGTAACTTCCTGCATCCAATCCTTCTCGGTAACCCGGAAGAGGTTGAGGCTGTAGCAGAGAAGGAAGGTTACAACATCCGTGGCGCAGAGATCATCGATCCTGCTAATTATGACCGTATGGATGAAATGGTAGATATGTTCTGCGAACTTCGCAAGTCCAAGGGTGTTACCCCTGAGGAAGCTCGCAAGACTTTATCTCAGGCTAACTACTTTGGTACCATGCTTGTTAAGATGGGCGTTGCTGATTCCCTTCTTGGTGGTGCTACTTATTCTACCGCAGACACCGTTCGTCCTGCACTTCAGTTGATTAAGACCAAGCCGGGTAACAGCGTTGTATCTTCTTGCTTTATCTTGGTTCGTCCTTCTGCTACCGGTGAGAACGAAGTTCTTGCGATGGCTGACTGTGCAATCAACATCAAGCCAAGCGCTGATGAGTTGGTTGAGATCGCTGGTGAGACTGCTGAGTGTGCTAAGATCTTCGGTATCGATCCTAAGGTTGCATTCCTTAGCTACTCTACACTTGGATCCGGTAAGGGTGAAGATGTTGACAAGATGCGTGAAGCTGCCCAGAAGGCTAAAGAGAAGTATCCGAACCTTCCAATCGAGGGAGAGATTCAGTTCGATGCAGCAGTTGCTCCTCGTGTAGCTCGTACCAAGTGCCCTGGTTCTCCTGTAGCTGGTCATGCGAACACCTTCGTATTCCCTGACATCAATGCTGGTAACATCGGTTACAAGATTGCTCAGCGTATGGGTAACTTCGAAGCTTACGGCCCAATCCTTCTTGGATTGAATGCTTCCATCAACGACCTTTCTCGTGGATGTAACGCATTGGAGGTTTACTCCATGGCTATCATTACTGCAGCGCTTGCATAATAAGGCTTTTATTTATCCGGCAGTCATTTGACTGCCGGTTTTTTTATTTTTCCCTGCCCCCATTGTTGAGATTATAGCTGGGGAATTGAAACCATCAAGGGTGCATAGCACCGCTAAGCGGCTTCGCCCTTGACAGTTTCAATCCCTCAGCTTTTTTATTAGCAGGGGGCAGGGTCGATACATGTGCAGGACAATACAATTTCTACACCGGTTTCGTAATGTTTTCGGTTACGTAAGTCGGTTGATATGCTATCCTTGAAATTGGGTGAGGTAAACAATCAAGAGGGGGATTTCTATGAAGAAACATTTCTTACAGTCTTTATTGTCTGTTGTAATTACAACATCTATGATTCTTGGCCTTGTATCATGTGGTGCTAATAGCGAACCAACTTCCGATGGCGGCGAAGCTGCAGAGGAAGTGGAGGAGGAAGCAAGCACATCCACAGAGGACCTATTGGAGAATGGAGATTTTTCCAATGGAACAGAAGGCTGGTCAACCTACTTCTCCGGTGGTGAGGCAAGCCTTGCTGTAACAGAGGATGAGGAATTGGATGTGCACATCACGAATCTTGGAGATTGTGAGTACAGCGTGCAGCTCTATCACGATGGCTTCGGTCTGGATGAGGGGTGCAAGTACGCACTATCATTTGACGCATACGCCACGGTCAAACGTCCGGCGGAGATGCGATTCCAAATCAATGGCGGTGACTACCATGCGTATTATATGGAGACGCCAACCATTCCAACTGAGAAAACACATTTTGAATACTTATTCACTATGGGTGAAACATCGGACCCTGCACCAAGATTCTGCTTTAATCTGGGCATGGCTGCCGGTGTAGAGAACGTGGATCAGCACGTATACTTTGACAACTTTAAACTTATTTTGTCCGATGCTTCCGGACGTGTGGCCGGTAGTGGTCAGGTAGAGGTTCCGGACATCGCAGTCGATCAGATTGGATACCTGACGGGTGCTTACAAGAGTGCAACCATCAAGGGCAGTGGACTGAATCAGACAGCCAAGCTCATCGATGAATCCACCGGCAAATCAGTCCTTGAGGCAGCTATCGATGGCGGCAAAGCCGATGCGGACACCGAGGAATCGGAAGCAGTCTTTGACTTTTCTTCCATCACAGCAGAGGGAACTTATCATGTGGAGGCCGGTGACGCGATTTCAGCTTCCTTCAAGATTGGTGAGGATGTTTACAGCGACGCCCTTAAGGCTGCGCTAAAAATGTTTTATTTCCAACGTTGTGGCGAGGAACTCACAGCAGAGTATGCAGGGGATTGGGCTCACCCGGAGTGCCACACGATCAATTCCGTGCTCTATGAGAACAGCTCACTGGAAGTGGACGTATCCGGTGGATGGCATGATGCCGGAGACTATGGTAGATATGTGGTGGCCGGTGCAACTGCTGCTGCAGACTTGCTATTGGCCTACGAGAACTATCCGGATGTATTCGATGATGCTGTTGGAATCCCTGAAAGTGGCAACGGTATTCCGGATGTTTTAGATGAAACCAAGTATGAGCTGGATTGGCTCTTTAAAATGCAGCGTGAGGATGGCGCAGTTTATCATAAGGTAACCTGCCGCAGCTTCCCTGGGGAAGTTATGCCGGAGGACGAAACAGACCAGATGGTTATTATGTATGTATCCACCACCGCCACCGGTGATTTTGCAGGTGTTATGGCCATCGCCTCCCGCGTATTTGCCGATGTGGACCCGGCCTATGCAAGCAAGTGCCTGGCTGCATCTCAAAAGGCAGCGGAGTATCTGTCGAACACCGAGCGTGACATCAAGGGATACATCAATCCTGGTAACGTTACTACGGGACAGTACGAGGATGCTTGTGATGTGGACGAGCGTTTCTGGGCTTACGCCGAGCTTTACAAGACCACCGGCGACAAGAATTACGAAGACGCCTTGTTACAGGAACTCCCTGACAACGGATACAGTCTTGGATGGCAGGGAGTAGCAGGCTACGGTGCTTACGCTTACCTGACCGCAGAGGGTGCCAGCAACACCGATGCGGTCAAGAAGGAAGCAGCCAAAACCGCCAGTGAAATCAGCGCCAACGCCTACACCTACAGCTACGGCTCCTCCATCATTGGAGACTACCCATGGGGCAGCAACCTAACCATCGCTAACAACGGTGAGTTCTTGCTGATGATGGGTAGTGCACTAGGTACCTATGACAAGGATGCGGCAGACATGCAACTCCATTACCTCTTTGGAAACAATGCCACCGGCTATTGCTTCCTTACCGGATTCGGAACTATCTATCCGGAGCATCCGCACCATCGTCCATCCCAGGCAACGGGCAAAACCGTTCCAGGCATGATTGTCGGCGGCCCGGATAGTGGCCTCGATGACCCATTTGTTCAGAATGTCCTAACAGACACACCACGTGCCAAGTGCTATGCCGACAACGGACAGAGCTACTCCACCAACGAAATTACCATCTACTGGAACTCACCGGTGGTATACCTACTAGCCGGAGAAATCGCAGCAGAATAAAGTCATCACCAGGCAGTCGACCAATGGTCGGCTGCCTTTTCTGTCACATTCCCCTCTGCTTCGCCCCGCCGCCCCTCCCTAGCCCCGGGCCGCCCTCCTGCCGTGGGTCGCCGCTTACTTGTGCGGAGCCAATCCATTTTCTTGTGTCCCGTGACGCCCATCCCTATCGTGTGTCCTTTAGACGCTTTTACTATTCGAAGGACGTGTTTGTCTGCCCCGCTGACACTTTATCTAATTTCTATGACTGCGTAATGATTGACGTATTTTTTTGATTCCAGTTCCGTTCGCCAAGAAAAATATACAAAGCATGTTTCGCTGATTGGGGG
>JAILCW010000077.1 GCA_024690265.1 Lachnospiraceae bacterium | reverse complement strand
AGAAGCCCCGGAAGCTGCTATTACCTGCGTGCAACATCACAAGGCCCACGTGGCAAGTGTTTTTGCAGAGCATGGATTGGAACAGCCGGCCATGGGATTTGCCTTTGATGGTACCGGTTATGGCGACGATGGTTCCATTTGGGGTGGCGAGTTCTTTGACTACGATGGAAAACAGATGGAACATGTTGGTCAGATTCGCTCCATTCCAATGGTGGGCGGTAATCGCATGGCCAAGGATGCCAATATTCCTGCGATGTGTTATTTGCACGATGCCATTAAGCGTGGATTTTTGTTTGAGGAAGAGAACCCCTACATCGTAGATGCTTCCAAGCCGCTGTTGGAAGCGGCCATTGATAATGGAATACAGGTGGTGGGCTGTTCCTCTATGGGACGATTGTTTGATGCCGTGGCGGCTATTCTTGGCATTTGTCACGAGAATACCTTTGAGGGCGAATGCGCCAATCGCCTGCAGGCAGCGGCAGAACGCTATGAGGAAAAGGGTGGTAAATACCAAGCGTTATTAACCATTCCTTTGGAGTGCGAAAATGATATAATAGTGGCTGATACACCCGCTATGATTGGACAGATGGTTCGACATCAGGTGCAGGGTGTTCCATCGGAACAGTTGGCCTATGAGTTTCACGTGGCCTTGGCGGAGGTAATGGCAGAGATGTGTTATGCCTACCGACCGGATGTGGAGCGTTATGTGGCGTTATCCGGTGGAAGCATGTATAACCAGTTGCTTCTTCGTCTGGCGGTGCCAAGATTACAGGAGCTTGGATTGAAGGTTCTGTGGAATACGGCAGTCCCGGCGGGAGATGGCGGATTGGCCCTTGGCCAATTGTGGATGTATGAACATGGATTAGAGTAGGAGATTATAAAATGTGTGTTGCATTGCCTGGAGTAGTTACGGCGATTCATGATAATGGATATGCTACGGTGGATTTTAGCGGTAATACGGTAGAAGCGGCCAGAGGCCTGGTGGATATCAAGGTGGGAGACCATGTTTTGGTACACGCCGGATGCATTATTCAAACAGTACAGCAGGATGAGGCCCAAGAGCTTGCGTCCTTGTTTGAAGAGTTACAGACATTATCATAGTGATTGGAAGAAACAGTGGGAATCGAAACATATATTGATTATTTAAAAAATTACGATGGTCCGGATGTGACTTTTATGGAGGTGTGCGGCAGTCATACGGCCGCCATTGCCAAGTCCGGTATCACCAAGGTGATATCGCCCAAGATTCATTTAGTGTCAGGCCCGGGCTGTCCGGTTTGCGTTAGTCCTTCCGGTTATGTGGATCGTTTGATTGCATTGGCAAGACAACCGGAGACTACGGTTTGTACATTTGGTGATTTACTTCGTATTCCGGGAACCAGTGAGAGCTTGAATGAGGCCAAGGGTTCCGGAGCATCGGTGGAGATGGTTTATTCTCCTATGGATGTTATTGCGTTGGCCAAGGAACACCCGGATCAGACCTATGTATTTGGTGCCGTGGGATTTGAGACAACGGTACCTGTGTATACGGTGTTAATGGAGCAGGTTGAATCAGAAGGAATTACCAACATCCAGGTGTTGACGGCTCTTAAGGTGATGCCGCCAGTGATTCGATGGTTGTGTGATAACGGTGCACGCATTGATGGATTTATAGCTCCGGGACACGTAAGTGTCATCAGCGGTAGCAAGCATTTTGAAGCATTATCCAGGGAATATGGCATTCCATTTGCAGTGACGGGTTTTTCACCGAAGGAATTGGTGGTTGGAATCTATGGTTTGCTACGTATGTGGGAGCAGCGCCAGAAGCTATTGGCAGAGGGCGAGAGTTTGACAAAGAATTTTTATCCATCGGTAGTTACTCATGATGGCAATGTGATTGCTCAGGCCAAGGTTGAGAAATACTTTGAGCCGGGACCTGCTGTATGGCGTGGCATGGGTGAGATTGCGGATTCCGGATTGTATCTTCGCAAGGAGTACGCTGCCTTAGACGCAGGAAGCCGTGGACTGGATGAGGACCACAAGATTAACAAGGCGTGCCGTTGTGATCAGGTGCTGATGGGCAAGATTACTTCGGAAGAGTGCCCGCTCTTTGGCAAGGTATGCAGTCCACTTACACCTCAGGGTGCTTGCATGGTGTCTTCTGAGGGAAGTTGTTATCAGAGATTTTTGAATAGATAGGATAAGAAAATGGTTATTACAATGGCACATGGAAGTGGCGGTGCTGCAACTTCCGAGTTGATTGATGAGATTTTTGCAAAAGCATTTGATAATACTGTATTGAACGAAATGGAAGACAGTGCGGTGGTAGAGGGTAGCGCCCGTATCGCAATGACTACGGATAGTTTTGTGGTGACTCCGTTAGAGTATCCAGGCGGCGACATTGGCCGTTTGGCGGTATGCGGTACGGTCAACGACCTTTTGATGCGTGGAGCTACTCCGAAGTATCTGACCTGTGGATATATTATTCAGGAGGGAACGGATGTAGAGTTGTTGCGTCGTGTGGCAACCTCCATGGCCGAGACCGCAAGAGAAGCTGGTGTAACAATTGTAGCCGGAGATACTAAGGTCATTGAGGGCAACGGCGGAATCATGATTAATACCGCCGGTGTAGGATTTGTTCCGGAAGGATTGGAGATTTCTGCAACCCGGATTCAGCCGGGAGATGTTGTTTTGGTTTCCGGCAATCTGGGTGATCATCATGCAACCATCTTGGGAAGCCGCATGAATATTACCAATCAGATTGAGAGTGACAATGCACCATTGACGGACATGGTAGCGACTTTGCTTGCGCATAAGATTCCGGTTCATTGCATGCGTGATGTTACGCGTGGTGGATTGGCAACGGTATTGAAGGAATTATCCGATAGCTCCAAGGTGACCATTACCTTAGAGGAGGAGTCACTTCCGGTTTCTCCTGCAGTTCGTGATTTCTGTGGATTGCTGGGGTTGGATCCTTTATATATGGGCAATGAAGGCAAGATGATTGTTGCGTTACCGGCAGAAGCAGCAGAGGAAGCTTTACAGTTGCTTAGAGGCGCCAATTATGGTGCCGATGCCGTTCAAATCGGTGTAGTGACGGAAGGCATAGATGGTCACGGCGACTTGTTGGTAAGAACTGCTATTGGTGGCATGCGTCAGTTGGATGTATTGCAGGGAGAGGGCCTTCCTCGTATCTGTTAATTCTTAGTGGCACAATAGGGTTATCCCATGTTAAAATATACATGCATGAACGACACATGTGGATAAGTAGTTAGTTTGGAGGATACAGCGTGAATAACGGTATTCGTGTAAAAGAAGTTAAAGCACACATACTGGAAGACAACGATGTGTTGGCTGAGCAGGTACGTGATGGCTTACGTAAGAAGAAAACATTTTTAGTGAACCTGATGGCAAGTCCGGGAGCAGGCAAGACCACAACCTTGGTTCGTACCATCAATGCTTTGAAGGACCGCTACAAGATTGGCGTTATGGAAGCAGATGTAGATTCTCAGGTAGATGCTGATACTATCGCCGAGACCGGTGCCAAGGTCATTCAGTTGCACACCGGCGGCTCCTGTCATATGGATGCAGGTATGACTCAGAGCGGTTTGGACGAATTGGGAATCGATGATTTAGACATCGTATTCTTAGAGAATATTGGTAATCTGGTTTGTCCGGCAGAGTTTGATGTTGGAGCTGCCAAGAAGGTTACCATCTTAAGTGTTCCGGAAGGAGATGACAAGCCACTGAAGTATCCGTTGATGTTTACGGTAACGGATTGTCTGTTGATTAATAAGATTGATACGGCAGTTGTATTTGATTTTGATATGGATGCGCTAAAGGCTTCTGTAGATAAGTTGAACCCAGGACTACCTATCATGCCACTATCTTCTCTTAAGGGGGATGGATTCGATGCATGGATTGACTGGTTAATCAATGAAGTGGAGGCATGGAGAGCATAATGAAAGTAATCGAAGTACATCGCAGTATTACGGAATCCAATGATCGTGATGCAGATATTTTACGTGAGGAGCTTCGCCAACAGAAGACCTTACTCATTAACTTAATGAGTTCTCCGGGAAGCGGCAAGACGACCCTGTTGTCTAAGACAGTTTCCGATATGCAGGCTGATACTCGTATTGGTGTCATTGAAGCGGATATTGATTCTGATGTGGATGCCATCAAGATGGAATCTTTTGGGGCTAAGAGTATTCAGGTTCATACCGATGGTATGTGCCATATGGATGCCGGCATGACCAGAAGAGGTGTAGAAGAGCTGGGAATTGAGGATGTAGACATCGCAATTCTTGAGAATGTGGGCAATTTGATTTGTCCGGCTGAGTTTGATACAGGTGCTCATCTGAATGTTATGATTTTGAGTGTACCTGAGGGGGATGATAAGCCATTGAAGTACCCACTGATGTTTTCTATGTGTGATGCATTGGTGATTACCAAGATGGATACCTTATCATATTTTACGTTTGATTTAGACAAATGCTGTGATCATGTGAGAAAGCTGAACCCAGATGTTCAGATTTTCCCGGTGTCAGCAAAAACAGGGGAAGGAATGGAGGCCTTCGAGGCTTATCTTAAGGGGCAATACGATGGAAGGATCGGGAAGGACTAGAGAAATAGAACGTGCAATACGACACAAGATGGCAATTACCATTTCAATTTGTGCCGTATTTATGATTGTTCTTGATAATGCATATTTTGGATTTGCAATGGCGATGAAGCTGTTGTCAATTCCACCGGCACTTTACTTTGTGAAGTATGTG
The DNA here is from genome assembly GCA_024690265.1 of Lachnospiraceae bacterium. Lineage (GTDB taxonomy): Bacteria > Bacillota > Clostridia > Lachnospirales > Lachnospiraceae > XBD2001. The sequence continues at coordinate 18,261 of JAILCW010000077.1, read as the reverse complement.
TGCCTGCCGAATGCAATCGGTGTAGGGTTGATTTCTATAATGTGGTACGTAGAAAAGGGATTCTTTTCGTCGGAGCGCAAAACGGCAGTGCTGGCATTTGTAATTACGACTATGTGTGGATTGGCTTCCATATTCCACGGATTCTACCCGCAGTTATGGTTGGTGCCATCTTTTGGATTGATGTTTTTGGTTATCTCACATAACCAAATGCTAAAACGAGGCGTACTCACCTATATCTACGTGATTATGACGTTGACATTTATCATGCAGATTAAGGATCGCTCCCAAGGTGGCTTTGTGGTGAAGCAATCTGTGTTTCTGTACTATGTGCAGCATTACATCCTGAATGCGCTTATAATTGCGATGTTTTATGCATTTACCAAAGTGTTGCATACGTATTTGGATGAGATGATGGAAGATAACTTAAGTCTTTTGAAGCAGTCCGATGAGTTCCAGGATCGTGTGGCTAGAGATGTTCTGACGGGATGTTATTCCAGAGATTACCTGAGCCATAATATTGAGAAGATCTTTCGGCGTTGCAGCAATCGGCAGCCAACCACGGTAGCGTTGATTGATATCGACAATTTTAAACATGTGAATGATACCTATGGACATGATTGCGGTGACAAAGTACTAGAGCGTATCGGACGCTTGAGCCGGACCATGGGACATTCTTCTGCTGAGCGCCCGGACTACCGGGTTTGCCGTTATGGTGGCGAGGAGTTCTTGTTTATATTCCGTGACTTGAACCCTGTTGTTTGTCAGAAACAAATGGAAGAGTTTCGCCGTGCATTCGAGAATCAGCATTATGATTTTACAGATGATCGTATTACAATTAGCGGTGGTATTGTTACTTGCTCCAGCCAACAAGAATTCAACACCGTGTTCAAAGCCGTGGACGATGCATTATATCAGGCCAAGGCTTCCGGCAAGAACCGTATTGTGGCAGGAAAGGGAATATAGAAATAGAGGATTTGGTAATGAAGAAATTTGCAAAAATGATGGCAATGGCCGTGATGGCTACGGTGCTTTTGGTTGGATGTGGCAAGCCGACATCTCTGGAAGAGGCTTTGCAGAACAGTGAGTCTGCTTCTGATAAGATTCAGGAGATGGCTACAGATTCCGGTGTATCTATCGAGGTGAAGGAGAATACCATTACGTATACTTATAACCTTGGCCGAGAGTTGGATGAAGATACCAAGGCTTTGGTAGTGGAACAATTAGAAGAGAAGATGGCCGGTTACGATGATTCATTTATCGCAATTGCTCAGGGATTAGAAGAGAGTACAGAGATTACCGGTATTACCGTTGAGGTTCGTTATGTAGATAGTAATGGGGCTGAGGTTTATCATGCCAATTACAACGCTACAGAGCGGGTTAGCCAATAAGTTACCAATTTAAAACCACATTAAAATATGATAAACTTAAGGAGCGAGAAATCGCTCCTTTTAGTATTTTACGAATATGAAAGGCGGGTAAGTAAATGTATCAGGATGAGTATAAGCGTTGGTTAGAAGCAGATTTGGAAGATGCGGATTTGTTGCCTGAATTATTAAAGGTTCAGGGCAATGAGGAAGAGATTAAGGACCGTTTTGCAGTAGCTCTTCAGTTCGGAACAGCAGGCCTTCGGGGCACGGTTGGGGCCGGAACGAATCGCATGAATATTTGGGTAGTTCGTCAGGCGACACAGGGACTTGCCAATTGGGTGAAGACCCAGGGTGGTACCCAGACAGTGGCAGTTAGTTACGATAGCAGAATTAAGAGCGATGTATTTGCGAAGGCAGCAGCAGGCGTGCTGGCAGCCAATGGTATCCATGTTCGAATCTATGATGCATTGATGCCGGTACCGGCGCTTAGTTTTGCGACCCGTTACTATAATTGCAATGCCGGAATCATGGTGACAGCATCCCATAACCCGGCCAAATACAACGGATATAAGGCATACGGTCCGGATGGATGTCAGATGACTGATGATGCTGCAGCTATTGTTTATGATGAGATTCAGAAGACAGATATTCTGACAGGTGCTAAGTATATATCCTTTGCCGAAGGTGTAGAGAATGGCATGATTCGCTTCGTAGGCGATGATTGCAAGGCTGCACTCTATGAGGCAATTGAAGCACGTCAGGTTCGTCCGGGCCTGTGCAAGACTGCAGGATTGAAGCTGGTTTATTCCCCACTGAATGGTTCCGGTTTAGTACCGGTTACTAAGGTTTTGAATGATATGGGAATTACAGATATTACCATTGTACCGGAGCAGGAGTATCCCAATGGATACTTTACGACTTGCCCATATCCAAACCCTGAGATTCTTGAGGCATTACAGTATGGCTTGAATCTTGCCAAGGAAGAGGGTGCGGATTTGATGTTGGCAACAGACCCAGATGCAGACCGTGTAGGTATTGCTATGAAGTGCCCGGACGGAAGCTACGAATTGGTTTCCGGTAATGAGATGGGTGTTCTGTTATTGGATTATATTTGTGCTGGCCGCATCGAGAAGGGCACCATGCCTAAGAATCCGGTGGCAGTAATGTCGATTGTATCTACACCGCTGGCAGACAAAGTAGCAGAGCACTATGGCGTAGAATTACGTCACGTTTTGACAGGCTTCAAGTGGATTGGAGATCAGATTGCACAGTTAGAGGCAGATGGAGAGGTAGAACGATTCATCTTTGGCTTTGAAGAGAGCTATGGCTATCTGGCTGGTCCGTACGTACGTGATAAGGATGCCATTATTGGTTCCATGTTAATCTGTGAGATGGCCGCTTACTATCGTAGTATTGGTTCTTCCATCAAGCAGCGCTTGGAGGAAATCTACGCAGAGTACGGACGCTATCTGAATCAGGTAGATAGTTTTGAGTTCCCTGGATTGTCTGGTATGGACAAGATGAAGGGAATTATGGATGGATTGCGTGCCAATGCACCGAAGGATTTTGCAGGCATTGCAGTAACATCCGTCATTGATTATACCAAGCCGGAAGAAACCGGTTTGCCGAAGGCAAATGTTTTGATTTATGGCTTGGAGGATGGCTCCACCGTTGTGGTTCGTCCATCTGGTACAGAACCGAAGATTAAGACTTACTTCACCACCAAGGGATCCGATTTGGCGGATGCCAAGGCGAAGAAAGAAAAATTAGCAGAGGCTTGTAAACCAATTCTTTCCTAACATAGGGAGTAGCGTATGGCGAACTTAGCTGATTTGGCCGCAGGCCAATCCATTCGCGTAGCTGTATATGGCAAGAACCATACCGGAATCTTCTTTGAGACGACTGTAGTGGCTCAATCCATGCGTGATCGGGAGATTCTGCGTGCTAATACTAATCAGGACGTGGTGTTGGTAGAATTGATTCATACCGAAGATCGCTCTAATATTGTTAATTTTGAGAGTGATTTGGTACGTTGTGAAGTACTGGTACCTAGTTCCGGCGAATTTTATAATGATATCCGTGTGCGACGAATCTTTTTGCCGGATGCTGGCGATGTGCATGTGGTAATGTGCCCAATCAGCGAGACCTTTGTGAATCGTCGTAAGTTTTTCCGCCTGTGGGTTGGTGTGGCCGGAACGGCAACCACCACCGGCTTGGTGGAGTTCGCCCAAGAGACGGTGACAATACGTGATGTCTCTGCCGGGGGCGTAGGATTCTTCTGTCGTAGGGGATTCCCTGCGGATGTGGGGGATACCTTGGTAGTAACCTTTGCAGACACATCATCCAAGAAGAGCTTTTGGTTTTCGCTCACCTGTGTGGTGGTGCGCGCTCAGGGAGCGGATCGTGGTGATAAGGTCTTGGGTTGTCGTCTATTACATGAACATGAAGAAGTGCACGACTATGTGCATAAGAAACAGTTGGATCGTATTCGCAGGCTTTCTGTTGCTCCTGGAGAGGATGTGGAAGACTTCGATGATGATGAAATCTAAATAAAACCAAAAAACAGGGTGCTTATCGGCACCCTGTTTTAATTCGAAATATACGGAAATCAAATCGATGAAGCACACGCCATGTCATCTCATTCTTACAAAGAACTTGTCACCTGAAGCACACGCCAGGTTTCTTCCTTCTCTATAATGTACATCTCGTTTACTTGTATTTATAGTACAATACAATTTACATTAAGTCAACAAATTATCTGATAAAATACAATAAAATACAATCGTAGTCAGACGCAGCTAATGTCTAAAACCAATTGTTATTGCGATACATAAAATAGCCGTTTTCAATCCAATCCTTTACCTGCGCCAGAGGAATGTTAAACTTCTGGGCAACCTGTAAGGCCGTTGCATTATGGGTGGAAATATATGCTTTGACTTCCTGATATAATGCTTCTTCTTCACAGGCGGGACAGGTATCTCCCCGATAACCGCGAGGGACTCGTTGGCCACATTGTGGGCAGTGTCTTGCGTTGCTTTCCTCTTCAAATGGAAATGTTGGATTCATACGTCTTCCTTTCTAAACCGTTCGAAAGCGGTTATAGGGTTAGGCGTTTGGCGGCCTCCATTGCCAGTGGGCTTCGTACACTCTCTTCCTGATCGAAGGTAAGCTGCGCACAAAGCTTACTACCTTTCATCTTCTCGGCGGCGAACACCAAGCCATTATTGATTTTGTCTAGTTTCGGATTATCAATCTGATCCGGGTCGCCTGCAACAATTACTTTAGTACCCATACCGGCACGAGAGATAATTTCGAGAATCTGTCCAACCGTAGCATTCTGAGCCTCATCGATAATGAGGTAGCTTCCGGTGATGGAGCGTCCACGCATATATGCCATGGAACAAATCTCTAGTATACCATCGTCCAACAAGTCATCGATTTGAGCATGAATCTGATCCATAGATTCATCCTTCGTATTTGCTTTGAGTAGCACTTCCAAGTTATCTATAAATGGAGCAACCAATGGCCCCATTTTCTCTTCCAGAGTTCCTGGGAGAAAACCTAATTCTGCATCGGATAAAACGTTGTTGCGTGTGATCATCACCTTCTGGTAACGAGCACCGCCACTAGCATAGCCTTGACGGTAGCTTTCGTCTAATCCGGCGGCAAGCGATAGGAATGTTTTAGCACATCCCGCCGGCCCGCGCAAGATAACAAGTGGGATTTCTTCCGGTGGGGCCATAAGAGCATGGAGCGCAAATTTTTGCGCGATGTTCTTTCCGGTAATACCGAATGGATGCTCGTTGTCTTTGATTCGATGTAACATACCTTCTCGGTACATCGCCAAAGCAGTGCGGTCATTCGGACTATCGGAGTCTCGCACCAAGCAGAATTCATTTTCTTCTACGTCTACAATATGATTGTCCGGTGCATAGAAAGTGATTTCTTTGTTTACCGAGACAATTCCCTCCCCCATTAAGGTTGAGAAAGCTTTGCCGGAAAGATAAGCGTCACAACGACCGGTATAGATATTGTCTTGGTCGTCAATTTCCTCATTGTGATAACCTTGCGTTTCGATGCCACATACTACAGCGTTGATTCGCATGGATACGTCATTGGTAATGAGAATCACAGGAGCATCGCTGTTCTTGGCTCGTGTAATCACAGAACTGATAATACGATTATCCGGCTGAGAAATATCAAATCCCTGGGGAAGATTCTCCTGATGTATTCCATTGGGATCTATGAAGAATTTTCCGCCATGTGGAAGAGGTATTCCTTCGAGGTAGTCGCCATGGGGGCGTAGGGAATCAATCAATCGAATTGCTTCTCGCGCATGGTAACCAAGCTCGCCCGGAGCGGTCTTTTTGCGGTCCAACTCTTGCAAGGTGGTTCCGGTAATAACAATGTTATTGTCATCAAAACCGAAAATGGAGTTGGGCTGCTGAATCAGAATGTTCGTATCAAGTACATAGGTTTTAGCTACACTTTTCTTCCTTGGCATAGGCAGTCTCCTTTACTGTGAAAAAATAAAATGTAATGGCTACCCTCCTTATTCTTTTATAGGTTTATTATAGCACTCCAAGAAGGGAATAGTATATACTTTTCGGTGCTTTCGGGGCAGATGTCAGAATACTTCGAAAGCGTAAATGTGCTAGTCGAATACCGACGGCTGTGCTATATTTATAAGTGCTATAGATTGAGAAAAGGAGGCGCTTTGTCGTCCATGAAGCAAGATACAAGACCCATCGCCGTGATGGACTCCGGAGTGGGTGGAATCAGTGTTTTACGTGAGATGGTTCGTATAATGCCCCAGGAAGATTTTATATTTTTCGGAGATTCTGCGAATGCGCCCTATGGAACCAAGACTACGGAGTTTGTTCGTGATTTGGTTATTTCCCATGTGGATTCTTATTTGGAAAGGGGAGCCAAGGCGATTGCCATTGCATGTAATACGGCAACGGCTGCGGCTCTTAAGGATTTGCGTCAGATGTACCCGGAACTTCCGCTGGTTGGTATCGAGCCGGCGCTTAAGCCTGCAGTGGAGCAGCATGTAGGCGGACGAGTTCTGGTGATGGCTACGCCTATGACTATTCGGGAGGAGAAGTTCAATCTCCTGCTCTCCCGGTTTCAGGATCGTGCGATTATCTATCCGCTGGCTTGCCCGGGGTTAATGGATTACGTAGAAGCCGGCAATTTTGACAGCCCGCAGCTCTACAGTTTTCTGGAAGAATTATTGTGGGATTATCGCAATGGTGCGGTAGATGCAGTGGTGTTAGGATGCACACATTATCCGTTTGTGCGTAAGGCCATTGCGAAGGTTTTAGGCCCTGAGATTGAGATATACGATGGGGCAGAGGGGACAGCACGAGAGCTGAAGCGCCGCATGGAAGTGGCAGGCATCTTGTGCACAGATGAGAAGCGCAAGGGAGTGGTTACTTTTGAGAATAGTAATCCAACACCGGAGAAGATGGCGCTCTCCAAGCATTTACTAGAGATTACATTGGAAAGTTAGAAGTTTTATGAGAATGGAAGAACCAAAGAGAATACAAAGAAACTACAAGGCGCAGTTTATGAGCAAGCGATGGAAGGAACAGAAGTTAGAATTGCTGTGCTCTCACTGGAAAGTATTACTTGGAGGCGCTGTTGCAGTGGCTGCAGTTATAGTAGCTGCAGTTGTTGTAATCCCTCAGGTTAGTCAGAAGGTACAGACCAAGGCGGCTGAGGCGGAAGCAGAACCAACCATGGCAGATGTGATTCTGGGTTATCTTGATAATCCCACTTCAGATATTGTTACGCTGGGACAAAAGACCGATAGTGTTCGCCGCTATGAGTTCGTTGCAGACGACGACACCAAGAGCTTTGGTGAAGGTGTTAATAGTCGATTTGGTATTTTGATTGATTTGGACGAGAACCACGTTGTGGCATCCAGAGATCCGGAGACCAAGATGTATCCGGCATCCATGACTAAAGTGTTAACTGTTCTTGTGGCTGCAGAGCATATTACACCGGAGCAGTTGGATGATGTGGCAACCGTTACTTTTGAGACTACAAATTATAGCTATATCAATGAGTGTAGCGTTGTTGGATTTGAAGTAGGAGAGCAGGTTACCATTCGCGACTTGTTTTATGGCGTTATTCTCTGCTCCGGTGCAGATGCTTCCGTTACCCTTGCAGAGTACGTGGCAGGAAGTCATGAAGCATTTGTAGATATGATGAATGAGAAGCTAGAGAAGCTTGGAATTTCTGATACCACTCATTTTACCAACTGCGTTGGATTGTTTGATGAGGACCATTACACCACAGCATCGGATATGGCGGTCATTATGGCTGCAGCATTGGACAATGAGTTATGTGCGGAAGTGTTGAAGACCCGTGAGCACAATATTGACCCTAACGAATTCCATCCGGAAGGACAGTGGTTGTACGATAAGTTCATTGGTTGGATCGAAGACCAGGAGATCAATGGCACCATTATTGGGGCCAAGACCGGATATGTTATAGAATCCGGCAATTGTTGTGTGAGTGCATTGTTATCCAATGGTGGACATCGCTACATTCTTGTTACCGGCAAGGCGGATTCCAGTTTGATGGAGCGACAGGACCACGTGGCGATTTTCCAGAACTACACGAAGTAGATTGGTGAGAAGTATGAATCACATTTTAAAAGAGGCAATTGAAGACAATCCTATTATTATGGCTATTAAGGATGCCGATGGTTTGGCGCGTTGCAAAGAGTGTGACGGTCGTATTGTTTTTATCCTTTATGGTGACATCCTTAATATTACAGAGATCGTTGATCAGGTGAAGGCTGCGGGGAAGATTGCTTTTGTCCATATTGATTTGATTCAGGGGCTACACTCCAATGAGGTGGCGGTGGATTATATCAAACAGCATACCAAGGCAGATGGTATTATTTCCACCAAGGCGCAGTTGATTACCAGAGCGCGTGAGTTGAAGCTATATACGGTGATGCGATTCTTCATCATTGATTCCATGGCATTTTCCAATATGGAGCGACAGGTATCCAATGCCAAGCCGGACGTTATCGAGGTGTTGCCGGCACTTATGCCGAAGGTGATTCGACGTATTTGCGATATCACCAAGCGCCCGGTGATTGCCGGTGGATTGGTATCCGACAAAGAAGATGTGATGGCTTGTTTGGATGCAGGCGCTAGTTGTATTTCGTCAACGAACGCTGATGTGTGGGTTTTATAAGGGGGAACTATGGCAAACCAGCAGAATCAAAAGTTAAAACTCCTTCGCATAATGAGTTACCTGCTGAAGGATTCTGACGAGGCGCATCCGTTGTCCATGGCCGATATTATTGGGCGATTAGAGTCGGATGGTATTCCGGCAGAGCGTAAGAGTATCTACACCGACATGGCAATTCTGGAAGACTATGGATTGGATGTCATTATGATACCGGGCAAATCCGGTGGATATTACTTAGGCTCCAGAGAGTTTGAGCTTCCGGAAGTGAAGCTGCTGGTAGACGCAGTTTCTGCATCCAAGTTTATCACGGAGAAAAAATCCGCAGAATTAGTTAAGAAATTGGAATCTCTTGTAAGCCATGAACAAGCGAAGCAGTTACATCGCCAGGTAGTGGTTATGGACCGATTGAAGGCCGACAACGAAGAGATTTATTATGCGATTGATGAAATCTATCATTGTATAGATACCGACTGTCGTATGAGGTTCCAATACTTGGAATGGACGGCGGATGGCAAGTTGCAATTCCGCCATGACGGTGCATTTTACGAAGTAAGTCCGGCATTCCTGTTGTGGGACAACGAGAACTATTATTTGGTAGCCTTCGATGAGAAGGCCGGTGGTATTCGACATTATCGTGTGGACAAGATTCGTAATGCAGCGGCGATGGATGAGAAGCGCGGCGGCAAGGAAGAGCGTGAGGCGTTGCGCTTGAGTGATTACAGCAAGCAAACCTTTGGAATGTTTGCTGGCGAAACAGAGACGGTACGTCTTCGTGCGACTACAGATATGGCGGGTGTATTTCGCGATCGATTTGGTAGTGAAGTCACCATGCGTAAGGACAAGGATGCATTACTTGTGCGTGTGCCGGTACAGCTTAGTCCGCAATTCTACGGTTGGCTAACGGGCTTAGGAAGCAAAGTGGAGGTTCTTGGACCGGATCAGGTTCGCGAAGGGTACAAGGAATACTTATCAGATATTTTATCAAGATATTAAAACAAGCCACCTATTGGATAGGTGGCTTGTTATCTTAATCATATTCAATTAGAATTCCGGTTCAATCAAACCGTAAGTGTTACCACGACGCTTGTAAACAACATTGACTTCATCGGTTTCAGCGTTACGGAATACGAAGAAATCATGTCCTAACAATTCCATCTGAACACAAGCGTCTTCCGGATACATTGGCTTAATTCCAAATCTCTTGGAACGAACGATTTTGATTTCCTCATCATCGCCGCTGTCTTTGCTAATGAACTCCTCTGCGAAGAACTCGCCCGGTTCCTGTTGCTTGGTAACGAGTTTATTTCGATACTTCTTTAACTGACGTTCAATAACCTCCACTACTAAATCGATTGATACATACATGTCATTAGAAACCTGCTCGCTTCGAATCACATGTCCCTTGATTGGGATGGTAACCTCAATTTTCTGTCTTTCCTTCTCTACGCTTAGCGTAACATTCGCTTGGGTATCCGGTGCAAAATATTTCTCCAGCTTTGACAGCTTATCCTCCACTGCTGCCTTTAATCCTTCAGTAAGTTCAATGTTTCTACCTGCGATGTTAATTCTCATGGTGTCCAACCCCTTTTCAATGTATTTGAATCAAAACTGCTACTTGATTCATATCTAAATTATAGCATAACCAAGTCTGATATCAAGGTGATTTTAGGTTTATTGTCAGATAATTTAATGGACGCTTGTCGTACTTTGTGGCCCTATCTTTGCCCACTATTGACCAATCATGTATAATAAAATGACGTATTAGGAGGCTTATATCATGACATTGACAGCATTATTCAACCAGTTTATGGTTTTCAGCTTTTTGGGATGGATTTATGAGACGATTTATTGTACGACTACAACGAAACAGTGGCAGAACCGAGGTTTTCTCTTTGGCCCTATTTGTCCGATATATGGGCTGGGAGTGATTTCAGCCAATTTGATTTTTGAAGTACTACTTCCGGAGAAGTTGGGAGTGGTGAATCCACCGGCCTGGAAGGTCTTTGTGATATGTGCATTGGGAAGTGCAGTGCTGGAATACTCTATTTCCTGGTTGTTAGAGACCTGCTTCCACGCTATGTGGTGGGACTATAGCAATGTCCCATTGAACATCAAGGGCCGTATCTGTTTGCCTGCCACTACCGGTTTTGGCTTGGCTGGTATTGTATTCGTCAAATGGATTTTTCCGTTTATTGATGCGAATATTCCATACCTGCCGGCCGTTGTCAGTCAGTTTGTGGCGCTCTTGTTTGCTATGTTTTTGGGGGCGGATATTGCGGTAACAGTAGCATCCTTGTCCACATTGATTGCGCGATTGAATGCTATGCAGGAAGTGTTTGATAGCAGAATGGAAAGTAATGTGGAACGTATTCAGAACATGCCGGATGAGTTCAAGGATCGTTTGGCTTCCTTGAGCTTTGGACAGAAGCATCAGCTCATTAGTATTCGTACGTTCCGTAATGTAAAGTACACCAGCGTAGCGACTTCTATGAAGGAAGCTTTGGTGATTGTGAAGGATAAGGCCAAGGATGCCGCAGGCGTCATAGCAGAAAAAACCTCTGCAGTATTAAATAAGGAGGAAAATGACCATGTTGAATCATAAAGCGGAAGATTTACTTTTCCGGGCGTTGGTTTCTGAGTTGGCAGCAGATGCCAAGACCAACCGTATGAAAAAGTTCATTCAGCATAGCAATAAGACCACTTATGACCACTGTATGGACGTGGCGAGGCATAGCTACTACCTGGCACGCCGGTTGCACTTGCAGGTAGATGAAAAGGCACTGGTTCGCGGAGCTTTTTTGCATGACTATTATTTGTATGATTGGCATGATTACGGTGATCATCTCCATGGGTATCATCATCCGGACCGAGCAGTGGCCAATGCCAGACGAGATTTTGATTTGACACCCAAGGAAATTGGTATTATTCGTAGCCATATGTGGCCACTGACATTGACCAAGGTTCCTTCTTCTAAGGAAGCGGTTGTGGTATGTATCATAGATAAAGTTTGCTCTTTGAGAGAGACGTTGGATAGGAAATCATTATGAAAACAGCTTTTGTTTCCGGGGCTTCCCGAGGGATTGGGCGTGGTATCGCATCTGCCCTTGCTGCTGAGGGATATTCCCTGGCTCTGACCTGTGAAAAGAATATAGATGCACTGAATGGCTTGGCAGAAGAACTGCGAAGCGAATATGGAATTCAGGTGTTAACCTATGTCTGTGACATGGGAGATGCGGATAAAGTGAATACCATGGCAGCAGATGTGTTGAAAACTTTTCCGGCAATTGACGTTGTTGTGAATAACGCAGGCATTTCTTATGTGGGACTGATTACTGATTTGTCAGTGGAAGAGTGGAATCGTATTGTCAGTGTGAATCTATCCGCTGCATTCTACACCACCAAGGCTTTCCTGCCGGGGATGATTTACAACAAGTCCGGCCATATCATTAACATTTCTTCGATGTGGGGCAATGTAGGTGCATCCTGTGAAGTGGCTTACTCCGCAACCAAAGGTGGCATCAACGCCTATACCAAGGCACTTGCCAAGGAGGTGGCGCCATCGGGAATCAATGTGAATGCCATTGCTTGTGGTGTTATCGATACGGATATGAATGGTCATTTGGATTCTGAGGAGAAGCAGGCGCTTATGGATGAGATTCCAGTGGGACGTTTCGGAACGCCGGAGGATGTTGGCAAATGTGTCCTAGGAATTCTTGGGACGCCATACTTAACCGGACAGGTCATTACTTTAGACGGTGCATATTTGTGAAAGAAAACCCCGCTTCGATTATGAAGCGGGGATATTTTATGCTAACTTTTCATTTTCTTTTAACATGTCGGCAATGATTCCTTTGGTGTAATCATTGATATGCTTCTTTTGCTCCGGCTCCAATTGAGATGGAATGATTGGCTCGCCGTAACGAATTACTACGTTGGTGCTGTGAATGAATGGCATGTGGTTCTCAAGGATATCAGCAGAACGGGTTATGGCAACCGGAATGATTGGGCAATTCGTACGGGTTGCAATCTTAAAGCTGCCGGCCTTGAATTCGCCTAGCTTGCCATCCTTGCTTCTGGTTCCTTCCGGATAGATGAAAATGGATACACCCTGCTTGACCAATTCAATGGCGTCGGTAATGACCTTCAGTCCCTGGCGCAGGTCGTCACGGTCAAGGAATAAGCAATGGTTAATCACCATCCAGGTGGACAGAAGTGGTACCTTCTTAATCTCCTTTTTGGAGATGAATCCGGTTACGCCAGGAACCTGGCTATAGGAGATTACTACATCGAAGAAGCTGCAGTGGTTACCGATGTAGAGCACAGCCTGATCTTTCGGTACATTCTCTAAACCGATGGTGGTAAGTTTGACACCTGCAATATGGTGGACGCAGGAGAATCCCCACTGTACGAAGTGGAAACACTGGCGCTCTCTGGCTTTCTTGCTAAACAATCCAACGATTGCCTCAAAGCCCCACACAGGAATACTAAGAATTAAATAATTAACCATGTATAAAACGACAAGTATTGTTCGAATCATAATTACCTCGTGAAATTTTTTTTACAAAAAGATTATACGAATAATAAACGGGAATTACAATGCGCCTTTGTGCGGAAAAAGGTAAGTTGATGGACAACTGTCGCGCATATGTACTTTGACAATGTAAAGTGTAGATGTTATATTATGTATATCGTTCCTACGTACAGTGGGGAATCAGGAGGTTATGGGCAACATGGAACAGTCAGAATTTAATAAAGTCCGCGCATCCGTTCAGCAACAGTGTGGTAGCGAGGTTATGATTCAGTTAGATCGTGGCCGTAACAAGGTTGACATCCAGAAGGGTGTTATCCAGGAAGCTTACCCTAGTGTATTTACTATCTTAGTGAATGATGAGAACGATGGCCCGGCACAGCTTCTTTCTTTTAGTTATACTGACATTATTACCAAAGAGATTCGTATGAAGCTTTGCTAGTGATTAGTTTGCGGGATTTAGACTCCACATAATGTGTGGGGTCTATTTTTTTACCCGGCCCAATTCCTTGAAATGCAAGGCCAAATTTCATATTATAGAAGTGATGAAATGGAATCATTGGAGACTTCGACGAATTACATATAGTTTCCTAACAATCTCAGCATTGACGCTGGGTTTGCTATCGCCGGTTGATATGAGTCGTGTCCATGCTACGGATACGGAAAAGACCCAGGAGCAGAAAGATGCCGAAAAGGCTCAGGCAGATGCGGACCTTGCCCAGAAGCAGAAAGAGAAGGAAGCGGCGGACCGAGAAGTGGCGCAGTGGGAGCAGAAGACCGAGACTCTTCAGGGTGAGATTGATAGCATAGATGCTCAGTTGGTAGAGCTCCTTGCTGAGATTCAGGTGTTAGAAGAAGAAATCGATGACAATCTGACCCAAATTGAGGAGATGGCTCAGGAGTTGGAGCTGGCTCGTGCAACAGAGCAGAAGCAGTATGCGGACATGAAGACTCGTATCAAGTATATGTACGAGAATCAGCAGAAGAATCTGGTGGAGATGTTTTTATCTTCTTCCAGCATGGCAGAGTTTTTGAATCAGATTGATTATGCCAATTCTGTTATGACCTACGATCGCGATTTGTTGGCAAGTTATAATGCCATGCGCGTGGAGATTGAGGAAATCTCTGCAGAGCTGCAGAATCGTCAGATTGAATTGCAGAGTCAGCAGAGTCAGCTGTCTGCCAAACAGGCCAGTCTCAATAGCGTGCTGACTGCTAAGCAAGCACAGATGGCAGATTATGAGAGCGCTCTTGGTGCGGCCAAAGAGGCTGCAGCAGCTAAGGCAGCCGAAGTGAAAAAAGCAAAGGAAACAGCCAGAGCCAAGGCGAATATTGCGGCAGTTTCGGCTGCAGTTAGCGCTGGTACTACCGGAAGTGGTGGAAGCAGTGGGTCATCTTCCGGCGGAGCATCCGGATCCGGTGTCAATAGCGGCGCGGGTCTGAATCCTGCCAATGTGACCGGTGTTAGCGGTTCTTCTGTAGTTGCTTATGCCAACCAGTTTGTTGGCAACCCTTATGTATGGGGCGGTAATTCCCTGACAGATGGATGCGACTGCTCGGGATTTGTTCAGCAGGTGTACAAGAATTTTGGTATCAGTTTGGGTGGTGGACGTGCAACTTCCGTATCTTTGCGTTCCGTGGGACAGGCGGTTAGTTACGAATATATCCAGCCGGGAGATATTGTATGTTATGCAGGGCATGTTGGAATCTATGCCGGAGGTGGAACCATCGTAGAAGCTCAGGACACCCGACATGGTATTACCAATAATCGTTCGGTAACCTGTCATGCGATTTTGGCGATTCGCCGTGTGGTATAAGTCTTATGAAGAGTAAATTATGGTTTGCGGTACGACTGATTCTTTGTGTTGGTCTTGCTGCTGCAATTTTGGCCTATGGTGTTCATAGCCTACATCTGCGAGAGCCTATTGATTATGCCTCCAACCTGGATTTGGTGGCGGTGACGGTAGATGGAACAGATCTTACCCTGCGGGATTTGTATTTTTACGTGCTTTACGAGGAGAAGACGGTAGAATCCATTGCTGAGGTCTATGACAAGGACCAGACCAGATTGTTCTGGAACATCCATACCAATAGCTCTTTTGTGCAGGAAGAAGCCAAGGACAATGTGATGGGTATGGCGGTTCATGATTGGATCATGTACCAGAAGGCAGTGGAGGAGCACCTGGTGCTTTCCTCTGAGGAAAAGGAAAAATTAGAATCCAGACGGACGGATTTCTGGGCAGACTTATATGACGTTCAGCACGATACCATGCCGGTGGCATACGAGGATGTGAATCGTACCATGATGCAGGTGGCATTGGCTCAGAAGGCCCAGGCCAAGCTGGCACAGGCTGCGGATGGCGCTTCATTTGCCGGATATAATTGGGATGGCGAGGATTACAAGCACGAGTTGTCCAGCCATTCGGTTCAGATTAATAAGAAGGTGTGGAATCGTATCATTATTGGGAATGTATCGCTGCGACATGATACGTTAATTACCATTGATAAATAGACGCGGACAGGAGTATAATGTCACGTGTTGTTAGTTGTATAGAACAAATTAAGAAAGAGATAGATTTATGAAAATTGGAAGAAATGATCCGTGCTGGTGTGGCAGCGGTAAGAAGTATAAGCAGTGCCACGAGCAGTTTGATAACAAGATTGAAGCAATTCGTCGTCAGGGACATATTGTTCCGCCACATGATATCATTAAGACACCGGAGCAGATTGCCAAGATTAAGCAGAGTGCAGTCATCAATATGGCTTGTCTGGATGCTGTGGCTGAAGCGATTCATGTTGGCATGAATACCAAAGAAATCGATGACATTGTATATGATGTTACCACCAAGATGGGCGGTATTCCTGCTCCATTGAACTATGAGGGATTTCCATATAGCGTTTGCACCTCTGTGAATGATCAGGTGTGCCATGGGTTCCCGTCTAAGGATGTAATCCTTCAGGATGGAGATATTATTAACGTTGATTGCTCTACGATTTTGGATGGATATTTCTCCGATTCATCACGTATGTTCATGATTGGTGACGTTGCGCCGGAAGTTCGCAAGCTGGTTGAGGTTACCAAGGAATGCTGTGATAAGGGATTTGATGCCATCAAGCCTTGGGGATTCTTAGGTGATATGGCTGAAGTGATTCATACCCATGCTGAGGCCAATGGGTACACCGTGGTTCGCGAGATTGGCGGACATGGTGTTGGATGTGAATTCCACGAGGAGCCTTGGGTTGGATATTTGTCTAACCGCGGCGAAGATATGTTGATGGTTCCGGGAATGATGTTTACCATTGAGCCAATGGTTAATATGGGAACGCAGCAGATTTATACCGATCAGGAGAATGGTTGGGAAGTCTATACGCTGGATGGAATGCCATCTGCTCAGTGGGAGTATCAGGTATTAGTTACCGAGGACGGAGTAGAGAAAATTTCCTGGTAAAACGGGAGGAGGATCCATATGAAGCGAGTTTTGATGCCACATACAAGAGAGCTTTGTTATTTGTCCGGTGAGTTTTTCCTGGACCGTATTCAGAGTGCATTAGAAGAGCTGGGTGTGGAGGTTGATCGTGTGGATTTTCCGACTAAGGGAGCAGACTATGCTCTTTTAGAGGATTATATTGGGCATAATTATGACGGGATTATCGATATGAATTCGATACTCCCGTTTTTGATTTTGGATGATGATAGTTATTGGCTGGATCGTATGGAAGCACCATTTTTTAACTACATTGTGGATCATCCGCTGTATCACCATGACGGGTTACATTTTCCGGTGCTGAATGAGTATGCCATCGGCATCGATCGTTGTCATTGTGCCTATATGAAGAAGTACTATCCACATTTACGCGATGTGCTATATATGCCACTGCCGGGAACTAAGGCTATGGGAGAGGAAATACCATTTGAAAAGCGACAGTATGAATTGTTGTTTTCCGGAACCTATGATTCGGAAGTGGAGCAGGACCGTAAGGTGGCTAGTCGTATCGATAAGATTACGCCTGCCATGCATCGCTGCATTGATGAGTTGCGCGAAGTGTGGAATCCGCGCGAGATGCCGCTGGAACAGGCATTGTATCAATGGATGTGTGATCGTGACATGCAGGATGCAGCGGATCATGTCACCAGCGATTTGTGGGATGAGTTGTTGGAGGAGTATGGCGCCAAGTCATTTTCTCATTGGATGACCCATTTATACTTGTTGGATATGCGTAAACGTAATGATGTCCGACGGGAGATTGTGGAGCAGATGGTGAAGCGTGGTATGTCCATAACCTTGATGGGAGAGGGCTGGGACTTGTTGCCATTGGCCAAAGAAAAAAACGTACAGATTCTTCCGGGATGCCCGATGTCGGTATCCTTTGAAATCATGCAAAACAGTAAGCGACTGTTGGATGTAACACCATTGTTCTATGACGGATTCCATGATCGTGTGTCCTCCGGGTTGTTGAATGGATGTCTTACCATTAGTAATATGCGCCCGCAAGAGGATACGCCGGCAGATGGTATCGAGATGATTTACTATGAGCGGACTACTGTAGATACTATGATAGAAAAGCTACAGAGCATGGATGATGCTGCAGCTATGGAGATTGCAGCTTGTGGCCAGGCTTTTGCTCAAGAACATTGCACATTTTCCGGTTTGGCTAAGCGTTTGTACGAGTACCTATAGACAGACATTAAGAGAGGACATCGATCTAATCACTATCGATATCCTCTCCTAATAACTACATATTAACTTTTCAAACTTGTCCAATGGACTATACCTCGTTTCTTGGGATTGATATCATCTATATAAAAACTTATTATAAACCAAATCTCTTATTCTTCTTCGGTTCGAATAACCTTTCGTCTTGTCCGCGTTTCTAATTTCTTTACGGGATCTTTCCCTCATCCCTTCAGATAAGACACATAGACAATATTCTTTTCTTCTAAATATCACATTTTCCTTACTACCTGCGATATCCTTCCCAAATGTTCTATCTTACTTCATTCCTACCGATCCGACTCTATTCATAATCCTTCCGAGGTTAAAAAAACCTAATTCCATAGAGTTCGATGAACTACCATAAAATAGATGTTACCTTTTCCTTAACATATACCAGTTAAGATGGTTGAAAGTTAATTACTTATCCTGGCGGTCT
>JAILCW010000075.1 GCA_024690265.1 Lachnospiraceae bacterium | reverse complement strand
GCGACGGAGCTGGGTCGTGAGGAATTGAAGTGGATTCCGGATATTAAGGTCGTGGTAGGACGCAAGAATGCAGATGAGATAGCAGCATTGCTGTGGACCGGGGACTTTAAGTATTGCATCGATGCGACCCATCCCTACGCAACGGAGGTGACGGCCAATATTGAGATTGCATGCATGAAGACCGGCATTTGTTATGACCGTTTGGTAAGGGAAAAGGAACCGATAGAGTTTCCAGGGGAGACGGTTTGGGTGGACAGTGCAGCCCAGGCAGGCCAACGTTTGGAAGGTGCCAGTGAGCCGATTTTGATTACGACCGGCGCCAAGGAAGCAAATGATTTCGTTGGAATTCCAACAGAAAATAGATATATCAGAATACTAAATACGCCGGACAGTATTCGACTCTGCAAAGAAGCAGGATTTCTGGAAGATCACATACTAACCGGCCATGGTCCATTTACCGTGGAGCAAAATATAGAAGCAATCAAGCAGAGTAACGCCACCTGTTTGGTAACCAAGGAGAGTGGCGCTAATAGCGGATTTAAGGAAAAAATAGAAGCATGTAAACAAACCGGGGTAATCCCGATTGTAATACGACGTCCCAAGGAGGACGGCAAAACAATGGAACAGTTGTTAAAGCACTATGAACGAATCATGGAGATGATGCAATGATTTACATTATTGGAATGGGAATGGGAAGTAAGCAATTACGTACCTTGGAAGTTCAGGAGGCTTTGGAAAAGGCTGATATTATCATCGGTGCACAGCGTCTGTTGGATAGTTTGGAAGAAGAATTGTGCCAGCGCAGAATAGCAGAGTATCGTGCTGCGGAAATCGTTGAAATTCTAAAAGGAACCGCCTTTATGGATGCGGCAATCCTCTTTAGCGGTGATGTGACATTTTACTCCGGGGCTAAGGAATTGCGGGATGCCCTGTTGGAATCCAAGATGGTAATAGAACAGCCATTACGGGTATTGCCGGGAATCTCCAGCGTATCCTACATGTGTAGTCGCGTTGGTGTACCACTGCAGGATTTGGATATTTATTCCGCCCATGGTCAGGACTGCGATATCGTAAGTGCAGTAATGCGTGGTCGGGTGTGCTTTTTTATTACCGGAGGCAAAATCAAAACATCGGATCTCTGCCAGCAGTTGGTAGATGCAGGATTGGGTGATTTGATTGTAGCAGTGGGAGAGCATCTGTCCTACGAGTATCAAATGATTCGAACCATGAAGGCCTTAGAGGCAGCCAGTCGCGATGCGGACTCCCTTGGGGTTATGGTGGTATGGCCGCCATCTTCTGTTAAGCGGGGATTGCCGGGCTATGCAGACGAGGCATTTATCCGCGGCAACGTACCTATGACCAAGCGATTGATTCGAGCCAATGTGGTCTGTCTGTTGAATCCGGGGCAAGAAGATGTTTGCTGGGATGTTGGTGCAGGAACCGGAAGTGTGTCAGTGGAATTGGCCATGCATGGCAAACGAGTATATGCCATTGAAATGAAGCCGGAAGCAGTAAAATTGCTGCAGCAGAACAAGGAACAGTTCCGTGCTTATAATATGCAAATCGTAGAAGGGGAAGCACCGGAAGCCTTGTCATCATTGGAAGCGCCACAGGTGGTATTTATCGGTGGAAGCAATGGCCGAATTCCGGAAATACTAGATGTGTTACCGGAGCAGAATGTACGTGTTTGTGTGACTGCGGTTACCCTTGAGACCTTAGAAGAGGCTCGTGTAGCTATGGAACGACGTGGATTTGCGCCGCAAGTGACTCAGGTTGCTGTAACCGAGACCCGTTTGGTGGGTAACTATCACATGTTGGATTCACAGAATCCGGTATTTATTATTTATGGAGAACGTTAATTCATGGGAAGAATACTAATATCCGCGCCTCGAAGTGGAAGTGGCAAGACAGTGATTACCATGGCCTTGCTATCGGCATGGAAGAAACAGGGACAACAACTACATAGCTTCAAATGTGGGCCGGATTATATTGATCCTATGTTTCATTCTAAAGTGCTGGGAATCCCGTGTCGCAATCTGGATTCTTACCTGTTTGGATGGGCGGATGTGGCAGAGGATTTGTCTCGGGTAGAACGAAGTGGACTTTCTGTCATCGAAGGGGCTATGGGATTATATGACGGACTTGGGGGCAAGATACCACACAGTGCTTATGATTTGGCAAAACGTACCCATACCCCCATTGTAGTTATTCTTTCAGCAGCGGAGGATTCCAATCCTAAGGCTGCTTTGGAGGAACTGTTGGCAAAGGATTTGGGCGGCTGGATTCGTGGGTATATTTTAAATCATTGCGAAGAGAATCGCGCTACTCAATTACAACAGGAACTTATGAACTGCAGCGAACACCTGCAGTGTTATGGATATTTCCCAACCATGAAGGAGGCGGAATTGTCATCCCGTCATTTGGGATTAGTAACCGCACAGGAAGTATCCGATTTTGAAACTCGAATGAATGCGTTGACTGCTCAGGCGGCAGACACGATACAAATAGATGCGATGAAGCAGTTGGCTGATACGGCAGAAGAACTTGCTAGCGTGCCAGGATTACCACAGGCCAAAACGTTGGAAAAGCAACAGAACTGCTGTCGCATCGGAATTGCCATGGACGAAGCTTTTTGCTTCTACTATGAGCGTTCCAAAGAACATCTGGAGATGGAAGGGGCAACTTTGGTTCCATTTTCCCCACTACATGATGCCCATTTGCCGGCAGATTTGGACGGATTATATCTGGGTGGCGGTTATCCGGAACTCTATGCCCAAGAACTGGAAGCCAATAAATCCATCCGAGAAGATATTCGAAATGCAATTGCTGCTGATATTCCAACCCTGGCGGAATGCGGAGGCTTCCTATACTTGGGACAAAAGCTATCCGATGCTGGCGACCAAGCCTATGACATGGTGGGAACCCTGCCCGGTGAAGCAACCAAGCAGGAGAAGCTGGTACGCTTTGGCTATGCCAAGATAGAACCGGTAGAGAATAGCATGATTTTTACTGCTGGGGACTCGGTACCTATTCATGAGTTCCATTATTGGGATTCTACGGATAACGGAAGTGACCTTGTGGTGAATAAGGCGTCCAAGGGACAGACCTGGCAGGCTGGATTTGCAAATAATCATATGTACGCTGGATTCCCGCATATCTATCTGAATCGGGAGCGAGCAAGACGTTTTGTGGCTGCTGCCATGGAGTATCGTTCTCAGAAAAAGTGGGATGCCTTGGCAAAACCATTACGCTCCCTTGGACGTATGGAAACCTTGATCAATCAGGTGGCCGGCATTACCGGCAAGTTGGATGTGACATTTTCCAAACCACGATTGTACGTGGTATGTGCCGACAATGGCGTCATTGAAGAAGGGGTAAGCCAGTCGGATGCCTCGGTAACGGCAGAAGTGGCATATTCTCTGGCGAAGGGCGAAAGCACCGTTTGCTATCTGGCCAAACAAGTGGGGTGCGAAGTTGTCTCGGTGAATGCAGGTATGTCTTGCTACACGCCTAGGGATGGTGTTTGGGAATACCCACTGGGGAAAGGCACGAAGAACCTCCGTTGGGAAGCAGCCATGACCTGGAATCAGGTGCTGCAGGCCTTCGCTAATGGCGAAGAACTGGTGCGTCGTGCTATGGGAGATGGATGTGACGTGTTACTGCTTGGTGAGATGGGAATTGGAAATACCACTACGTCCTCTGCCATGGCTGCGGCACTGCTGAAACTTCCGGCAGAGGCAGTAACCGGTCGCGGTGCCGGGTTATCGGATGAAGGACTGCACAAAAAAATCTACGTAATTGAGGATGCCTTGCGGCGTCATGGTCATGCTCTTACGAATCCGATGGATATTTTGATGTTCCTGGGAGGATTCGATATTGCAACGTTAATCGGAATCTTGTTTGGTGCAGAAAAGTATCGTATGCCGGTAATCCTGGATGGATTTATAACAGATGTGGCGGCGCTTACAGCTGTGCGCATGAATCCGGATGTAAAGCGCGTTATTCTTCCGAGTCATCTGTCACAGGAGCCGGCTTGCGTTAAAATCTATGAAGAATTGGGATTAGAACCGCTGATTACGGCGGATATGCATTTGGGCGAAGGCAGTGGAGCAGTTATGACACTTGGATTATTCCATACTGCGCTGGCTGTCTACAATAGCGGACATACCTTTGGAGAGTTGGGAATAAAGGCTTATACCTTACAGAAATAGGAGCGACTATGGTCACACTTGTAATTGGCGGTTCTGCCAGTGGAAAAAGTGAA
This sequence comes from Lachnospiraceae bacterium, assembly GCA_024690265.1. Taxonomy (GTDB): domain Bacteria; phylum Bacillota; class Clostridia; order Lachnospirales; family Lachnospiraceae; genus XBD2001. The sequence continues at coordinate 1,173 of JAILCW010000075.1, read as the reverse complement.
TATGCGGAAAATCTTTTGACCCAATTTAACGAAGAGAAGGTGTATATGGCGACAATGCAACCCTTTGGGCCTTCAGCGGATCTTCGGATTGCTAAACATCGTGTACAGCGCGCGGGCAAGGGGTTTGATACTGTGGAAGCACCAACTACATTGGATATAAAACAGATTGATCCGGAAGGAAAACATATCCTCTTTGAAGACCTTCCGAATCTTCTTGCCAACGAACTCTTTGGCCGCGGCAATATGGATGTACAAAAATCCTTTGAGCGGGTGATTCTGTCTATGCAGCATCTGATTGACGGGGCCGATGACTTGATTATTGTCACAGGAGATATGTGCTCGGACGGTTGTGATTATGGTGAAGAAACGGACATCTACTTACAACTGCTGGGTGTATTGCATCATGCCATTGCAGCTCAGGCAGACTATGTAATAGAAGTGGTGGCTGGATTGCCGAATTACATCAAAGGAGACTTACTATGATTGTAATAGAGACCATTCTCGTGGCCTTTTCCATGTTTTCCCGGATACCTATGTATCAGATTGAATGGAATGAAAAAAACATGCGTTATGCATTGGTGGCCTTTCCACTAGTTGGTGTTGTAATCGGTTGTTTGTGCTATGCCGGGTACTATGTGTGCCATCAATATACGATTCCCAACATTTTCACCGGAGCATTGCTTTGTTCAATTCCTTTTTGGATAACCGGTGGCATTCATTTGGATGGCTACATGGATACCATGGATGCCATTTCGAGCCATAAGAGCATGGATGAGAAGTTGGAGATTATGAAGGATCCGCACATTGGCTCCTTTGCAGTATGTCATGTGGTATTCCTGTTGCTGTGGAACTTTATTCTATGGACGTTGATTCCGGAACTTAAGATTTGGTGGTTTGTGTTACTATTCATGTTTTCCAGATGCTTATCGGGATTGGCTGTTTGTAGTTTTCCAATGGCCAAGAATACCGGCTTGGCACATTCGTTTGCATCCGAAGCCATTAAGGGGAGAGCCCAAGGGGCGTTACTTATTTTTTCTGTTGTTGTTAGCTGTGGCTTTGTGTTTATGGGGTGGCGAGGCCTTGTCACCATGGCCCTTGGCTGGTGCATGTTTGGTTTTTATTATTTCTTTTCCAAGAAGTTATTTGGCGGTATTACCGGTGATTTGGCCGGTT
>JAILCW010000065.1 GCA_024690265.1 Lachnospiraceae bacterium | reverse complement strand
CTCGGTGTAGATGTATGGAGCCATCTTAGGGTTCCATCTTCTAGTCTGATGTCCGAAATGAACACCTGCTTCCAGTAACTGCTTCATTGAAATAACACTCATTTTTTTACCTCCAAATGGTTATTCTTCCGCGTAATATCTCATCCGGTAAACACTGAAAAATCAGCACCATTTACCAAATCGTTACGCGTGTTTTATTTTGAACCTTTGGTATTGTAGCATAGATTCGTGTCCCATGCAATTGATTTCTGCATAAAAACGCGAAAATACAAACAACTACCTACGATTCGTAATTATTTCCGCAACCTCTTCATACGTACTTCCCTTCGGAATGGTATAGGTTCCGGGTTGAATTACATTATCATAATTGTTGTCTTCGAGATAATTATTAAATCGATTACCACTATCTACTAAGCCAGCCTGTTGTAGCTTAGATCCAACAGCATTGGAACCTTCCCCGCCAACAATCGTAACGGTAACTGTTTCTTTGGCTTCGCCATTGTTATCCGTAACACGCTCCGTTACCACAGGTTCACTGCCCGGAATGTTTTCTACGGTAGTTGTATTCCCTTGTTCATCGACTGTTGTTTCCACGTCAGAAGCATTCTCCTCTTCTGCTTCTTCAGACGTTTCCGCATCTTTCTCTACATCTGTTTCTTCTTTTTTATCTTTCTTGTCTTTTTGTTGTTCTTCAGCAACAGTAGATTCTTGCTTCGTGCTTTCCTCGGAAGAAGTCGTATTCGGCGCTTGAAACGGTTCCTTCACAGCAATAGCTATTAGAAAAATAAGGGATGTTACAATTATGCCAAAGCCCATCCCTCGCATATAGTATTTCAGTTTCATTGTAAGCTCCCTTAAGAATTATAGTCATCATCAAAGAGACCCAAAACCAATTTTATCTCACCAAGGCCTTTGCCCATCTTTTTCGCAATTTCGATTTCGCTATAGCCTTCCTTAAACATTTGGATGATTCGATCATTATCATCTTCTTCAGATGAAACACTCTCCTGCTCATCCTCGATTTTGTGCATGAATACCTGTTTCAAAGATTCCATATTCTCTTCCACTGCCTTGCGCACATCCTCAGGGACAACCGTATCCTCCATGGTACTAGCAATGTCTTTTGCAGTATCAGAAATCGGAGAACCCTTCATTGACTCATAATCTTCCAGCATATTTTTGACATCTTCCTTAATGGCACGCAGATTGGATTCAGACTGCTGTAACTCCTCCGTAAGTTTTGTAATCTTCTCCTGCTTTTCGTTGAGCATGTTATACAGGAACATTACTTCATCATGAGACTTGTTCATGGAGTCCAATACCGTATCGGAATACTCATTAATTGCAAAGATTTTTTCGTTGGTTTCTTTGTCGGATTTATTCTCTAAATCCATCACCGCATTGCTTAAAGTATTCTCAATACGGCGATCAATCTCGTCCGCAGCGCGTCCCATGGCCTTTTCTACAATCACATGGACTTCCTTCTCACTCATCTTCTGAATATGCTCCACATCAGAAGAAGACAGCTTCTCCGTAACGAAGAAGCTGCCAATAAAAAATATCGCGCCAATCACTAATAGTGTAATTTCTATGCCTGTCATGTAAATTCTCCAAACTAAATCTTCATATCAAACGAACCATGATCGTTTTTCAAACGAACAGATCCATCGGATTGTGGTCCATGATTGGACTCTTTCTTTTTCTTTTTTTGGCGGTCTGCATAATAATTCTCACCATTGCCACCGCCCTCAAAATCAAAGGGATGTTCCTCTGCCTTTTCCTTTTGATGAACAGAATGCTTGCTAAGTTCTGCATCCTGACGTACCGCCTGATTAGCAAACTCCTGTTGTACTATAGGCTTGTGCTCTTCTGCTGCACGGTTCGCTGAAACTTCCGCCGTATTCTGTATCATTCCATTAAAATCAATTGGACGAATCGACATACCTCTAATATCCCCTAAAGATTCGTAATAATTATTTCACCATTCTTTTTCTCGAATTGACAATAAGAACGCTTATCCTTCATTGTCATAGACAAATCAGATATGGTAATCAAAACACCGGAATGAATATCTCTACGAACCACAACCTTCGCATGCTTGGAATTAATCAATTCCTGATGCAATGCATTAAACTCTACACGGCATTCCTGTAACATCTGCTTCGTAGAGCGAAGTTCTGACATCAACTTATTCAGATACAGCATGTTCTTCTGATCTAATGCTTTACCGGACTCAACAAAGTCATTATAAGTCTTAATGACCGGCGTTAACTTGTTGATTTTCTTGGTCAAAGAAGAAATCGTCTTGTGTAACTGCGTGTAACGCTCCTTCTTCTCCGGTGCCATACCCACTTCAATATGTGTCATTGCTCCCATTTCAGAACCAATAGTCATAGACTCCACTTTGCCACCGGCACGAACCATACCGCCTGCAATAAAGCCCTTTCGATCTATAACAATGATATCCTCAGCAGCATTCACTTCGGAATAAATAATGGAACCGGTCTCGATATAACCACCGGCAAAAACCTTGGCATTCTCGATAAACTGTACAATGACATTACCCTTAGCATCCAAAATACCACGTCTCATGCCATGGATGCCACGCTTAACAATAATCTGTCCACCAGCCTGAATCAAGGCATCTTCAACAACGCCATCAACGATAACATCTCCTTTGGCTACAATAGAAAATCCACCGCGTACATTGCCACGTACATGGACATTACCATCATAGTTGATATTACCTACAGAATTATCTACATCTGCAGGAACCTCATAAACATCCGAAACAAAGACCTTATCGTTCACCAGAGATACATGACCGGTAACGGCTGCAAAAATCTCTGTACGATCATCAGAAATACGAATATTCTGTCCAAATTCCAAGTGCTTGGACTTAACACTTCTAGTCGGAATATCTGCACCACAAACATTCTTACCAGGCTTACCGCGATCTTCCGGAGTTAGACGAGCTAGCAAGTCGCCTTCTTTCACACCACAAATCGTATTCAAATCACGATAGTCAACGGATCCATCTTCGTTATGTTTTGGTTTTAAGGATGGATTCGTATTAAAAAAGTATTCAATCTTGGCATCTCGACCAATTACCGGCTGAATACCTTCAGCAAAAACATAATCAGTGCAATAACAAGGAGCATTCAAATAAGCAAGGATTGCATCTTGGTCAATACCAAATACAACGCCTCTCTTATTCAGTTCCCCCATAATATCCTTAACATTCATGCGAGGACCATTGGTAGATGGAGGCATAAATCGACACGTAACACGCATCTTATCCAGTGAAACCTTAATTGACATGGATTCACTGAACTCAATACCGTCACAAAACCCTAAAGGGAACACACTCTCCGTAGGACTCGCAAGCTGCTTATGAAATTCTCCTTTGTCATATGTGGTTATTCCATGATTCAGTAGAAACTCATCCACTTCCAATCCATTGACTGGAAGTCCCCCTTCTTTTGCAGGATATATATGTGCAACCGCTTGGGAACCGTTGATTTCTACCTGGACATAACCATTCACCTGATTGCTCATTGGCTGGCTATACCTCCCCTAGTGTTAACCGGTCAAGACATTCATGTATGGTCCCATCTTCTTCTTCATCTTTACCAAAGCCTTGGTATGAAGTTGAGAAACACGTGACTCTGAAACTTCTAATACACGACTGATTTCTTTCAAAGTTAAATCTTCGTAATAATATAAAAGTATGACTTTCTTTTCCTTCTCCGTCAACATTTCTAATGCTTCTCCAAGAACTTTTTTTAGTTCTTCACGAGAAATAACATCTTCCGGTTGATCGAAATGTGCATTGCGATGGGAATCCATCGCAGGTTCATTCCCTTGTTCCATGAACTCATTCAATGAAACAAGGTTCGTAACCTTAAGCTGGGACTGCCATCCCAGATATTCATCTTCCGAAATACCAAGCTCATTGGCAACTTCGGCATCTGTAGCCACCTTACCTGTACGTATTTCAACAGTTTTGGAAGCTTCATCAATCTTTTTTTGCTTTTGGCGTACCGTACGAGGAATCCAATCCATCTTACGAATTTGGTCAAGGATTGCTCCTTTGATGCGTAAACTAGCATAGGTCTCGAATTTGACCTCTTTGGCAAGATCAAACTTGTCAATTGCATCAATCAGACCAAACACACCATAACCTACCAGATCATCATACTCAACATTGCTGCCAAGATACATTGACAGCTTGCCAGCAACAACCTTAACCAAAGGTGCATACTCAACAATAATCTGTTCTCTCAATTGTGGGGTGGGATTCTTACGATAATCATCCCAAAGTTTTTCCTTGTCTACAGTGCTCATATCAGATCCCCATACTTAAGTTATTCTTGCTCGGATGACTGTTCATCCGAATCCTCATCTTCTGAAGAGTCCCCCGCTTCATCTGAGTCCGTTTGTTCCATATCTTCCGGTATCTCTGCTTCCGGCGCAAAAGCCCAATCAAAAACCATTTTGATAATGGTACCAAGCGTCAAAAACAGTAATGCGGAAACAACCAAACGAACCGTAAAGGTGCCAAAAGAGACACCCTGAACAATGGAAACAATACAAGAAATTGCACATGCTGTTAGCGCAACAATTGGTGGTATTCGTTTCGTCTCCATGAAAATTATTCTCCCGTTAAATGGTCTTCTGAGGCTTACCTACAGCCTTAATTAGATAATCACCGGTTTCACTATAGAATTCAACGGTACGACCATAATTCAAACCTGTATCTTCAGCTAAGAGTCGAACTCCCAGCTCCTTCAGCTTTGCTTTGCTCGCTTCTGCATTACGTTGTCCAACGTTAATTGCTGATGACGCACCGCCGGCGAACATTGTCGCTCCGCCTGCAATCTTAGCAACCAAACGTGATTTGTTGGCACCCATTGCAATCATATCATCATACAATTTCTGAATACCAGTGTCCGCAAACTTCGCAATATTGGTATTATTACGAATCTGGGTACTGTCTGGCAACATAATATGAGCAAGACCACTGATCTTTGTAACCGGATCATAAATCGCAATTCCAATACAAGAGCCCAAGCCAATCGTGGTGAGATTGTCCGGAGCTTTGCATGCTTTAAGATCCGCCATACCGACCTTAATCATTTCTCCCATAAAAGCACTCACCTCTTAAACTGGTAAACCTAATGCTCTCAATATCTTCTCGTAGGACTCACCTTCCGGCATCAAAATGAAGTAACCATTAATGCCAACATCATCGGAAAACTCTGTCTTAATAAATAGTGCGTTATCGCTTACCATACCAAACTGAATTGCCGGTACAGAAAGGATTGCAGCAGCCATATCAATCGATACGAAAGGTATGGATGGTGTAATATTAAGATTCGTCAATCCAGATAATGCTGATAAGTAAGAGCCTGCAATGATATTACCAATCTCACGAATTGCAGAAATATCCATATCATCAAACTCTTCGTTATATTCTGGGTCACGCATCATCAGACGATTTACCAAATGATGAGCAGATGGTAAATCCATCAAAAACATCATGCTACCGTCGATATCATTTTCAACGCTTAACAGAATACCTACAACGATCTGCTCTTCACTTCCGATTGCAGAGCCAATTTTCTCAACCTCAATCAACTCAACCTTCGGGACTTTCATGTCCAATCGAAGGTTGAGCATATTTGCAATTGCAGTCGTTGCATTACCTGCACCAATGTTACCGATTTCCTTTAGTACGTCAAAGTACTTCTCATTAATATCCGCAAAGGAATTATCTGCCATAATCTTCTTATACTCCCCTTATGAAGCGTCTACTTCATCTACCAAAGCAGAGATTTCAAAGATAGAAATCAACTCATCTCCGTTCTTGCCAATACCATTAATGAAGGAGTTATTGCTCTTCTTAGCACTCTGAACATTACGCTCAATCTCAGATTCGCCAAGAGAAATAACTTCGCGAACTTCATCCACCTGGATACCTACAAGTCCCTGCTCCTCTAATTTTAAAATAATAATACGAGACTTATTTGTTAATAAATCTTCTCCAAGATTCATCTTACGGCGTGCACTCATAACCGGAACGACTTCACCACGAAGGTTTATTACTCCGTTATAATGTGCCTGTGCCTTAGGTACTCGTGTAATCTTCTGCATACGAACAATATTATCTACCAATGCAATATCGATACCATACTGCTCATCGCCAATCTTAACAACGATATATTGAATCTTCTCTTCTTCAATTGCTTCTAATTCATGTTTCGCCATGGTCAAACCTCCCTTACATCAGTGCATTTGCATCCAAAATCATAGCAACTTCACCATCACCAAGGATTGTAGCGCCACTAATAATCTTGTTGTTCTCAATAACTTTACCGAGAGATTTAATAACGATTTCCTGCTGGCCGATCAAATTGTCAACTACCAAACCAGCATAACTGTCACCCTTCTTGCAGATAACTACAATTAAGGTCTCCGGTTCTTCTTCCATCGGCTCAAAATCAAGCAATTCTCCCAAACGAATCAACGGAATAACCAATCCACGAAGGTGAATTACTTCCTTGGCCTGAACATACTTGATATCGCTGGTAGGAATATCCTCGATAGTCATGATGCTTCCAAGAGCGATTGCATACTTCTCGTCGCGAACCTCTACCATCAGAGCCTGAATAATAGCAAGTGTCAATGGTAAACGAACAGTAAAGGTTGAACCCTTACCAAGTTCAGACTTAACCTCAACATCACCGCCAAGAGCCTGAATGTTAGACTTAACAACATCCAAACCAACGCCTCGACCGGAAATATCGGTAATCTGCTTTGCCATAGAAAATCCAGGATTGAAAAGGAAATCAACAATTTCTTTCTGAGTAAGATTCTCAGCTTCATCCTGGCTTACCAAGCCACGCTCAATAGCCTTGTTCAATACAGCCTCGGTATTGATTCCGGCACCATCATCACCAACCTGGATAATAACGTTATTGCCTTCCTGGAACGCATTCAAGAAAATTGTTCCCTGCTCCGGCTTGCCTGCAGCCTTACGTGTTGCAGGATCTTCAATACCATGATCAGCAGAGTTACGTAACAAATGCTGTAAAGGATCACCGATCTGATCTACTACGGTACGATCCAACTCTGTTTCCTCACCTGTCATGATCAACTCCATAGGCTTGTTCAGCTTACGGGACAAATCACGAATCATACGAGGGAACTTGTTAACGGTACTCTCAATTGGTACCATTCGAACTTTCATAACAGATTCATGCAAGCTCGTGGTAATACGCTCAAGGTATTCAACCTGTTCACGTAATGTCTGGTCCCCATCAACGCCCTTGCCTTCAGAAGTGCTGGAGCTAATGGAAACAATAGAGTTCTTAGCAATAATCAACTCAGAAACCTGGTTCATCAAATCGTCTAATTTCTCAATATCTACACGAACGGTACGTGCAGTAACTGGCTTGTTCGCAGCCTTCTTGTTAGCAGCAGGAGCCTCTTTCTTAGCAGGCGCAGGTGCTGCTGCGGCTGGAGCTGGTGCTGCAGGTGCAGCTTCAGGTGCAGGTGCTGCTTCTGGCGCAGGTGCTGCCTCTGGTGCAGGTGCTGCTTCTGTGGCAGCTGCCTTATCGTAATCCTCCGCACTTACCTTGCCACATTCAACATTCTCAATCTCAGAAACTGCAGAAACAGCTTCCTTCATTGCTGCCAAATCATCGCCGGCACAACCAACGATACAGCTAAAGGTAAATTCGAATTTCTCATCCTCAATATCCTGAGAAGAAGGATTGTAAACTAAGATCTCGCCATAATCCTCTAAAGCCTTAAATACAAGGAACGCACGAGCTGCCTTCAATAAGCACTCCGGATGAATATGAAGCGTGAAGCCAAATAAATTCAAGCCGGAATCCTGTGAAGACTTTAGCTTGCCTTTTTCAGACTCATCCAACTTTAAGTTCTTGTACTCTTCACCGGAAGCACCTGCCTCCGTTGCAGCCTCTGCAGGTGCAGCTTCAGCAGCAGCCTCTGCAGGAGCACCTGCAGCTCCACCACCGTTCAAATAGTCATTCAACTGCTTAATCAGAACTTCATTATCTTCTGTACCTTCGTCAGAAGTATTCTTAACGGTATCCAAATAACCTTCAATAGCATCTAAGCACTGGAAAAGAATATCAATCAGGTTACTGTTAACTTTGATTGTGTCATTACGTACTTCGGAAAATACGTTCTCCATGTCATGGGTCAAATGCTGCATACGCTTAAATCCCATGGTACCAGCCATACCCTTAAGGGAGTGAGCTGCTCGGAAAATCTCATTAATGGTATCTTTGTTTTCCGGTTCCTGCTCCAAAGCCATAATATTGTCGCTCAGGCTCTGAATGTGTTCACTTGTTTCGTCAATGAAAATATCAAGATACTGACTTACATCCATTGCTTTAACCTCCTATTTCTCTAACAATAGCATTCGCAATGCCTGTAATCGGCGCAGACTGGTCAGAAAGACCCAAAAGATCCGTTGCCTTTGGCATGCCATAAACCACACAGGTATCCTCACTTTGTGTGATTACATACAATTTTTTCTTGGTCCGCAATGATTGAATTCCTTTGGAACCATCTGCTCCCATGCCTGTTAATACAACGCAAAGGATATTATCACTCGAGATATCCTTTAATGACTCGTACATAACATCTGCACAAGGTCGCAAATTATTCACCGGAGGATCATCGTAGACCCTAGCAACTAGTTTCCCTTGATTTTCCTGAATTTGAAGATGTCTTCCACCGGGAGCGATATAAACCGTATCCGGGAGTAAGCGTTCTCCGTTTTCAGCCTCTTTTACAGTAAGCTTCGCTTTGGAGTCAATTCGCTCTGCAAGAGACGCCGTAAAGCCTTTTGGCATATGTTGCACTATCACAATCGGTATGCCCACATGTTCCGGAAGCATGGGTATCATTGTGTGAAGTGCTTGCGGACCTCCTGTCGAAGAAGCAATTGCTATCAAGCTATATCTTCCTGACGCACGAGGAGTAACGGACTTCACCGGAATATTAGGCACCGGCATAACCGGCGTCACATTCTTCGGTTCAACTCGAGGTTGTGTTGGAATAGGCTTCGGAACCACCGGCTTAACATTCACCGGTTTGACAGAAGGCATTGGGTTCACAGCCGCTGCTTCTTCCATCACAGGTTTTCCAACAGCAATATGAAGTGCCCGGTCGAGCTCTTTGGAAAAAGATAACTTGTCCGGACCAGCTAAACGATAAGGGCGCAAAACACATTCGATTGCGCCGGATTCCAATGCTTCAACAGTAAGAACCCGGTCCTCTTTGACTGCTGAAGAAATTGCAACAACAGGAATGGCCACGCCATTCTCCTTCAATCGCTTCAAAACTTCTAGTCCCGTGACTCTGGGAAGCATCATATTCATCGTTACAGCATCATACTGATTGTTGGTGAGGCTTCGATACGCACTCTCACCATCCGAGCAAACATCCGTTGCTTGAAAATCTTGGATTGAATTGATTATATCACACATGAGTTTTCTCATGAGTGCAGAGTCATCTACGACTAGAATATTGTACATTTACATGCTCCCTTGTTCCTTCTTGCGCATCTTGCGTTGCTGCTCAAAGATATATCTGACAATGGTCTCTTGCCATTCTGAGTCGCGATACAAAAACTTCACACGATACATATGAGTTTCCGTTTTCCTATCAAATCTATTTTCTAATATTTTACCAAATAATTCTACATTTATCTTACTATTTCCATCATCAATTGTAAATTGTAGTAATGCATATGGTAAATCACCGATATCATTCTTAGATACGAATCGCGCTCCACCACCGCTTAAATCAAGGATTGTTGTAGCCCCCATATTTTTGCGTATCTCCTCGCTGGTCTGAAGTAAGGTATGAACATCCGGAATCTTAAGGATTGTTTTCTCATCCAGATTAATTCCAAGGAAATAACCAGGAATCGAACATTCCAGACGATAATACTCCCTACGCTGGAATCGCTCTAGCTTACCCACCAAAGTAGCTTTCATCAGATAAAAGCTTCCCCGCTTATAACGAGACACAATCTCGATCTGACCGGAACGAAGGCCTCCTTTTACAGAAAAAATGACCTCGTAACGAATATTCATCGGCAGCAGAACCAATTTCCCTGCTATGGTCGGTACATCCAATTCCAAAGAGCCATCATCCAAAACATCATATACTTTGCTGACATATGTAGTGACAGACTCTCCCGTATTAGCGCTTCGATTTGCTTCTTGTAAAATCCGGATATCTGCTTTTGTACCAGGTGTTATTTCTGACATATAAAACCCCTTACGCTTTGATAATAAAATTTTTAAAAAAATCAGTAAGGCCCCAGCGATTGTTAATCTCTTGCTGCTCACCTAAAATACTCTTCGCTAATTGCTCAAATGCTTTGGAAGACTTTGCCCCCGGAGTCGAAATAGAAACAATCTGCTGATGAATCACTGCTTGTTCTAATGAACGGTCCGAAGGTACCATTCCCAAAAAGTCAACATTACCGTGGAGGAATCGGCCCACCACAGAATTGAGTTTATGATAAAGATTGTTTGCCTCGTCATATGATCCTACTTTGTTGGCCACCATCCGAATCCGTGTCATCTTCTCATCAAACTTTGGACTCTTGTACATGGCCTTAACCAAAGAATAGGAGTCTGTAATGGATGTAGGCTCCGGTGTAGTAACCAATAACACTTCCGGAGAAGCCACCGCAAACTCTAATACTGTATCGCCAACACCAGCGCCGGTATCAATAATCAGAATATCGCACAGCTCATTCAATTCCGATAAAGAGCGAATTAAATGTCGCACCTGAAGCTCATCCAGGTTGTTCAAACTCACAATACCGGATCCTCCGGACACAAATCCAATTCCCATTGGGCCTTCCGAAACAATATCCGCGATTTTCTTCTCTCCGTAAATCACATCACTCAAATTAAACTTAGGAACGCGGCCAAATAAAACCTCTACATTGGCCAAGCCAAAATCTGCATCAAAAATTATGACGCGCTTTCCTAACTTACGAAACCATACGCCAAGGTTCACAGCAAGATTGGACTTGCCGACGCCACCTTTGCCACTGGTTACGGTTATAACACGGGCCTGTTTCACAATATTTTGTTCTTGCGCCTTCACAATATTGCGAAGATGTTCCGCTTGATCCATTTAATGTCCTCCCAGCAATCCACGAACCATCTTCTGTGAATCAACAACTTCAATGTCATTCGGCACGGTTTGACCGGTGGTTACATAGGATAATTCCACTCCGGAGTACAGCTTCATGTTGTACACATTACCGTAAGTGGCGGTCTCGTCTAGTTTTGTAAAGATTAAATCAAAATCTGTAAACTGCTTATATGCATCAATAATAGCCTTCAGATCAGCACCCTTAGTGGTTGCAGAAAGCACCAAATAGATGGAGCGAGAATACTTAGCATCCAATGCATTCAGCAATTGCTCGAGATTCTCTCTCTGCTCCGTATTGCGGTGAGAAAATCCCACCGTATCAACCAAAATCAAATCACAGTCTGCCTGTGCAGATACAAGCTCATTAAGGTTCTCCGGCGCGTAACAAATTGCAAATGGAGCCTTTAAAATACGAGCATATTCTGCCAACTGATTCGTAGCAGCAATTCGATAAACATCGCTGGTAATCAATCCAACCTTTTTGTGCATGCCAACCTGAAACATAGATGCAAGCTTAGCAATGGTGGTAGTCTTTCCTACACCGGTTGGTCCAACCAAAAATACGACCTGCGGGCCTGCACCTTCCCGTAAGGTTATGGTCTTGGGCTTGCCCATTTTAAGAACCATCTTCTGGTATACATTGGAAATCAGATAATCCAAGCTATTACCGGAAGCAAGAATCTTGCCCATATCCTCCAATAACTGATTAATATAAACCTCTTCCATCTCATGCTCTAAGAGATTGTTATACAGGATTTTGATGAAATTACGATTGCTGGTGGCACGATTCAAGAAAGAATGATTTGTCTCTTCTGTCTTGCTTGGTTTAGAAGGAGCAACTGGTGCCATCGGTTCCACCTCCTGGGTTGTCAATGGACGAAACTCTACTTCCTTAGAAGCACTTTCAGTGACAGGCTTTGCTGCCGGTGCCGGAGTAGGCTTCGGTGCAGCAGGTGCAGCATCCGGTTCACTCTTCTTTAACACCTCAGAAATTTCCTGAAAAGCACTTTTCAGATTGTCTTCTTCTTTGGTAAGAACCACAGAATCATCGGCCACTGCATTAAAGTTAGAAATCGGGCGAAGTGGTTCCGGCTTCACAGGTGCTGCATTTTCTGATAACTTCTCTAAATCCGTATCAAAATTACGTGCAGTCACTTCATCCTCAACAGCCGCTGTCACTTCATATTCAGCCTTCTTGAAGATTCCAAATAAGCCACCTTTACCAACTTCTTTGACATTTAAGATAACAACTTGATTTCCAAGTTCACTCTTAGCTGCCGCAATTGCTTCTTCTTTTGTCTTACCTTGAAACTTCTTAATGGTCATCTTATCCAGTCACCATCCCCACCGATTGTAATTCAACGTTGTTTTCGACTTCATTGTAAGAAACCACAATCAAGTCATCGAAAAAGTCTTCACTAAGTTTTCTAAAATACATACGAACAATTGGAGAACATACCACAATTGCCGCTTTGCCCATCTCTTCAATCTTAGCAACCTCAATCTTGGTTGCTTCCATAATTGCATGTATACGCTCTGGATCAAGAGTGATATAAGCCCCCTGCTCCGTCTGCTTAATAGAGCCCATGATTTCCTGCTCAACCTTCGGGTCAACAGTAATAACACGGTTCACTTCATTTGGTTCAAAGTACTTGCTGGAGATTGCCGGCTTTAAGGCCTGACGTACATACTCCGTCAACACGTCGGTATCTCGGCTGGAAGAAGCATGGTCTGCCAGATTTTCGAAAATCGTAAGCAAATCTCGAATGGACAAGCCCTCACGCAGCAAGTTCTGTAATACCTTCTGAATCTCGCCAAGGTTCAACAAAGAAGGTGTTAACTCGTCCACAAGAACCGGGTTGGACTCCTTTAGGTTGTTGACCAGGTTCTGAACATCCTGACGCGTCAACAAATCTGCAATATGACGGCGAATCACTTCCGTCAAATGAGTCGCAATAATAGACGGTGGATCTACAACGGTATAACCCAAGCTCTCCGCCCGCTCTCTCTGACTCTCTGTAATCCAAAGGGCCGGCAAATGGAAGGATGGCTCCTGTGTTGGAATACCAACTATTTCCTCCTCCACATATCCAGGGTTCATGGCCATATAGTGATCAAACATAATCTCACCCTCTGTAACCTGAATGCCCTTAATCTTGATAATATACTGATTCGGATTGAGCTGGATGTTATCACGCAAACGAATAATCGGCACCACAGTACCAAGTTCCAACGCAATCTGACGACGAATCATAACCACGCGATCAAGAAGATCTCCGCCTTGGTTCACATCTGCCAGCGGAATAATACCGTAACCAAACTCTAACTCGATTGGGTCTACGGACAACAAGGATACCACGTTCTCCGGACGACGAATCTCTTCTGCCTCGGACTCTTCTGCAGCCACTTCCTGCTCGATGGTCTCCTCTCCAATGCTCTTCTGCATGGAGTAACCGGTGATAATAAAAGCAGCACCAAAAGCCACAAACAGAACCCAATTCAATGGAGTTGCGATACCAAGGAAGACCATTACAATACCAACGATGTAAAGAGCCTTCGGTAGGCCAAATAACTGCTTGACCAAAAGTCCGGAGAAGTCAGCCTCCTTAGATCCCTTTGTAACCAAAATACCGGTTGATAAAGAAATCAAAAGAGACGGAATCTGGGAAACCAGTCCATCACCAATGGTCAAAATACCATATTGATTCAGCGCATCTGTTGCTCCCATACCACCGCGGGTAACACCCATGACGATACCACCGATGAGGTTAATAAATGTAATAATTAAGCCAGCAGCCGCATCTCCCTTAACATACTTCGTAGCACCGTCCATGCTACCGAAGAAGCTTGCCTCATTCTGAAGCTTTTCACGACGGCCTTTAGCCTCTTCATCCGTAATAGCACCGGTATTCAAATCCGCATCAATCGCCATCTGCTTACCAGGCATAGCATCCAAGGTAAATCGAGCGGTAACCTCAGCAACTCGTTCAGAACCCTTGTTGATTACAACGAACTGTACAATCAACAAGATAATGAAAATAATTGCACCAACGATCAAGTCACCACCACCAACGAAAGAACCAAAGGTCGTAACGACATTACCAGGATTACCAGTAGTCAGAATCAAACGTGTAGATGATACGTTCAATGAAATACGGAATATCGTAGTAAACAACAGAATTGTTGGGAAGTTAGACATCTCCAATATTTCCTGGGTATACAAGCATCGAATCATAATAATCAATGCAATGGAAATATTAAAGGCCAACAACATATCCAAAAGGACGGAAGGAATTGGAACAATCAAAAATACGATTGCAGCCAGAATATAGCCGGCAACGCCAACATCGGATGTTTTAATACCACTAGTTACATCCACGTCTGTTCCTCCTTCCTTTTATGACAAAAACACAAAATATACATATAAAAATCCAAACTAACACAAGATATACTATCTATTATTATAAATGACAGCGAGAACCTCTGCAACCGCTTGATACAACTCTGGCGGGATTTCTTGGCCAATATCTACTGTTGCATACAAGCTTCTGGCAAGAGGCTTGTTTTCAACAATAGAAACGCCGTTTTCACGGGCAGTATCCTTGATTTTTTGGGCCAGATACTCTTCACCCTTAGCAACCACGATTGGCGCATTGGCTTCCTCGGCGTCATACTTAATAGCCACCGCCAAGTGGGTCGGGTTAGTAATGACAACGTCCGCCTGAGGCACAGATGCCATCATACGGCGCTGGGACGCTTCTCTCATACGCTGACGCTGCTGACCTTTGATCTGAGGATCTCCTTCTGCGTCCTTGTACTCATCCTTAACTTCCTGTTTGGACATCTTGATATCTTCCTTGAACTTCCACTTACGGAAAATCAAATCTGCAATACCAATCACCATATAAACCGCCGAAATCTTAAGGCCGGTACTAACAACCAAATCACCAATCAATGTAATCGCACGGAACAAATCCATTTCGTAAAGGATAAACAAATCATTCACATGATCCCGCAAGCTAATAAACGCAATGTATGCGATCATAAAAATCTTGGCAATGGACAAAAAAAGATTAAAAATCGCCTCTTTCGAGAAAAAAATACGTTTCAAACCATTGATTGGGTTAAACTTGTCCAGCTTGGGCTTCATGGGTTCAAAACTAATCTTGAACTGAAACTGCAAGCCGGTACTAAGCGCCGCAACGACGAAGCCGCCGATGAAGAACGGCGTGCAAATAATCAGCATCTGGAGAATGACATTCACAAACAAGGCCATCAAACTATCCATAGATACCCCATGGGCCTGATGAGAGGAAAACTCCACAATAGACTCACCATATACCCACTGAAACACACCAACAAAACGTTCGCCCATGAACCCGGAAAACAACTTAATCCAAAGGAACATAAAAAACAATTCAACGCCAAAAGCAAACTCCTGGCTCTTACCAACTTGTCCCTTTTTACGGGTATCTTGAATCTTCTTAGCTGTTGCAGGTTCAGTCTTCTCATCTGCAAAGAATTGCAGATTATATTCCAACAAAAACATCTTCGAATCATCCATAGCTAAAACATTCCTTCCGAAATATTTTGGATGTTCGCCTTCATTTCGTTTTCAATCATATGAACAACTTCAGGATATAAAAACGATACCAACAGAAGTGCCGCCAATCCAGCCAACAACTTAATCTGAATACCCACTGCAAACATGTTCATCTGTGGAGCAACCTTGGCCATAATGCCAAGGACACAGTTGATAATCAAAAGCGTCGCAAATACAGGTAGCATAATACGAAATGCAATAAGGAAATAGTCCACCATCGCATTGGTCATGCTCTGCAATAGCACATCGCGTTCCAACTTCACGCCACCAAGAGGTATCAAAATAAAGGAATCGTAGATGGCACGAATGAGATAATGGTGAAAATTATAAATCACCAAAAACATCAGCATAAAATAATTGTAAATGCTACCGGTGATAGTGACCTGCATACGCTGACTTGGGTCAAATTCCGTAACCATGGAAAATCCTATATCCATATCAATCAGGTTACCGGCAAACACAACAATGGTACTGGCAATATACGCAGCAAATCCCAGAAGCAACCCCACTGTTGCTTCTGACACAATATGAATACCAAAACCAATGGCAGAAGTATACATCTCTTCCGTTGGATGCATAATATAAAGCACCAAAATAGAGACTATCGAAGCAATGCCAATCTTGCTCATAGCCGGAACGCCTTGCTGATTAAAAAAGGGCGCAACGAACATAAAAGTTGCGATGCGCACCAAAATCAAAAGGAAATATTCAAAATAGATAAGATTAAACGTAATGTCTACCATCTGCTATCCTAAATAGACGCCAAAGTTTCCCCATAGGCGCGTCATAAATTCCAAAATATGATTCATAATAAAAGATCCGAATACGATAAGTGAAACAAAAATCGCAACAATCTTAGGGACAAAAGTTAAGGTTTGCTCCTGAATAGAGGTAATGGTCTGAAAAATACTTACCGTCAAACCAACAACCAAAGAAATCAATAGTGGCGGAGCTGCGCAAATAATAATAGTATAAAATGCATCTCGCATGATGTCTAAGACTTGTCCTTCTGTCATAAGAAACCCTCCTACTAATAGAACGTCTTAACAAGATTAACGATAACCAGATTCCATCCATCCGCCAATACAAAGAGTAATATCTTAAACGGTAAGGAAATCGTTGTAGGCGGGAGCATCATCATACCCATGGACATAAGTACCGATGCCACAACCATATCGATTACAATAAATGGAATATAAATGAGGAATCCAATGATAAATGCCGTACGTAACTCACTTATGATAAAGCTCGGAACAATAACGTAAAACGGAACATCATCATAGTCTTCATAAGAAACCTCAGCAATTTCACAGAATAGATTCAAATCCTTGGCCTGAGTCTGCCCATACATGAACTGACGCAAAGGCTTCTCAATCTCATCCAAAGCCTGTTCCTGGGTTATCGTACCCTCATCCAAAGGTTTCAATGCATTCTCATTAATCTGTGCAAAGGTCGGCCACATAATAAAAATGGTCAAAAAAAGTGCCAAACCGATAAGAACTTGATTTGGCGGAGAAGTCTGCGTACCAACCGCCACACGAACGAAATGCAACACAATAATGACTCTCGTAAAGGACGTGAGCATCACTAAAATCGATGGCGCCAGAGCTATTACCGTAAGTACAAGTAAAATCTGAACGGTAGATGATAATGTACCGGTTTCACCATCAAAGGAAAGAGTAAACCCTCTTCCGGTAGATGGTGTGGAATCCGTTGCATTCGGCGCATTGTCCGTAGCACCATAATCCCTGCTATACTCACTGGCTGTCGGTGTTGATTCCGTAGCAAAAACTGTCTCTGGTACGAATACCAGAGCCAGTGAAATCGCTAGCGTAATACACGCAAATATTATACTGATTTTACAATAGAATCTCTGAAATCCCTTCATCGCAACTGCCTACTGATTTGAATTCGATTTGTCATTGCGGAAGGAATCCAAGAATGACTTAAAATTCTTAGAAAAATTGGCTACATCAGGAACAGGATCCAAATCTCTTGATAAGTCCAAATCCTCTCCCTTCACCTGACCAATTGGCGCAACTTCATCCTTGCCGACACCTACAACAAAATAATCTTTGCCTACACGAATCACCTGAACATACTTGTTGTTAGCAATACGTGCAGTCTCTATAATCTCGATGTTCTTGTTGTAGATATGTGCCTTCTGGTAATTGGCAATAAACCGAGTTGCGTAATAAGTCAGTGCTAATACTCCCACAAAGATAATAAGAACGATTATGAATTCAATCACGTTCTCTCCTGTTGAAGTTAGTAACATAGCATTAGCCTATAACTTTCTTAACTGCCTCTAATACACGCTCAGCCTGGAAAGGCTTAACAATGAAATCCTTGGCGCCGGACTGAATTGCTTCAATAACCATTGCCTGCTGACCCATTGCAGAACACATAATTACGCTTGCGTTTGGATCCTTCTCACGGATGCCCTTAAGAGCTCCAATACCATCCATCTCTGGCATGGTAATATCCATCAAAACAAGATCTGGATTGCATTCAGAATATGCCTCGATAGCCTTAACACCATTCTCGGCTTCGCCTACAACATTGTAGCCATTCTTTGTGAGGATATCCTTAATCATCATTCTCATAAAAGCTGCATCATCACAAATCAAAATATTCTTTGCCATCTTTTCATCTCCTCTTAGTGTTGTTATTTCATGATTTCCGTAATACGGATACCAAAAGCTTCTTCAATAACTACTACTTCGCCTTTGGCAACGAACTTGCCATTTACCAAAACATCAATTGGCTCACCCGCTATCTTATTTAATTCTATAATGGTTCCGGGTGCAAAATCAAGTATATCATGAATAGATTTATGAGTTCTACCCAATTCTACAGTAACCTCAAGCGGTACATCCATAATTAAATCGATGTTTTCCGCTGAAAATGTCGGAACATATCCAGGTGTAAAAGAAGTGAATTGAGCTTGCTGTACATTGTACTGCTGTTGTGGTGGCGGCGCCATCATAGGTTGTGGAGCCATCTGCGGCATACCTTGTGGAGCCATCTGCGGTGCCGCAGTTGCTTCTGGAGCTGGTGCTGCTGGTACAGGTGCCGCCTCAGGAGCGGGTGCTGCAGGTGCCTCATCCAAAGTGGAACTTGCATCGCCTTCCATGTTGGTGGTAATATCGCCACACATTTCCTTTGCAAGTTCGATTGGATACAACTGCATAATTTTACTATCAATTAAATCTCCAATCAAGAGCTTAAATTCAATTTTGATGAAACGACCACGTAAGAAGTCATCAACTTCTGCTCCATCAAGGGATTCTGACATATCAATCAAATCTGACTGAGGCGGACTGATATCAACCATCTTGTTCAGCATAGACGAAAGTGAAGTCGCAGAAGAACCCATCATCTGATTCATTGCTTCACTAATAGCTGACAAATGTAATTCGCCAATCTCTCCATCTGTATTGGAGCCGTCACCACCCATCATAAGATCGGTAATGATTTTGACGTCGTTTTCCTTGAGAACTAATACATTGGTACCATTCAAGCCCTTGGTGTAGCCAATCTTGACCATAACACAAGGCCTTTCGTATTGATCTGAAATCTCAGACCAGGTAGAAACAGAAACCACAGGAGTGGAAATCTCTACCTTTTTGTTCACCAAAGAGAACAATGTGGTTGCTGCTGTACCCATTGAGATATTGGCAACTTCTCCAATGGTGTCTTTTTCAAGTTCAGTTAAGTCGTCACCAGCTGGAGCTCCCTGGGCAGCCGCCGCATCATTAAATAATGCATTGATTTCTTCCTGTGACAGTGTGGTGTCACCCATCTTCTTGCTCCTCCCTCAATATTGTAGTTACGCGCACCGCATAGTTCTTACCCGATGCACCGGGCAGTGCAGTGAACTTCTTGATATCACCGACATAAATCTCTAACTCATCATCAACCTTACGGTCCAAACGGATGATATCACCAATTTGCAATGCCGCAAAATCGCTGACATTGATTGAACTATTACCAAGAACTGCAGTTACAGGAACCGCTGCCTTAGAAATCAAACGTTCAATATCATCGCTGAAGGACTCCTCAGCGACATCCTGCTGGGACGAATACCAGAACTTGGTATTCAACTTATCCATAACAGGCTCTAAGGTAAGATATGGGAGGCACACATTAATCAGTCCCTCCACATCTCCTATTTTAATATTAATCGTAACAATTGCAATCATTTCCGAAGGAGAAATAATCTGAGCAAACTGTGAATTGGTCTCAATACGCTCTAATCGAGGCATTACATCCAATACATTCAGCCAAGGCTCACGCAAAAGTTCCACGCACGTATTCATGACACGTTCGATGATAATCATCTCAATCTCGGAGAAATCACGAATCTTTTCGAGAGGTTCTCCCTCACCACCCAACATGCGGTCAACGATGGTATAACCAATCTTGGTTGCCATCTCCATGATAATATTGCCCTTTAATGGAGCAAAATCAATAATTCCCAAAAGAACAGGATTCGATAAAGCGTTGGAGAACTCCATGTAGGTAACAGCCTCGGAGTTCATTACCTCTACCTGGATATTCTTACGTAGGAATACCGGAAGGTTCGTAGAAAGTAATCGACCGTAATGTTCGAAAATAATCTCTAAGGTACGAAGGTGTTCCTTGGAAAACTTTGATGGTCGGGCAAAGTCATAATCCTTGACGGATTGCTTCTCGCCTTCTTTTTTCATTTCTTCGGCGTCTACCTCACCGCTACTTAAAGCAGCAAGTAGATTATCTATCTCACTTTGAGAAAGGACATCACTCATGAGATCTCACCACCTTTGTTACTTAGTATCTCGTTCATTACTGTTCAGAGTAAAGAACCTGTGAGAAGCCTACGCTTACAATAAATCCATTACCAAACTGAGCATTCAGTTCATTCTTAATCTCGCGCTGAAGTGCTTCCTGATCAGCCTTGCACTCCTCAACTGTATGCTTAGAAACAACCTTGGTAACAGTGGACTTAATTAACTCTGCGTAGGTATCCATATTGGTACCATAGGTTTCATAATTCGCATTGTTCTTGTTGATATTTAATGACATGGTAATAACCATTACATAGGACTTGCCATCTGCACCTTGCTTCAGATTAACCATAATCTGATCAGCCACAGCATATACATCAATGTTCTCTAAGGATACACTCTCTGTGGACTCTGCACCGGTAGCAGCCTGAAGATCCAAGTCAATCGCATCACAAATCGTTGTAATCAACTCATTGACTTTCTTTACTTCCGGCATGATTGTTATGGTAAGTATGGCAGTAAGTACAATATTTACCAGAACCAAAGCAAACGTAATAATGGTTAATAAATTCTTCTTCATGATCTACCTCTCTCGCACTACTCAAGATTATTGGAATTGTACGAATTATAAATCTTAATCTCTACACGTCGGTTTCTAGCCCGACCCTCTGCTGTAGAATTATCAGCAATCGGTTCATAGTCGCCACGACCGGAGGAGTATATGTGGGACGGATCCACATCTGCAGTATTGCGCAACTGGTTCGCCACATTCATCGCACGATACATAGACAACACTTCGTTGCTCTCATATTTTGAAGACGAAATAGGAACATTATCCGCATGTCCTTCGACTTCAATCATATTGTCACGATAATTATTTAAAATCTTGCCGATTCGCTCAACCAAAGGAATTGCTTCACTTCGAAGAGATGCTTCGGCAGAATCAAATAACAATGCACCGCTTAAGGTAATACGAACATACTGGCCGTTGAAATCCACTTCAATCTGGTCTTGAATACCATAAGCCGAAGCTTGTTCTTCAATCTTTTGAGCCATTTTCTCGCTCTCAGATAATGCTTTCTGTTCCAAAAGCTCCTTGGCGCTCTGTTCACTCTGAACATTCTGTGCGCCCTGCTCGGCACCTTCTGTGGACTGACCGCCCTGAGTGTCTCCATTCTGGCCTTCACCGGCATTGGGATTCAATACCTGGTTGCCGGCATTCATATTATCAGTCGCTGAAGTATTGCCACCATTGTTGTTATTATCTGTCTCGCCAGCTGGTGTACTCTTACCGCCCTCGGAGCCCTCGCCATTACTGAGAGATTCACCAAAATAATTGGCAATATCCGGTAACTGACTAATGCCGGAACCAATCAACTGTCCATCAACAATTGTCGCTCCGGTAGGTGTAAAAATACTAAATGCTGCTGATAAGGAAGCTGCTACCATCTCGTACTTGGCTGCATCTACCGAAGACATAGAAAACAGCAATACAAAGAAACACAGCAGCAAATTCATCAGGTCAGAGAAAGTCGCCATCCACGCCGGAGAGCCGGCAGGTGCGTCTTCTTGCTTTGGTTTCTTAGCCATCAGCCTTCACCTCCGCCCTCTTCACCGCCAAGAGCATCACGCTGTGCAGGAGGCAGGAAAGTCTTAAGCTTCTCCTCGATAACATGAGGGTTCTCACCAGCCTGAATAGACAAAAGTCCTTCTACAGCAATGGTCTTGTATGTAACTTCCAAATCATTATCTACTGACAACTTCTCAGCTGTAGGTGCACAAAGCCAGTTTGCAATAAGGGAACCGTACAATGTGGTAAGCAAAGCAACCGCCATGTTCGGTCCGATGGTTGAGAAATCGGAAAGGTTCTTTAACATGTTAACCAGACCAATCAGGGTACCAATCATTCCCCATGCAGGTCCCATCTCACCCCACTTCTCCCAGAAGTGCTTCTTCACCTTGTGACGCGCCTCCATGGAATCAATATCAGTCTCTAAGATGGCACGTACCAAGTCAGCATCGGTACCATCGACAACCAACATTATGCCCTTCTTCAGAAACTGGTCTTCAATACTGTTGGCAGATTCCTCCAAGGCAAGAAGACCTTCCTTACGGGCAACGTTCGCCATATCGATAACGCTCTTAATAACGGTGGTAGGATCTGTTCCCTCAGGTTCCTTCATAGCGAGTCCAATACCGCCAAAACCTCCGGTAAAGTCCTTCATCTTGTTAGATGCCATAACGGAGGTCAAGGAACCACCGATGGTAATGATGATGGATGGAACATCGACGAAGTTACCAAGTGCTGCAACACCACCGGAAGATACAATTCCGAAGATAACCATGATTACACCGGCTACTATACCGCCTAAATATGCTATATCCAAAACGAAATATCCTCCTGTCTCCTTAGAAAAATGAGGTGTTCTCCTAAAATACGCCGATTGGACGCAATTTACCTAATAATTTAGTTTCATTCTACTAGATTTTGTATATCTTGTCTACCGACTTTTGAAAACTTTTCCCTCGGAAAGCCAAATAAATAAAAGATTTTTGGCGTTTTATGATACATCTGTCTAACCACAAGAAGTAGGAGTTCCGTATGAACTCCTACTTCTAATCATTTTTATATCATATCAAAATTATCTCTTCAGGTTAGTCAACTCTTCCAACAAGGTATCGGATACTGTAATAATTCTAGAGTTTGCCTGGAAGCCACGCTGTGTAGTAATCATCTCGGTAAACTCGGTAGAAAGGTCAACGTTGGACATTTCCAACTGGCCGCTACTCATCTTACCACCGTCTGCAGAAACCTCTACACCAATTCCATCGAAATCACCGGAGTTCAATGTACTTGTAAATACATTATCACCAAGTGCTTCCAAACCGGATGCATTTGCAAACTGAGCAACTGCAATCTGTCCTAAAAGAATGGTATTACCATTGTCGTAAGAACCGAAGATCTTACCGGTCTTATCGATAGAAACGCCGGTCATAGCTCCTAACTTCTTGCCAGCTCCATCACTAGAATCAGCTACGGTACCACGCTCAACACCGATGGTTGAACTACCACCGTTGTTGTAGTTCAATGCCTTGGAGAAATCAAGGGTAATGTCACGGAACTGATCCCCTAGCAAAGAAGCATTCAAAGTAACGGTTGAGCCCTCACCATTAATGTTGTTGAAGGTACCATCGTTAACATTGAATTTAATTGGGAAGTTGGTGTCTGTATAGGAAACAAGCAGGTTACCACTGTCATCCAAGCTTACGCCCTGAATACCCGTCGGGAAATTAGAAGCGCCGGCGAAAATATCGCTTATCTTAGCAGTAATGGAGGTAGTTGTTCCATTTACCGTCTTCGACATAGTAACGGTGGAATCCGGAGTAATACCGGTTCCAAGTGCCTCGATCGTCGCCTTATCTACTGTAAATCCTGCAGGGGATACAATCTGTCCGCCACTCCAGGAATAAGGAGGATTCTGCAATGTATATGGATTGGATGCTGTAGAATCAGCCTTACCAAACAAATCAGAGATTGCATTCACCTGCTCTGTGGTATTTCCTGTATCAGCGATAGCACGAGCAAGAATATCTACGTTGTCCTGATCCAAAATACCAGTCAGAGAAATGGTATACTCACCGGTATCAACATTGAAAGACTTCATAGCGAACTTTGCAGTATATGCGTAACCCAGATTATCATAAAATACCAGGTTCATACCTTTTCCTGCAACAGAGTTCACATCCGTATCGTTCTTATCAATAATTCCGGATACATTTGCCTGTGTGGTAGCTTCCGGCTCAGATGTTAAGTTAGATGCCTGCATAATACGAAGGGGAGTTACCGTATCCTTACGGATGCTGCCGGTTTCCTGATCAACCTGCCATCCCATAACAAGATAACCGGTAGAAGTCATTGCCAAGTTTCCATTACCATCCAAGTAGAAAGAACCTGCACGGGTAAATAAATTCTCAGACCCATTATTAACAATAAAGAAATTCGTGGAATTAGAATCTGTTAACTTGATATCAAATGCATTACCGGTATTCTGTGCTGCACCGGCGGTAGCGATAGATACCTTAATAGAACCACTCTGAGTACCAAGACCAATCTGAGTAGGGTTGATACCACCGGTAGTTGCTGTAGCACCGGAAGCGCCCTGTGTAGTCTGATACATAATGTCTGCAAATGTGGTTGAAGATGATTTAAATGCTACGGTATTAACGTTAGAGATGTTATTACCAATAACATCCATTTTTGTCTGATGTGTTTTTAATCCTGACACACCAGCATAAAGTGATCTCATCATAATATTGTTCCTCCAAATAAGTTTAAGAGATATCTTCCGTCCATGGAGATTTTATGATAATTCACGCATCCTTGCTGAATTCTCTAGTATTTGAAGGAGATGTAATCGGATTGCTTCTGTCGGTTGGCAATCCTAAGCTTCCATAAGGTCCAGCTTAAGCAATTACAGCTCCATCAATATTTGTAAATACTTTTTCCAAAGACTCTTCCTGATTCATAGCCGTCACTACGGTCTGTGATGGGACATTAACGATGAATGCCATGGAATCTAATAAAACTAATGATTCCTGAATGCCCTTCTCACTAGCCTTCGCTGTTGCTTGCTCCAGGCGTAAGCTCTGCTCTTTCGAAAGTGTAATGTTACGATCATCCAATCTCATAGAAGCATGCTTGGAAAACTTTACACTATTAGTATCGGCATTTTCCAGTTGATTTTTTAGTATACTTGAAAAAGCCGGTGTACCGGAAATTGGTGTAGAGCTTTTGGTCTTATTCAAATATTGGTTTGTCACCTGCTCAATAGAGGTAAAACCGTTGACTCTTTGATTCATAACCAGCTCCTTTAAGCTCCAGTTGTTTCAGTTGTCTCTGTTGTCTCTGTTGTTTCTGTTGCAGCAGTGGTTGTTTCCTTTGTTGTACTATCTGTACTAGAAGCTTCCTTTGCCTTTAACAGTTCCGCCATACGATCGATATACTTCTCGATGGTCTTTTGATCTTCTGCAGAAATCATGGACTTCTGATAAGAATCCAGATTACTGTAAAGGTTATTCAAGGCCAAAACTTTTTTATAATCCTTATCCTGAGTGGTTAGCTTATCTAATTCAGGAAGTTCAGATACCATTTGCGCAAGTGTTTTCTTAACCGTAATGGCATTGTAATAGGTTTCATCAAAAACACTCTCTACTGCGGATGCCGGGTAAAGCTTGCCATCGATGGATACCTTAGAACCAGAAGTATCGGTCTTAACAAAATCTACATAGCCTTCAATTCCACCATTGTCTGCATTTAACACAACGTACTTACCGGTCAACGCATTGGCTGTAAGGGTCGTCACGTTGGTCTGCATAGACTGAATACTCTCGACCTGAGTAAAGGTTGCAAGTTCCTTAACATATTCGGAGTTGTCTGTCGGTTGCATTGGATCCTGATACTTCATCTCCGCTACCAACAACTGTAGGAACATGTCCTTTGTTTCTTTGGCGGTATTCTTGGTAGTTTCACTCGTTGTAGACTCAGGCACTTTGCCGTTTACAATTTGTTGAACTAAATTTGTTTCTGCCATAATAAACTCCTATCTTAAGCAGTAAAGTTAATAGAATTACCTGCATCTCGCATCATACTTGCAACCAAAGCTTCCTCTTCTGTCATCAATCCCTGAAGTTCATCCAAGTTGTTCAGATTGATGTTGCTGCGACGTGTCTGTCTGGCAGCTTCCTGCCCACGCTCGTTGGCTTCTTGTTGCATCTGCTGTCCTTCTTCTAAGTTGCGCTCAAATTCATGAGTTCCTACAGAAACTTCAACTGCCTCTACTTTGATACCCTGCTGATTTAGATTCTCTCTAAGTACCGACATCTGTGTTTCCATTGCATGACGCACAGCTTCGTTTTGCAATGTAATATGTGCAGTAACCTTGCCATCATTCTCAGCTACATTTAGGATCATTCGACCTAGGTGTGCAGGATTCAATTCCATCTCCATGCTTGTCACCTGATTGCTAATGGTAACCTTGGCGTTATTAACAATCTGCTGAATGACATCCTGTGTATCGATGGATGTAGTTGTGTAGGTGGTAACTACTTCGGATTCTGTCTGTACGGTTGTAACCGTATTCTGGAATGTTGGACCTACACTGTTTTCCACGTTTTGAGAAGTCACTTCTCGATTCGTACGATTCGTAGGATTGGATCCATCAAAGAGATTCTGCTTCGAATCATTGTTTTCGCGGCCGCTTTCTCCGGTATTAGAAACAAGATTCTGCATTCCAGCTTCCGGCTCCTCTGCCAAGTCATTGGTTTCATCCATGGCCTCTTCATAACGAACAGTAACAGGAGTTGTGGTCTCCTCTGCCTTTTGTGGAATAATCTCGGAAATTATTGATTCATCTTCTGAAGCTTTGATTTCCACATTTTGTGAAGCAACTTCTACATTCGATGCTTCAACGGATGGTTGGTTCAATGAAACCTCATTGGTAATATCCACGGTTTCTAATGGATTTTCTTCCATCACCACCGGTGCTATCCCCGCATCAAACAATTCCACTTCTTTCAGTTCAACCGGAGTCATCTCAACCGCTGATAATAAATCAACGCCAAGATTCTGTACCTGGTCTAAAATATTGCCTACCGTATTGGTAACCAATAACTGAATGGAATCATCCATGCTTAATTCTGAAACTAGCTTGGTAAGGTTGTTGGGATTCAACAGATCCATGTAACAAAGCCCTAGATTCTCCATGGCTGCTACAATTTCCTCATCCGTCACATCCAGTTCTTCCTTCAGAACTTCAGAAACCTCATTTGCAAACTCTTCAATCGCTTTCTTCTCAGTAGTAATATCCTTGCCCTGCAATGATGCGCTCTTATCATCTTCTGCTTGCGGAATTCGTTTTGCTGTAGAATAATCCTGAGCGGAACGATCCGTTGTCATACTTACATCCGATGTAGCTTCATCCTTAGGAGACGCTGTCGGAAGGTCCGAAACTGTAACGTTTTGGAACATAACATTCTGGAAATCAAGAGATGAATTTTCAGATTTCGCTGCGGATTGCACCTGTGTCTGGCCGAAATTCAATAGAATCGGGACATCTGACACATTTGCACTTGTCATTTGTGTCCTCCTTTCTAAGATTTAATACCCATAGATGCCATCCGTAGCGATTGGGTTAGATGTGTCTTCCTTGACATACAAGGAAATCTATAAGAACTCAAGGTTCCATCAACTTTGTTAACGCTGATGCGGTTTCCACATTCATATTGGCCATTATATTGGCTCTTGAGTCTGTATCCATCGCATTCAAAATCTTGGCAACCAACTTCAGATTATCCGTCATGTCGTCAAAAATCTTAGCTGCAGCTTCCGGCTCCATGGAAGAATAGGTCTTCGCATAATCTTCCACTTCTTTGCTGGCTTGTTGTTGAGAGATCACTTGTTTATATAACGCCTCGGCATTCTCAGGTGCTATACTCTCATAGTACTCCTTATATGCATCTATATCGGGTGCTTGGTCGGAAAAAACAACCTCTTTATAAAATTTTTCTTTCGTTGCTTCAAATTCTTGCTCATTTTGTTTGTAAACGGCAAGTTCCGACGCCTGTTGTTCCAAATCTGCAATGTGCGCGGTGTCCGCACCACTTTGTTCCTGAACCGCCGCCAATTGGGCTTCCAGCTCCTTAATACGCTTCACCGCATCATCTACGGTTGCATAATCATAGGCAGCATCTTCCTGGGCATATTCCTGTACTTCAGGAAGAATTTTATTGATTACAGGAACATCCTTTAATTTGGGATACAAGATAGATGAGCCAATGCCACCAACATCCATCTTAACCAAAAGAGCAAAAATTGCAGCCCATACAATCAAAATCAAAAGTATGGCCACAATAATCATCCCAATACCGCCTTCCGCTTCTTGTTCTGCAGGGGCGCTTTCCTTTTTCTCCTCTACTTCTTTTGTTTCGTCTGCCATAGTTTCCCACCTAACTGTTAACTTTCATCATCTGAGCCATAAACAAAGCTTACTAACTCATCAATCTGTTTGTTCTCTGCCAGTTTTTCTTCTTCCTTGAAGGCTTCAAAGGCACGATCCCGCAAGTTCTCATGAGTCTTACGATCCTTCATGACCGCATCCAATCGCATACGTGCCACATCCACTTCTTTCTGTGCACGGCGAATTGCAAACATCTGATCACGAATCTTGACCTTGATGCTCTCAATGCCATGCTTAATCTGATTAATGGCGCGAACATCGATAGAGCCTTCACAAGCCTCTTTCAACTTCTCTTCGTATTCCGCACGATGCAACAAGAGCTCTTGTAATTTGTTCTGTTCCTCCAGGAGTTTCGCATTAGCAATAGAAAATGCCATTTTTTCCTGGGTTTCCATTTTTTCTTTGAGTTCCAGTATGTTTTGCATTCGATATACAAATTTACCCATACAAGCCTCTCATTCTATTACAAAAACTATCCCAGTTCCTCCGGGAAAATCGACTCTAACGTAGCCAAGACATCTTCGAATTCTACCTTGTCCTCGGTGGACTGAAGGAGGAAATCATTCACCGCATCAATTTTAGAAATAGCAAAATCAATGTTCTTGGATGAACCAGCCTTGTAAGCACCGATATTAATCAGATCTTCTGCCTCGGCATAGGTTGCCATAACATTCTTCATGCGCCCTGCCAGTTGCTTATGCTTCCTAGTGGCAATGGCGCTCATAACTCTGGAAATGCTAGCCAATACATCAATGGCAGGATAATGGTTCTTCTGAGCCAATCTTCGATTCAACACAATGTGGCCATCCAAAATACTTCTGGCCGTATCGGTAATAGGCTCATTAAAGTCATCACCATCAACAAGCACCGTATAAAGGCCTGTAATGGAACCCTTGTCAGAATTACCTGCACGCTCCAATAGTCTTGGCATGGTAGAATATACACTAGGCGGATATCCTCTAGTAACCGGAGGTTCTCCGGAAGCAAGACCAATCTCACGCTGAGCCATAGAAAAACGGGTCAGGGAATCCATCATCAAAAGCACATCTTTGCCCTGATCTCTGAAGTATTCCGCAATGGCAGTTGCTGACATTGCGGCCTTTTTACGAATCAACGCAGGCTTGTCAGAAGTTGCAACTACAACCACGGAGCGAGCCATACCTTCCGGCCCCAAATCATGCTCTACGAACTCGCGCACCTCTCGTCCACGCTCACCAATCAAAGCAATAACATTCACCTCTGCCTTGGTATTACGAGCAAACATACCCATCAAGGTACTCTTACCAACTCCGGAACCGGCGAAGATACCAATTCGCTGTCCCTTACCAACGGTAATCAATCCATCCACCGCCTTAACGCCAAGGGGAAGAACATCACTAATAATCTCACGATCCATCGGATCTGGCGGATCCGCATCTACCGGATATATCGCGTCAAGATCCAACGCTTCATCCGTATCCGTAGGCCGGCCAAGACCATCCACAGTATGTCCTAATAGAGCATCTCCCACAGGGATGCTCAAAGGATGACCGGTATTACGAACCAAGCATCCAACGCCCACGCCTTCAACGGTTTCAAAAGGCATCAGCTGTAATCTGGTATCCAAGAAACCAACAACCTCTGCCATAACACTCAAATTATCATCAACAATAATCTCACATAAATCATTGAGCTTCGCATCCGGACCTACAGATTCAATTGTTAAACCGACCACCTTGGTAACCTTGCCAAGGCGATTAAAATATGAATTATTTAACGTAGACAGGTATTTCCGTCGGTCAATCATATCCGCATCCTCTTTGATAAAGAAAAAGGATTAAAAACCCTTACATACTTAAGGATTTTAAATCCTTTACCAAATTATCCAATTCAACATCCAAGCTACAATCAAATACGCCACCATCAGTCTCAATGAGACATTGATGTACATCCAGTATCGGATCACGAACAATATCCAATTGCAAATCGTTGCCGACCTTTTCTTGTAGCTGAGATTTATATTGGTTTAAGAAATCAAAATTCTCGTCATTCACCTTAATTAGGAATTCACGACTGTTTTCAATATTTACCAATGCATTATCAATCAAATGCAATAGCAAATCCTTTTTGTTGCCAAACTGAACAAGGAAAAAACGCTCCATAACTTCAGAAATCACATCTACCAATTCTGCTTCCATGGCCTTTTCTTTGTCGATGTATTCCTGTTCTAACTGGTGGCGTAATTCTTCCAGTTCGTTTTCTTTGTCATTATATTCATTAAGTGCCTGAGCAACGCCATCCTGATAGCCTTGCTTCTTACCCTCTTCCTCATAATGACGTTTCAGGCCTTCCGCCTGCTCCTGCGCATCAGCGATAATGGCATCCGCCTGAGTTCTTGCATCTTGTAGCATCTCATCTGCTTGAAGCTGAATGGCAGCCATATCCACAAAAGCTTCTTCCGCTTCCTCTTCCGCCTCTTCCACTTCATTCAGTACCGGATTGCCTTCCTCATCCATCACAACCAAAGGTGTTCCGTCCTCATCCAGCGGAAGCAACACATTGCCTTCTTCATCTGTAGGATACAGGGTATTACCTTCTTCATCCACAGCAATAGAGGCAAAAAAATCATCTATCTTCTGCTGTCGAAAAGACTCGCGCTTCTTAATCGCAACCTGCTGAAATTCCTGAATGCGTTCCTGAATACGATCGTTATAATCAAGACTAATCTTATGTTCGTCATCGTCCGGGACAACCTGTCCCTTATACACCTTATACAACTAGGTCGTCACCTCCACCTCTGGAAATAACAATCTCGGATGCATCCTCTAACTTACGGATAACACCAACAATCTTCTGCTGAGCCTCCTCAACATCCTTCATACGAACAGGTCCCATGTAATCCATATCTTCCTTGATCATAGAAGCAAGACGAGAGGACAAGTTCTTGAAAATAACATTCTGAACTTCTTCGTTGGCGCCCTTAAGAGCAACTCCCAGGTCGCTGTTCTCAACATCACGCAATACACGCTGAATGGAACGATCGTCCAAAAGCAAGATATCCTCGAATACGAACATCTTCTTGCGGATTTCTTCGGACAATTCCGGTTCTTCGATTTCCAAAGTCTCCATGATACGTTTTTCTGTACCACGATCTACTGCATTCAAAATAGCAACAACCGCATCTACACCACCGGCAATGGTGAAATCCTGATTGATCAAAGAAGACAACTTACGCTCTAATACACGCTCTACTTCTTTGATAACTTCCGGTGACGTACGATCCATCAAAGCAATACGCTTTGCAACATCCGCCTGCTTCTCCGGTGGTAACGCACCAAGGATCATGGATGCCTGTGCAGCCGGTAAATAAGACAAAATCATCGCAATGGTCTGCGGATGCTCATCCTGAATAAAGTTCAATACCTGAGACGGCTCCGTCTTACGAATAAACTCAAAAGGACGAACCTGCAAGGACGCAGTTAACTTGGTAATAACTCGTTGTGCCTCATCGGTACCAAGGGCTGTTTCCAGCAATTCCTTAGCATATCCGATACCACCTTCCGCAATATACTGCTGAGCCAGACACACCTGATAAAACTCATTAATAACGTCTTCTTTGACCTGTGGAGAAATACTACGGGTATTAGCAATCTCCAAGGTTAATTCTTCGATTTCTTCTTCCTTAAGGTGTTTAAAAATGTCAGCAGACTTCTCCGGTCCTAAGGTAATCAACAGAATGGCAGCTTTTTGCACACCTGTTAATTCATCAATCTCTGCCATGTCAACCTCCCCAGTCCTCGTTTAACCAGTTGCGCAACAATGCTGCCACGGCCTCCGGATTCTCATCTACGAACTTCTCAATCAAAATACGTGTTTCGGACTTCTCACTAAATCCGATGTCCTCCAAGTTCTCCTGTTCCTGCTCTTCTAACAGATCCTCAACAGAAATCTCTTCGGCAACTTCCTCTTCCTTCTCCACACGGAGGGAACGGAATACAACAAATCCAAGCATTGCAAGAATCAACACAGCAATAACGATCTGAAGGATATCCATTAAATCAATGGCACTTTCAGAATACTGGAATAACGGCTGATCGTATGCAATTACTGTGATATTGGCAACAGGAATATTCGTTGCGGTGGATATCGCATTGATGATATCATCATCCACCTCTTTACGCACCTGATCCTTATTAGCTTCTACGAACTCATCAAAAGTCTGATCGCCAAGGGTACCATTCTTCTTCATGGTATCTTCGTTGTAAACCACATTGTTGTATGCAACTACAGAAATCGAAGAATTTTCGTAGTCTACATTACCAACTGCATTCTTGGTGGTGGTAACAGTCTCACTTGGAAGATAATCATATACCTTGTCACTGGTAGAAGACTCTGATGTGGCATTATCCTGCATAACATAGGTGGTATCATCATTGGAATCCGTTCCAGGGACACCGGCAACACCATTGGTATTCTTGGAAATAGACTCGGAATAACTATCCAAATAGCCCTGGCTCATGCCTTCATCAACATAGTAGTGATAATCGGTACTCTCGGTATCAGAGAAGTCCATAACAAGATTGGCTTCTACTCGAACATTATCAAACAGCGTAGAACCATCATTGCTTCCTGCCAAGATAGACTTAATCTTGTTGGCTGCAACGCGCTCTGCATCACGCTTAACCGTCTGATTGTTGGCCGCAATGCCGGCAGCAGTTGCCTCATCTCCACCAGAAAACAACACATTACCATTGGAATCAATAATGGTAATATGCTCCGTAGTGTTATTACCAATACCCGTTGCAATAGACTTAGCAATAGCACTGGCCTGATCGGTATCCATAGAAGCGCCCAATGTCAAACGAACACTGGCATAAGTGTCTTCCTTCTGGCTAATCAGCGTACCATCATATTCAGGGATGGATAAAGTAACCTCTGCATGATCAACCATGCTAAGGCCTTCCAAATCCTTCTCCCACTGTTTTTCTAAATAAACCTGATATTTCT
This sequence comes from Lachnospiraceae bacterium, assembly GCA_024690265.1. Taxonomy (GTDB): domain Bacteria; phylum Bacillota; class Clostridia; order Lachnospirales; family Lachnospiraceae; genus XBD2001. The sequence goes on along the minus strand of JAILCW010000065.1, from coordinate 1,696 downwards.
TGTTCTTGTCTGCCTCGGTAGTAGCCAAACCACCACCCAAAGCATCCTCGATGGAATAACCTTCGGAAGGAATTCCATTAGAACCCAAAGCGATAACCGCTCTGGCACGATCCTCTTCATGGATGGAGTATGTCATACCATCTGCAGACACCTGATAAGTAATACTCTCGCCATCAAGCAAACTCTGAATCGTCTTAGACTGTGTGGCATTCTCTGCGGTAGCAATAGTAATCCAGGTTGGACGTGTTACCGCAAAAGCCAAAATAGACAATGCAACTACAACAACTGCAGCCGCAGAGATAATCAGTACTTTCTGTTGTTTTGTAAATTGTTTCCACCATTCAACAATCCGGTTGATGATTCTTTGGATTTGTTCCGGCATTCCTTTACCTCTTATCCTCTATCCTTACAACTAAATCTGCATGTTCATGATTGTTTGATAACTCTGCAAGAATCGATCACGAACAGCAACTGTATAACTTAATGCAACCTGTGCTTTACGCTCAGCAATCATCAAATCATGGGTATTGTCAGCAAGACCCAACGCAAACTTCATCTCCTCCATCTGAGCAGTATTCTGAAGATCGTTGGTCTCCTTAACCATATCCTTGGCCGCCTGTAATACACGACCGAAGTCATTCTTCTCACCACCAATGACCGGCATACGACTATTGGTCGCCGGGGTGGTTTTGTATAGTTCATTAATCTTCGTTACATCCATACGCTAGCTCCCATTATCAGCCCTGTCCGATGCTAATGCCCTGCTGTGCAGCAGATTTCATAGCATCAAAGGCAGTAACATTTGCCTGATATGCACGAGATGAATCAATTAGGTTGGTCATCTCTGTTACCGTATTGACATTCGGATAAGTAACATAACCATTCTCGTCCGCATCCGGATGGGATGGATCATATTCCATAATCATATCTGTTTCATAATCTTCGCTCACACGAATAACCTTAACACCATTGCCTTTAAAGGACTGTGCATAGTTTAATGTCTGAGCAAAGGTAGGATTCAAAGACTTCTCCGCAAAAGTAACAATCTTGCGGCGATAAGCACCACCTTCTTCCGTTCTGGTGGTATTCACATTCGCTATATTCTCTGCAATCGTATCCATACGAAAACGTTGTGCAGTCATCCCTGACGCGCAAATATCAAAAGATTGAAACAATCCCATACGCGTTCCTCCTATTAAGACTTAGTAACAATATCAAAGCGGCCAAATTCCGATGAAATCGCCGTAGTAAGTGTCTGATAGTTCAGCTGTTCGGACGCAAGCTCAACGTTTTCCGTATCAACATCCACGTTGTTCTTATCAATTCGATAAGAAAAATTCTTGTAATCCGTATACTGTCTTCCATTCAACTTGGCAAGATCCATATTCTTAACAACTCGATCCACCGAATTGTCCTGAATCTCCATTGCTGTGCGTCGTAACTGATGGTCCAAAACACTCTTGAACTCAATATCTTGACGCTTGTAGGTTGGTGTATCAACATTCGCTAAATTGTTAGCAATCATGGTCTGACGAAGCCAGCTGGCATCCGCAGTTCTGTCTAACACATTAATATATGAAAATGCATTGGATGAAATCATGACATACTCCCTTCCGGCACAAACACCATTCTCAAATTATTATAGAAATATTAAAAGAAAAACACAAGTATTTTTATCATCATATTGTGGGTTTAT
>JAILCW010000049.1 GCA_024690265.1 Lachnospiraceae bacterium | reverse complement strand
CATTAAACGACCTTTGCTAAAATACCGTTAACGAAAGCGCCGGAGTTGTCACCGCCGTAACGCTTGGCCATCTCAACAGCCTCGTTGATGGCGATACCCTCAGCCAGGCCCTCCACCTTGATCTCGTAGGTAGCCAAGCGAATGATAGCCAGCTCTACCTTGCCCATACGGTTGGTCTTCCAGCCTTCGGCAACCTCATCGATGATGGCATCCATCTGGGGAAGCTTCTCAATGATTGCCTTGACGCGGGCATCAATCTGGGCCTTCTCCTCGTCGGAAGCCTCCGGATTCTCACCTAAGAACAACGTCATCTGCTCCGGCAACTCAGCCTCGTCATAGAACTCGGTCTGGAAAATCATTTTAAAGGTTTCTTCTCTAATCTCTCTACGTGTCATTTATTCATACTCCTATAAAAATAGGGGCACCCTAATGATAGAGCACCCCTAATGAAAACTAAGTCAGTTCATGCAATTTCAAGGTGCAAATTAGTTGCTCATAGCAACGGAAGCGATGCGAACATCCACATCGCGAACATTGATTCCGGTCATAGACTCGATGGTGCTCTTCACCTTCTCCTGTGCACTCTTGCACACGGAAGGAATCTCGGTTCCATAATTAATATTCAGTGACAAATGCACACTGATGGTCTCATCATCGTTAGAAACCACACGGATGCCCTTGGACAGCTTGCTCATGCCGGCCTTGGCAATGTTGGCGCTGGTCAATCCACCGTCTAAGCTGCTCACACCATCAGCCTCAGTCGCTGCTAATCCGGCGATGATTGCCATAACCTCTTCGGTAGCAACAACGCCGTCTTCGATTTCAAATTGCTTTTTATCTTTTGCCATGTTTCATGCCTCCTAGTCTCATTCAAGATACCACTATATTATAAATAACAAAGGTCAAAAACACAAGGAAAGCGACCTATTCTACTCGGATAGTATTCACGCCAAAGTAGGTGGCTGCGGATACATTTTCCCAAGCCGCAGGATCCCCGGTCAAATAGAACTCCCGCATATTGGCCGGTGCCACAGGGAAGTCCTCCTGATGAATGACAACATCACCCTCGGCATTTTCCAGCTTCTCAAATAACTTCTGACAATCATTATAGTAAGCACTGTACTTACCGGAAGCCAAGTCCTCTGCAATGGTTAGCGCCCGCACATTCTGCAAGGTATAACCGGTGGAGCCAAGGGATAACACCACGAGCACCCCGACCATGGCCACAATTAGCTTACGAGGCGCCTGCTCACGAACCGAATCGATATATCGCCCTGCCAGGAATGCCAGATTATAAATGGTTAGATAGATCATGATATCCACCGTAAAGGAGGCACGAACCGTCAAGTCCAGGGAACTATAACCCAGTGCCAATGGGAACACCGCCACATAAGGCGCCCCTATCATCAAGATGGAACAGGTGATATAGGCCTTGCGATTCACCTGCTTTGAGGTGTGGGCATACAAACCAATCAATAGGAACAACAGTGCAATGGCCCACAAGGCATAAGAGGTACGGATTCCAAGGAAATGCGCAGATACAATCTTGAAGGTACCCTTCAACGCTTCCATCGGATGTACGCCACTGCTATCGATGACTGTATGTCTGGCAAAGTTGCCCGGAGCCAGGGTATTCACCAATGCCAACACCAGATACTCCACCGACAGTACAATCATAGGAATCGGAAGCTTGCGACGAGACATCAGCAGGTACACATCGATTATCAACAGCAGATAGCAAGCTGCACCAACAGCAACCAGTACGCCGCCCAATCCGGCAGCAGCAATGATACCCGCAATCACAATATTGGATACCTTACCATCGCCCACATAACGAATCACAAATCCCAGCGAAAACAGCATCAATAGGATTGGCAAACTATGGACACAGGATGCGTTGAACCAGAACCATACCTGGTTATAATCTGCAAAGCAGGTCATAGAAACCATAAACAGTACATAAACAAAAGCAAATACCCAGCCGGCATCCTCCGGCACACATACCTTCGTAAACACACGAAGGAAAAAGAAAATCGCACCGAACACCAACACACTATGCACCATCATTTCGATGCGCAACAACCACATACCGCCAATGGTCAGTGGTGATAATAACGCATCAAGAAAACAAGAAAAATAGGTTCCTTGCCAGGTCATATAAAAGGTCCCTGAATGATGCAATGCTTGTCCCAAGTGACCTAGAGAAGACTGATAACCGGTCACACTCTGATAAGTTGCAAAGTCATCTGCCACCGGCACCGTAAATGCACTGGCCGCAATCATAATCACCGCCAGCAATCCTGCCACAATCCACGCGCATTTCGTCCAGCGCTTCATTGTCAAATTCATCGAACAAACTCCTTATTCCGGATAAGTAAATTCCATATTGGTGTGATTCTCAAGAATCTGCAGGTCGCGAGCTGCTTCCTTCTTGGCCTCGTTGATGTCCAGATTCTGGTAGTTGCCACACTCGATAGCAGACTTACCGAATACATCACCGTCGTGGTTCACAATCTGCTTGAATACCTGCTTGGTAATCTCGAATACCTTAACAGGCTCCTGATTGCGCACTAACAGGTAAAATCCCGTCTGGCATCCCATAGGTCCAAAATAGATTACATCTCCTGCGATCTCAGAATTGCGCACATAAGTTGCAAACATGTGCTCCACAGAATGCATGGTAGAATTGCTCATGTAATCCCCTGCATTGGGCTTGCGCACACGAATGTCGTAAGTTGTAATATCGCCATCGATTCTGGAAATATAGAATCCCGGCTCCAAAATATTGTGATTAATAGTAAAACTGGTAATACGTTCCACTGCCATAATATACCTCCGTATCTGTCGTCTTTCCCTCCAGCAAAGGAATCTTTGCCGGGTCTTTTAATTCATATATATCGAACCACTCCTGCCCCATATTGTCCATCGGGATATAATTGTCTCCCGTCAGATGGTAGGAATAGCCCATCTTGGTGCGCTCCACGAAAATGTAGTGAACCTTGTCCACATCGTAGAGATTTCCCAAGAAGTTATGCATACGATTATCTGTAATATCCAAACAATCCAGGTCCTTGGCCGGTCTACCCAGATTCCATCCCTGCAGCGTCGAAACATTGCGCTCATACAAGAAAGTATCCGTGATACGTAGTCCACGCAGTAACCACCGAGAGGTACCCACCACCAGGAACTGCTTGTCCGGATTGGCTCTTACAAAATTATCCAGCGTAATGGCATCAGCAAACTCTTCATCACTCAGATAATACTGGTCGTAATGAAACAGTCCAATCACGATGTTATTGAAAATACAAATCACCATAATGGCTGCAAAAAAGATCTGGAAGCATCGCTTCCGATTCTTTTCAAATAGCGGCACGGCCACAATGGCAACCACTGCCAAGAGGATTTTCACCGCCCATATAATCTCCTTGTGAGCCGCCCACTCATGCCAGTGAGAGAAGTACCACAGGGAGAATAACTGCATCTCATCCACACCGGATTTCTGAACAATATCACGGAACAGACAAGCCACCGCCAATACCACCACGGCGAAGGCCGCCCACTTCCATCGTGTCACACGCAGTCGTACATCCCCATACATGGATAAGAATACCAGGAACAATAGCGGCCACAGCCAGAAATAA
>JAILCW010000044.1 GCA_024690265.1 Lachnospiraceae bacterium | reverse complement strand
AGTTCCTGGTACTAAATATACTCTTGCAACAGAAGACTTTCTTCTTCCGGTTCCGTAATATCTATTAGAATTCTTAGCCAATGTCGTTACCTCCTATTAAAATGTAAGAACTTCAGGCTTCTGAGCCTCATGCTTGTGATCTGGTCCAGCATAAACGAATAACTTCTTGTACATCTCTCTTCCAAGAGGTCCCTTAGGAAGCATTCCCTTAACACCTAACTCGATAACGCGCTCTGGGTGCTTAGCAATCATGTCGCGAAGAGAAGTCTCCTTCATTCCTCCAACATAGTCAGAGTGATGATAGTAAATCTTCTGATCTAACTTCTTACCGGAAACCTTAATCTTCTCAGCGTTAACTACGATTACGTAATCACCGCAATCCTCATGAGGTGTGAAGATTGGCTTGTTCTTTCCTCTTAATACCTTAGCAACTTCGGATGCAAGACGACCAAGAGTCTGTCCTTCTGCATCAACTACATACCATTTTCTCTCAACCTTAGCAGGGTTTGGCATATATGTGTTCATCTGGTTGTATCCTCCTATAATTCTATTGATGTTACGTTGGCTCATCAGTAAAATGTCCGAAATACTGAAGTCGCCTCTATATAGTTAAAATAAATCACCGGGGCTTTGGTAATTTATCTCAAAACTACATCAGCCGTTACATTATAGTACACGAACCCCGGTGTGTCAATGGAGGAAATTAATCTCGCCGTAATGCCTCAATTGGGTTTAATTTGGAAGCCTTGGATGCAGGCATTGCTCCAAATAGAATACCAATTCCCATAGAAAAAGCAACCGAAATAAATATCCACGGAATGCTAACAGCAAATTCCAATCCGGTTAAAGTAGAAATCAATTTGGCCAAACCAATTCCCACGATGATTCCAAGAATTCCGCCCACGCTGGTAAGAACGGCAGACTCTGTTAAAAACTGGGCCATAATGACACGGCGCTTTGCTCCCAGAGCCTTTTTCAAACCAATCTCAGAGGTACGCTCGGTAACAGATACCAGCATGATATTCATAACACCGATACCACCTACCAGCAAGGAAAGGCTTGCGATACCAACCAGCATCAACTGGATGGCGTTGGTCAAGGTCTTTAACGACTCGGTATCATCTCCGGAGTTGGCACCATACTTGTATCCATCCATGTTGGTAATATATATATTAAGCTCATCTGATGCGCTGGCTGCAACCGACTGCATCTGTTTCACATTCTCCACCTTGATGGCTACAGCTTCCGGCTCATCATACTGATATACGATTGGCCAGGTTCCATCCGGTATAAAAATCTGTCCCTGTCCACTACTGTAACTATTCATATAGTAGTCATTGATGGACTCGTACTCTTCCTGTTGCTTGTTCAGATTCTTGGCAACACCCACAACGATAAACGGTTCACCGTTAATCTCCAGGGCTTCACCCACCGGATTCTCACCGTTGAATAGCATATCCTTGGCGCTCTCATCTACAATTGCCACCTTTTTGCCATTGGTGTATTCCTCTTCCGCAAAATCGCGGCCAGAATTGATCTGGTACTCCACCAAATTCAGGTAGCCCGGATTAATTCCAACCACCTTGCCATAGCTTAATCCAACATCCTTATAGAATACCTGATTCCAGCCCTGACGGGTGTGGTATTTGCAAGCATCTACTACACCTTCGATGTTCTTAATATTCTCGATAGATGCATCATTGACCACAGGGATACCACTTGGTATACCACCGGAAAAGTCATATTCCCAATTTTCCTGCAATACACTAACCGATACCACATTGTTGCCGGAACCAATTAAGCTTTTTTCCAGTTTGCGGTTGGTTCCCTGAACAATGGATACGATGGCAATAATAGATGCAATACCAATGATTACACCCAGCATTGTCAAAATGGAGCGAAGCTTGTGTGACCAGATGCCTCGCATGGAAAGTATAATATTTTCAATCATTCGAAGCTTCCTCCTAGAATAACATATCAAAAACGGACATCTCAGTTGTGGTCTTAACGCCCACTTTGCCCTTGCTTCCATAAGGGAATGCAATCAAATCTTCAGTGGTTAATCCACTTAAAATCTGAACGTATTCATTTTCCGATGTATTGGCTACGGTAACATCACGTCTTTCTAATCGACCACTACCATTATCTGCTAATACGTAATTGCCCTTCTCATCGGAGCGGACATAGATTTTTTCTAAAACAATGGCATCGGTATCATCGACGCTGACCTTAGAAATCTGAACGTACTCACCGGTCTTGAATCCATCCGCATTTTCAATGTATGCCGTGTACGGATACCAGGATACGTTATTATTACCATTGCTATAGCTTTGATAATTAGTTGCAGGATACTGCGATACTTCCGTAACCGTTGCTGTTGCATAAGTGCCAGACTCCCAAGAACTGATAGAAATCTCGTCCCCCTCTTTCATTGAATCCAGCTGCAACTCACTAACATATCCGGTAACTGCAAGACCGTTCTGGCTGGAGACAGTGATAAATGCACTGCCGTCCTGTGGCGGATTCTCGTAATCACCCATGGTTAAAATCACACCGCTGATCTTGGCTGTTACCGTTGCCTCATCCAGGCGACGCTTTGCATCGTCTAAATTAATCTGCGCGCTCTTAACCGCGTTTTCTGCCTTCTTGATGCCAACCTCATCCGAAGCCGTCTGTTCTTTCTTTTCATTCTCAGTAAGACCGCGAGGATCATACTCCGGATACTTTATCTCATTTACTGTTGTAGGCTCTACAGCCGCAAAAACGAATTCCTCCTTGGTTGCAATCAAGCGATATTCGCTCGACAACGGCAAGCCCGCGCTTCCACCTACTTCCAATTCAAATGGTACCACAGTACCCTCTTCATTCGTTCGGTTTCCTACCAGCTTCAGATACTTGTTGTCACTGATTAATGCATCCACCGAAGCCTTGGAAATGATTGCTTTATCATCAACCTCACAAACCCACGGATTATCAACTGTGCCTTCTCCGCTCGTTGATAATAAAGCGCCCGTAATCTGCCCTGCATTTGCATTTTCTGTCTCTTTTACAGAGGTATACACGATTTCGTGCTGACTCTTGTATTCAGCATCTTGGGTTGCCTGGCGGGATGCATCTTCTTCTGCTGCCTTCTTCTCTGCGGCTTCATTTTCTGCATCAATACGCTTGATTTCATCCATCTGAGCATTATAATCCGGCACAATATTTGCCTTACCGGTATTCTCCAACTGCTGTTGCGCAACCTGCAAATTGTACTTTGCAACGTCTAAGCTTAGCTGCGCCTGCTCCACCTGGAGCGTCAGGCTTTCAGTATCATATTGAAACAGCTTGTCTCCTGCCGCAACAGTATCACCTTTTTTCACATAAACTTCTTTGATATTGCTTGTCGCATCCCAATAGATGTTCTGGGTCGCCGCATCCTGAATTACACCCTCTGAAGAACCGTTGCTCAACACCCAGGTCATATTAATGTCAGAAATCGGTTGTACATAAGCCTTGGTTCCATAATAACGGTATGCAATGCTTCCCCCAACAACTGCGAGGACGATTATACCAAGCACAATGAATGCCGCAATTTTGCCCTTATGCTTCTTCTGCTTCGGTGGCTTCGGCACTTTGTTCTTCTTCAACAATGGCATGGCGTGCATCCTCCTCTCTATCATAGATTCGACCATCTACGATGTATTTAATTGTCTTCGCATGAGCAGCAATTCCACTATCATGGGTAATCATTACAATGGTAACGCCCTCTTCATTTAGCTTTTTAAAAAGCTCCATAACCTGAGCGCCGGACTTCTGGTCCAATGCACCGGTAGGTTCGTCTGCCAAGATAATATTCGGGTCATTAACCAAGGCTCGCGCTATAGCAACACGTTGCTTCTGTCCACCGGATAATTGGTTTGGCATAAAATGCATACGCTCGCCCAAACCAACACGCTTCAGCGCCTCCTCCGCAATTGCGCGGCGCTTATGTCTAGGAACGCCGGCAAATGACAGAGGCAGCATAACATTGTGAAGCGCAGTTTCCCCCGGAAGCAACTGATAACTTTGAAATACAAATCCGATTTCACGGCATCGAATCTCCGACAAGGCATTGTCGCTTTGTGTCAAAACATTGGTTCCATTCAGCATATAATTACCGGATGTAGGTAGGTCCAGACATCCAATAATATTCATCAGCGTCGATTTACCGGAACCGGAAGGTCCCTGGATAGCAAGATAGTCTCCCTTATCTACAGACAGTGAGACATCCTTTAAAACAGGAACTTCCAAGGCATCTTGCTGATAGGTTTTATAAATATTAGATAATTCTAAAATCATAAGATTCCCTTCTTTTCCTATTCTTCTGTAGTCTCTTCTTCGGTTGATTCAGACTCTTCCACCATGGCATCATCTTCTACAACAACATCCTCTTCCGTATATTCCATGTCACCGTAGTCAAAAATCGGTTCGATGTATACGTGCTGTCCGAGAAGCAAACCATCCACATTACCAAGGTCGACATAGAAGGTATACTTGGTGGAAGACTCTCCACTGCCGCCATCGCCGTAGTAATCATTGTTGTTGGTATCTTTGTTCACACTCTCAGTATCAATCTTGCTGATGGTTCCATCCCAAGTCTTGGACTGGTCTACACGAGAATGAACGGAAACTGTCATTCCTTCGCTAAGCATACCAACGTTCATCTCATCTACAGAACCCTTTACACGATAGGTTCCGGTACCGAGGATTGTCATATAAGGTCCTTGATCGGTAGAATTCAAAGAAAGTGTCTTAACTACGCCATCCATATTAGCTTTGACAATAGCATTTTCAATGCTCTTCTGCTTTGCTTCAATCTCCGCCTGAGTTGTACGTTGCTCCAGTTGAACCTGACGAATCATATTCTGCGTATCCGTAATTTTTAACTGCAATTCCGTCTTTAATGTATTATCATTGGTACCGTTAATCTGATTCTGTAAACTCGTAATCTGGTTGTTATATTCTGTAATGGAAGTTGCTGAGTTTTCTAAAGAAAGCTTTGCCTTTTCAATTTCTAATTTTAACTCATCCGTCTTGTAAGAGAACAACGCATCACCCTTCTTGACCTCATCGCCCACCTGCACAAAGATCTCATCCACTTCCTTGGAAGCATCCTTCTGAATCTCCTGTGTCTCCTGAGCCTCCACAATTCCGGCATAATAATTGGTCATGCCAAAGTCATAGTTGCCGTCGATGACCACGCTATCACTGTAGAAGTCATACTCATCATTGGTGCCGCCCTTGTTTGTGATTAATAATCCAATAGCGCCTGCAAGCAGTGCAACAACTACCACAATAATCACTACCGGTAGCACCCATTTTTTCTTCTTTTTCTCGATATTTTGATCCATATCTTTAACCTCCCAGGTTTTTTCACATCTTCAAGTGTATTAATTGTTATAGTACACCCATACACACTATATCACGATGGATAAAAAAAGTCACGCACAATATCTATGAAAGCAAAAAAAAGACTGGCAACTCCGCAGTCCACGGAAATTACCAGTCCTCCTTCTATACTATTTCATTACAACCAATTCGTAGTCTCTGGATCCAACGCCAATCTTCTGGGCATGCTCTAGGGTCTCTGCCCAGGATACATTCGGATTACTGTTGTGCCATACATCTCCGTGATCATGAAAATGTGGACTTGCCATATTATCACCCAACTGGCTGTTGCGAATCGGTTCTGCTTTCTGGCATAAATCAACACAAGCCTGATCCAGTGCCACCGGATCAAAGGACGCCAGCATTCCGATATCCGGCAAAATCGGTGCATCATTCTCACCATGACAATCGCAGTTCGGAGATACATCTGTAATGAGACTGATGTGAAAGTGTGGTCTGCCATTCAACACTGCAGCAGAATACTCAGCCATACGACAGCCCAATAACTGTGGAGCATCATCATTGGTATTCTCAATGGCATCGAAGGCACAAGCGCCGATACAGCGGCCACAGCCCTTGCACAAATCCGGATCAATCCATGCCTTGCCCTCCTTATAAACAATGGCATCGGAGCCACACTCCTTGGCACAACGATGGCAGTTGCGGCACAACTCCTCAATAACATGTGGCTGTCCACTCTTATGTTGCTGCATCTTGCCGGCACGACTACCGCAGCCCATACCAATATTCTTAATTGCACCACCGAAGCCCGCCTGCTCATGGCCCTTAAAGTGATTCAGCGAAATGAAAATATCCGCATCCATCACGGCACGACCGATATAAGCTTCTTCGCAGTATTCCCAGTTCGGTACCGGCACAGCAATATCATCCGTACCACGCAATCCATCCGCAATGATGATCTGGCAGCCTGTGGTAACTGTATTGAATCCGTTGATGTTAGCACAATCCAAATGTTCGAGAGCGTGCTTGCGGCTTCCCGGGTACAAAGTATTACAATCCGTTAAAAATGGCATACCACCCAACTCTTTTACCACGTCCGCTACTGCTTTGGCGTAATTAGGACGAAGATAAGCCAGATTTCCCAGCTCACCAAAATGCATCTTAATGGCAACGAATTTTCCATCCATGTTAATATCACCGATTCCCGCCTGTCGAATCAGCTTCTGTAGCTTAACCGTCAAACTAACACCTAGTTTGGTACGAAAATCCGTAAAATATACTTTCGATTTTTCCATGGGTCCTCCTCTATATTGCATACAATACTTTAGACAAAAGTATCACGAATGCGAAAGAAAAATCAATTCATGAAAATATAGAAAAAGACGCAGGTTCTTTGTGGAACTTGCGTCCTTAATTGTCATAAGAAATATGTATTAATGTAAGTCCTTCCGGCGGTGCCGTTGGTCCTGCCAATTCCCGATTCTTGCCTTCAAGGATCCGAGGCATATCTTCCACTTCCTTGAGTCCGGTACCAATCTGAATCAGTGTGCCGGCGATAATGCGAACCATATTATATAGGAAACCATTTCCTCGTACCCGAATGGTAACAATGTCATCGGAATCCCTTGTCACCGAAATCTCATAGATGGTACGTACAAAAGTATTCGTCTGGGAATGAATGGAAGCAAAACTGGTAAAGTCATGCTCTCCCACTAAATAATCCGCAGCCTTCTGCATACGCTCCACGTCCAGCTTGTGGTGGAAAAAGTACGTGGTATTGCGAATGGTAGGAAGGGCAAATCTACGATTCAAAATGCGATATTCGTAGGTCTTATCGTTCTTAGAAAACCTGGGATGAAAATCCGACGACGCCTCAGCAGATTCCTGAATCACAATGTCATCCGGCAAACGCTGATTGAGGGCATAAGCAATCTTCTCCCCAGGCATCCGTGTGTCCACATCAAAGGCACAAACATTGCCAAGGGCATGGACCCCTGCATCGGTACGACTGGCACCAACCACTGCAATCTCCTGGCCAAACAGCTCCGACAACGTCTCATTCAATACCTGCTGTACACTTACCCCATTGGGTTGCACCTGCCAGCCACAGTACGACGTTCCGTCGTAAGCCACAACGAGCTTCACTCTCATACTAACCTCCAATATGGAAGATGGACACTGCGGTCCACATACGAGAAACAATTACTGAAATCAGGAACAAAATGATCAAAATATAAGCCACCGCATCTACACGATGGTAGCAAAGAGGCTTCATCTTGGTACGACCCTCGCCTCCATGATAACAACGAGCTTCCATTGCCAGTGCCAAGTCTCCGGCACGACGGAACGCCGAAACAAACAGTGGTACCAACAATGGCACCATTGCCTTGGCACGTTTTACAATACCACCGGTCTCAAAATCCGCTCCACGAGCCATCTGTGCCTTCATAATCTTGTCCGTCTCCTCGATGAGAATCGGGATAAAACGAAGGGCAATAGACATCATCATGGCAATTTCATGTACCGGAACATGGATCTTGTTCAAAAACTTCAGGGACTGTTCCAATCCATCCGTCAACTGATTCGGGGTGGTGGTCAGTGTCATAATGGATGTTCCAACAATCAAGTAAATCATACGAATGGTCATCATCACCGCATTGCGAAGTCCCACATCACTAATCGTTAAGGGTCCTATGGTAAATAGCGGTGTACCTGTTGTCAAAAACAGGTTAAAAATCGCAGCAATCAAAAGCAACATCACAATGGCTTTTAATCCCTTGACCATATAAGAAAGCGGAACACGGCAGGAGCAAATCATCAAAACCAAAAACAGGCTTACAATGGTCCATCCCACCAAGTTATTAAACAGAAACAATGCAATGATATAGATTAACGTTCCAAACAACTTGGTACGCGGATCCATATCATGAACCGCTGAGTCCGCCGGATAATATTGTCCTAGTGTAATATCACGTAACATTATCTAAAAACCTTTAATATTTCCTCTGTCGCCTCTGCGATGGTTGTGGCATCTGTAGATACCGGATAACCAGCCGCATGCAACTCTTGCATAATATATGTCACTTCCGGAGCAGCCAATCCCATAGCTTCTAACTCCTTGTAGTGAGCAAAGACTTCCTTCGGAGTGCCATCAAAAGCAACCACCGCATCATTCATAACAATAATACGGTCCACGTAGTTGGCCACGTCCTCCATGCTATGAGAAACCAGGATGACGGTGTTGCCGGACTTCTGATGCATCTC
>JAILCW010000026.1 GCA_024690265.1 Lachnospiraceae bacterium | reverse complement strand
TATGGACCGAATGCCGCTATGATGCACTATGAGGCAACTCCTGAGAGCTATTCTGTATTAGAACCTCACGGATTCTTGTTGGTAGATTCCGGCGGACATTATCTGGAGGGTTCTACCGATATTACCAGAACCATTGTACTTGGACCATTAACTGAGCACGAGAAGGAAGCATATACCTTGACTGTTCGTTCCCATGTACGTCTCTTGGATGCACACTTCCCGGATGGTGTGACCGGACAGAACTTAGATGTTTTGGCTCGTGGACCAATGTGGGATCTTGGCTTAGATTACAGATGTGGAACCGGACATGGTGTAGGTCATATCCTGAACGTTCACGAAGGACCGAATTCCTTCCGTTGGAAGATGACCGACCGCATGCGCGTATGGCCACTTAAGCCTGGTATGATTACAACAGATGAGCCTGGTTTGTATGTTGAGGATGAGCTTGGTGTTCGTATTGAGAGCGAGCTTCTCTGCGTAGAGGATCAGAAGACCGAGTACGGTCAGTATTATAAGTTCGAGAACCTGACGTTCTGCCCAATTGATTTGGATGCGATTGAGGTTGATAAGTTAACATACTTAGAGCGTAATACCTTAAATGCATATCATAAGGCAGTTTATGAGAAGATTGCGCCATTCCTTTCCAAGGAAGAGGCTGAGTGGCTCAAGCACGAAACCAGAGAGATCTAAATTTTGATTCCCACCCGGGGCAACACCTGTGGTGGGAATTTATGAATAGGATGATAATATGAGCAAATTAGTACTTATCGATGGACATAGTATTCTTAACCGCGCTTTCTACGGATTGCCGGATTTAACCAATTCCCAGGGACTTCATACCAATGCGGTATACGGATTTATCAATATCATGACCAAGTTTTTGGAGACGGAGAAGCCGGAGTATTTTGCCGTTGCTTTTGATGTGCATGCACCAACCTTCCGTCATAAGATGTTTGAAGAATACAAGGGAACACGTAACCCTATGGCGCCGGAACTGAAGATACAGGTGCCGATGATGAAGCAGATGCTTACCGCTATGGGGGTGCCTATTTTCGAAGTGGAAGGATTCGAGGCAGATGATGTCCTTGGAACCTTGGCGAAGCGTGGAGAAGCAGCCGGATTGGAAGTGACCTTGGTATCCGGAGACCGTGATATGTTGCAGTTAGCATCCGACCATATCAAGATCTCTATTCCTAAGACCAAGAAGACGGGCACGGAGATTGAGAACTATTATGCTGCGGATGTATTAGAGCAGAAGCAGGTGACACCGGAGGAGTTTATTGATGTGAAGGCACTGATGGGTGATACGGCGGATAATATTCCGGGCGTTCCGGGTATTGGAGAGAAGACCGCTACCGCCATCATTGCACAGTATCATTCTATTGAGAATGCTCATGAGCATGCGGATGAAGTGAAGCCTCCACGTGCATCCAACAACCTGAAGGAGTACTGGGAGCAGGCGGTGATGTCCAAGACCTTGGCTACCATCGAGACCAATGCACCGGTGGAGTTGGATTTGGACGCGATGAAGCTGAATGACCTCTATACGCCGGAGGCATACCTTTTGTGCAAAGAGTGGGAGTTTAAGAATCTGTTATCTAGATTTGAGAATACCGACAGCAAGGCATCTAATGATGTGGAAGAATACTTTGCAAGTGTGTCTACCGTTACGGAAGTATTGGATGTCATTAGCAAGTATACCAAGTTCCTGCAGGACGGCGACTATGTGGGTATCGGCCTCTATACAGAAGGTACCACTTGCTATGGAGTATCGCTTGCTCACGGTGATGAGGCTGTATTATGCGATATGGTGGCCTTTGCAGGTTCAGATCGCAGCACTGCATTGGATTCTTTAGGCAAGCTTCTTACTGCAGGTGGACATCTGGTGGCCTGCGATGTGAAGTCGATTCTAAATCGCTATGAAGCTTTGTTTGCAGTGGAAGAGGAGACTGCGGCAGATGGACAGTTAGATCTGTTCTCCCTTGGTGAACGGTCTTTGTCCAGTGTACATACACCAATTCGTGTATTGCCGGAGAAGTACCATAACTATGTGGATGTGTCCTTGGGTGCTTATCTATTAGATCCGTTACCATCCGAATATCCGGTAGATATGATTGCTAAGAACTATCTGGGCTGGATGATTCCATCCTATGTGGATCTATTTACCAAGGATAAGTTTGCCAAGGCCTGGGAGAATGTAGAGGGTATGCGACGTTATACCTGCTATGAGGCTTATGTGGTATTGAAGGCTGTGGAGCCAATCCGCAAAGAATTAGAGAAGCAAGGTATGTCCAAGCTCTATGATGAGGTGGAGCTACCATTGGTATTCTGTCTCTATGATATGGAGCGGGCGGGAATCTCTTGTAACAGAGGCGACCTGAAAGAATATGGTCGTTCCTTGGAAGGCGAGATTGCTCGATTAGAGAAGAACATCTACGAAGAAGCCGGTACGGAGTTTAATATCAATTCTCCCAAGCAGTTAGGAGAAATCCTTTTTGAACGATTAGGTTTGCAAGGTGGCAAGAAGACGAAGACCGGTTATTCTACCGCAGCTGATGTATTAGAGAAGTTAGCACCGGAGAACCCAATTGTATCCGATATCTTAAGCTATCGTCAGTTGGCCAAGTTAAAGTCCACATATGCAGATGGTTTGGATAAGTGTATTGCTGCGGATGGTCGCATTCATACCACTTTCCAGCAGACAGTGACTGCAACAGGACGTCTTAGCTCCACGGAGCCGAACCTTCAGAATATCCCGATTCGTATTGAACAGGGCAAGCTGATTCGTAAGGTATTTCATGCGAAGCCTGGATATGTCTTCTTAGATGCGGATTATTCACAGATTGAGCTTCGTGTGCTGGCACACTTATCCGGGGATGAGAACCTGATTGAAGCATACAAGCAGAATAAGGATATTCATCGTTCTACAGCGGCTCTTGTTTTCCATACTCCATTTGAGGAGGTTACAGAGTTGCAGCGTCGCAATGCGAAGGCAGTTAACTTCGGAATCGTTTATGGAATCAGTTCCTTTGGCTTGGGACAGGATCTGAATATTACACGTAAGGAAGCTCAGGAGTACATCGATAATTACTATGCAGCGTATCCGAAGTTGAAGACTTATATCGATGGCTTGGTGGAGAGTGCCAAAGAGACAGGGGAAGCATTGACACTGTTTGGCCGCAAGCGCCCAATTCCGGAGATTCACGCCAGCAATTTCATGCAGCGAAGCTTTGGAGAGCGTATCGCAATGAATTCCCCAATTCAGGGAACTGCGGCAGACATTATCAAGATTGCGATGATTCGTGTCCATGACCGCTTGGTTACGGAAGGGTTGGAATCACAGTTGATTCTTCAGGTTCATGATGAGCTTCTCATTGAGACCAAGGAGTCAGAATTGACGCGGGTTCGTGCAATTCTAGAAGAAGAGATGCGTGGCGCAGCCCAGCTTCTTGTTCCTCTTGAGATTGATGTTCACGAGGGAACCAATTGGTACGATGCCAAATAATTGATATACAAGATATAGTGGGAGACTGACCTGCCATTGGTCTAATTATGGTAGGTTAGTCTTTCTTTTTACCCATGGAACTGATATAATTTTTCATGGATTATGTTATATTTTCGGCTATTGGAGGTACTATGAAATTTATTGGAATAACCGGTGGTGTTGGTGCCGGCAAGAGTTTCATATTATCCTTTTTGGAAGAGAATTATTCTGCGATAGTGGTACGTGCTGATGAGCTGGCCAGACATCTTATGATGCCGGGAACCGCATGTTATGAGGAACTGTGCGCATCCTTCGGAGATGATGGCGTTTTCGATGAGGATGGATACGTGAAGGCCGCGGATTTAGCAAAGCTTATCTATACGCAACCGAATCGGCGGGAGCAGCTGAATGCCATTGTGCATCCTGCAGTCAAGAATGAAGTGCTTCGTCAGGTGAAGACGGCTAGAGATTCCGGTGAAGTGGAGTATTTTTTCTTGGAGGCGGCGCTTCTTATTGAGGAGCATTATGATGAACTCTGCGATGAGTTGTGGTACATTTATGCCAGTGAAGACACCAGACGGATGCGCTTGCGAAGTAGTCGTGGATATACCGACGAGAAGATTACCAAGATGATGGAGGCACAGTTGCCGGAGGATACCTTCCGAGGCATGTGCAAGGTTGTTATTGATAACGACGGAGATGAGAAGCATACAGCAGATCAGATTCGTAAGATTTTGGGTAGAGGACATGCGGGCAAGCAGGAACCCGTTGAGAATACAGGAAAACAAGAGGAGAAAGACATGCAAAGTCAGCAATCAGAAGATTACGTATTTGGCTTGGATATTGGAACCAGAAATGTAGTAGGAACTGTTGGATATCAAACAGATAAGGGCTTTTGTGTCGTTGCACAGTGTACCATGGAGCATGACACCAGAGCGATGCTGGATGGACAGATTCATGATATCGGACGTGTTGCCGGAACCATCAAGGAGGTTAAGGCTAATCTGGAAGAACAGTTGCCATTCGATCTAAAGGATGTATGCATCGCTGCCGCTGGTCGTGTGCTCCGTACCATTACAACACGTATTGAGTATGACTATCCGGAAGAAACCGTTGTAACCGGCGAGGATTTGAATACATTAGATTTACTTGGTGTGGACAAGGCTCAGAATGAGTTGGTTGCCGGAGCAGAACATGAGAAGTATAAGTTCTACTGTGTTGGTTATACCGTTATGAAGTATTACTTGAACGACGAGCCGTTTTCTTCTCTAGAAGGCCACAAGGCACAGCGTATTGCTGAGGATATTATTGTTACATTTCTTCCGGAAGACGTTGTTGACGGTTTGTACTCAGCTGTTGAGCGTGCAGATTTGCATGTTGCCAATATGACATTGGAGCCTATCGCGGCTATGAATGTTGCAATTCCGCAGAACTTCCGCATGTTGAACATTGCATTGGTGGATGTTGGTGCAGGAACCTCCGATATCTGCTTGACCAAGGATGGCAGTATTATTGCTTACGGCATGATCCCTTATGCTGGAGACGAATTGACAGAAGTCATTGTTCAGGCATTCTTGGTAGACTTTGCTACGGCAGAGCAGGTCAAGAAGGATTCCATTGTTATGGATGAAGTGACCTACAAGGATATCATGGGCATCGAGCATACCGTGAAGGCGGAAGAAGTATGGGCTTTGACGGACCCGGTTATGGAGAAGATTACCACAGCCGTTGCAGACAAGATTAAGGAATTGAACGGTGATGCATCCGTTGCAGCTTCCTTCGTTGTTGGTGGTGGCGGCAAAGTTCATGGCTTTACCGATACATTGGCTGAAAAGTTGGAGATTGTTCATGAGCGTGTTGCTTTGCGTGGTGAGGAAGTCATGCAGAACATTGACTTTTTACAGCCGGAGATCAAGAAGGACCCATTGTTGGTTACCCCAATTGGTATCTGCTTGAATTACTATGAGAGCAAGAACAACTTTATCATGATTCGCTTCAATGGCGAGTTGATGAAGTTATATGATAATGGTCACATGAAGGTGGTGGATGCTGCATTGCAGGCCGGTATTCCGACCGAGCAGTTGTTCCCACAGCGTGGACGTGAGATTCACTATACTGTTAATGGAACCTCACGGATGGTTCGTGGTCTTGAGGGCGAGTCAGCTAAGGTTATTATGAATGGTGATATTGTTGGATTGAACACTCGACTAGAGCCGAACAGTACCGTAGAAGTGGAGTACTCTACCGTTGGGGCTCAGGCCGAGCTTCAGATTCAGAATCTGGAGGAATTTGCGAATAACTACGTAACCTTTACGGTTAATGGACAGCGTATTCGTTGCCCGAAGTTCGTTGAGGTGAATGGCAGTTTGGAACCGGGCAGCTATATCATCAAAGAAGGCGATGATATCGAGACTCGTAACTTCTATACCGTAGGTCAGTTGGCGTCCTTCATGGATGTTGAAGTGGATATGAATCACGAGATTGTTGTAAATAATCGTAGTTCTGATTTGAACACTCTGATTTATGAGAACTTCACCATTGACTGGGTGGTTACCGGTTATGGTGCTTTTGAAGCAGAGAATGAGGCGGCTCAGTCAGAGAAAGATTCAGAAGTGGCTGTAACAGAGACCGTTGAGGAAACAGTAGATGCACCTGAGACGATAGAATCTGAAGAGGCGGATGCTTCTGTTGAGAATGATGAAGTAGAAACTGTGGAAGAAGTAGAAGAGCCTTCCGAGGAGGAGTCCTTTGAGGAACGCAAGGAAGAAGCCATCATTGCAGAAGCAGCTATGAAAGCAGATGCAGCCGGTGAGGGTGTGAACAATG
>JAILCW010000013.1 GCA_024690265.1 Lachnospiraceae bacterium | reverse complement strand
GTTGGTATCACGAAGTCTTGTGAAAGCACCCATATTTCGGATGTTCTCACCGATGTTGATATACTCAAACTCATTCTCACGGCCCTTGATCTGCTCATGCACGTAGTCACAATATGGGCAGGTTGGCATTCCATAAATCTTGATCATAGTGGTGTTCCTCCTTTACAATTATAACACTGCATCCGCTTCAACCCTAGTAAAAAAGGCGACTCTTTCGAATCGCCTTGCATCATTTTCACTGAGCCTCCCGAGGGAAACATAGCAGCCGCTAAAACTGAAAATACAAAAACGTATTCCCGCCTGTCCGGGCCAACAGATGCAGCCAGCCCCCTAAAATCAGAAAATACAGCACCATGTTCTCCACTGCAGAGGGTTCATGTTCCTCCCGGTCCAGATATACCATCAGTAGGATGACCGCCACACCATAGAGCACCGCCCACCACTGCAGATCAATGCCGCCCTGCCACTTCGTCACCATAGCTAGAAGCAGGGTCATGGCGTCTCCCACCGTTTTCGCACGGAAAAATACCCAGGCAGCTGCCACAAATACCAGGGTAAGACCGCGCCCACACCATCGGGGCAAGGACAGTCCTCGCGCCTTTGCACATCGTTCGAGACACATCGCTACGCCATGCAACAGTCCCCACACCACAAAATGCCACGCGGCGCCATGCCAGAATCCACTCAGCAGGAACACCACCATGAGGTTTAGATACAGTCGCGCCGGCCCCCGACGGTTTCCTCCCAGCGGAATATACACATAGTCTGTAAACCAACGGGTCAGGGTGCGATGCCAGCGACTCCAGAAGTCCCGTATCCCCACGGCCCGGTAGGGATGGCAGAAGTTTTGGGACAAGCCTACACCAAACATTCCGGCAGTTGCCACCGCAATATCCGAGTACCCGGAGAAGTCCGCATAAATCTGAATGGTAAAAAGCACTGCTCCAAGTAGCGCACTCCACCCGTTCTGTTCTCCCGGCGCATCAAACACCCGGGTTACATAGATTGCAAGATAATCTGCCACCAGGATTTTCTTGGCATACCCTCGCAACAACAGCGGAATCTGCTCCCTCCATGCCATTGGCCGCTCCTCGGTCAATCGGTGCAACTGGGGCAACAAATCTGCGGCCCGTTCTATAGGTCCTGCCACCAGCTGTGGAAAAAAGCAGACAAACAGTGCCATGTACAACAGATTTTCCTCCGGTTCGATACGTCTCTTGTGCACATCAATCACATAGGAAACTGCCTGAAAGGTATAGAAGGAAATCCCTGCTGGAAGCAGAATCTGAAGCATCGGCAAAGGCAGCCAACCGGCAACATTCTCCCGGAAAAATCCATAGTATTTGCAAAAGAACAAACTGCCAAAGGGAATCAAAATTCCCATGGCATACACCATAGAATAACGCCTGCCGTATCTGCCTGCCACATAGGCGCTTAGGGTTACCGCCAGTAATAGTAGCACCGCCACCGGGTGAAATGCTGCGTAGAATCCATAGCTTGCTACGAGTAGAAGCCACGGGCGATAGCTCCCCGGAACCCGCTGAAACACTAGCAACAGCACAGGTAAAAATATTAGAAAATATCCGGATGCAAAATTCATCTACTACTCTCCATACAATTGGTCTCCATAGGTCGACCAGAAATAGTTCAATTGATAGCCTTCTAGGGATGCTGCCGGCACGTATACCTTGGCATCTGTACCATCTAAGAATCCCTGTCCCACCGTCATCTGCTCCGGTGACGTTACTTGAACATGGATTTCCTGTAACTCCTTGGCCTCGGCGAAGATGCCATCTGCAACAGCAATCACCGGCACCTCATCGATGGCTTCCGGCAGATCGATGGATGGTCTGGATAAGCCTTCCGAGGTTAGCCCGGTAATCCGAATGCCCTGGGCGGTCTTTTCCCAAACCAGATCTGTTACCTCAGAAGCCGCCTTCGATACCAGCGTGCGTCGAACCGCCTCCGCAGGCTGTTCTTCCCGTAGTGCCAGCCACTCCCGGGGGCTAATGGTATAACGGCTATCCCCTACAGAAGCCTTCAGGTTGCGAAGCAAACCATAGGTATAGTAAGCTCTGCCATCCCGATTCAAATGGAAGTTGGTATCATAAAAATGTTGGATATCCAACACACTCTCCTCCGGCGTACCGAGGATTGGATACTGTAGGGTATCCTGCAGCTGTCGGTGAAAATCCTGCAGCTGTCCTTCCTCGGAAATCGCCGCTGCATTCACCGGGCAGTAGGCGTAGTAAACTGTCGCTCCCCGTTTCTGCCACTTTTTTGCAAAAGCATTGGAATAGGTTACAAAGTCCCCTTCCAGAAGCTTCCTGGAGAAGTCCACCGGTGTTACCGTATCTACCCCATCCGGCATCACATTTACGGTGGCATTGACTGTATCCACATCCCCATATTGGTTGAAGCTGCTGCGCTGGTATACCTCAGTTGGTGCCGGCTGATACTTCTGCTGCAGACTTCGTAATTTTTTCACTGCAAACTGCGGCATGGTACCGATCACCTGCCCCTTCTCCTGATCCGACAGGCAAAGGAAATACTTCGGATGTTCTCCCAGCCCCTGTAGATAATAGGATGGGCCAAAATAGGAAGAGTAAGACTGCGCATTCATCTCCGGCATCAGGATGACAATGTCTCCGGAGTGAATCTTGGGGTTGGCCAACTCTAACATCACCCGTGTCCCCAAGCCACCATACATGCCAAGATTTACCACCCGGACATCCGATATGGCACCGGAAGTATCCTCTGCATGTAATCTGCGATTGGAATCCACCAGATCATCCGGTCGCTGGATTTCACCCTTCGTAGGCATGGTATCATTGAGGCAGGCTTCTAACATGGAACTATCTACGCCAAATGCCGCAGCACTTCCACCGATGATAATGACGCGCTTTCCTTCTGTTGTTTCCAACCGTTGCATTTTCTCCTGTAGCGCCCCCATATAGCTTGCCTCATAGGGAGACGGCAGGGCCACC
The DNA here is from genome assembly GCA_024690265.1 of Lachnospiraceae bacterium. Classification (GTDB taxonomy): domain Bacteria; phylum Bacillota; class Clostridia; order Lachnospirales; family Lachnospiraceae; genus XBD2001. The sequence continues at coordinate 26,515 of JAILCW010000013.1, read as the reverse complement.
ACGACTCCAAGGGTAACGGTGATGAGCAGTAGCGTCAGGCACAGCGTTACAATCCATATGCAATTGTTCCAAGGTCGCTTCTTCTCATTCATTCTGTGCGTTCAAATCCTCGATTACCTGTTTTGTGCGAAGGATAGCCCCTTCACTGCTTAGATGATTATCTGTTTCATAAAAATACTCACCGTCATACAGATAATCCTCCACATCGGAAATCACTGTTGCCTCCAGATTCGATTCCAGATATTCTTGCAACTTGGCACGGTTTTTTGGAGTACTCTCCTCGGAGATTGCCTTCCGATTCCGGGGCGCATAGGTTACATACACCCGGATTCCCTCTTCTAAAAATCGACGGCAGATTGCATTATAGGGTTTTACAAATGTCTCGTAAGGCAGTGCCTCTTTGGTATATGCCACCGGAAGGCCAAAAATCGGTTCCTCGTCTGTGGCATTGGGCCGATACAAAATGTAATCCCCCTGGCGATTGTAGGACGAAGTCTTCACCGGATGTCCATTCTCATCAAATCCTTTGGCACATAAATCGTAGCTGCGGGCCTCCATCGCCAGTCGTCTGGACTGATAGGCACAAAAAGCAGTAAACACCCCATCTAATTCGCGATAATCCAGTGCCGCTAATATGCCATAGTCGCCTTCGCACATTGCAAAATGTTGCCATTCCAACAAATGACTGGTTGCAAACTGGCTTTTGGTTGCATCCAACTCCGGCGCATCCAACAGGATATCTCCGGATTCCATGGCAGATAGCAGCAACAAAAGTTCCGGATAGGCATTGGCATAGGCATAGACTCCCATGTTCACTACCTTTCGATCCGAAAAAGCCTCCTGCAACAATTGGCTGTCATATCCAAACCGGGTAGAAGAACCGGAGAATAGGACCAGCTTCTTTTGTCCCCGCAGAGTCTTTATATATCCCAGCTTATCCGGAAATGTATCGTAATAGGTTCCACTGTACCGTGGAGCCATGGCCGCTTCCACATACAAAGTCTTCAGACCTTCTACTCCGTCAAATCCATGATCCGATGCCTGTTCTATCCGGTCATAGCAGAACACCTTGGAAAAGCTGCAATCCTTGCATGCGTTCTGCTGGATTTGCCTCAATCCCTCCGGAAGAACCAACCCATCGCAGTGAATTCCAACCAGAGCATCCGATGCAAGACCTAAGACCTTGCGTCCCTGAATCTGATTGGGCACCACCAGAAGCTGCAGCATCTGATTCTCCCACAAGACCTGTGCAAAGTCCCCGTTACTGCATGCCCTCATTCCCGTAATCTTGATGCCGTCTCCGGAGGCTTCATAGGAGAAAAGCTCCCCCTTAGCCTCCGGAACCAATATAGCCTTTAGCCTGAAGTCCTCCTCCGGCTTCATACGACTGCCACAGGGAATACTCTCTCCGGACCGGGTTTGCCAGCCTATGAGGCGATACCCCGGAATGGCGTCCACTTCCTCCAGCCGTGGAGTATTGATTCCTTCATGGATTCGCAAGCGTGTAATCCGCTGTTCCCTTTCCTGCCCCAGTTCGCAGATCAGTGTCACTTCCTGCAACGTGGCATCCACCACAAGATTCAGATGCCGCTTTACCTGCTTTACCTGTAGTTCCACCTTGCCATCGGCCCGAGGATGCAAAACCACATCCCCGGCTGCAGCTCCCCTCACACCGGTAAGCTCGTACCCTCTGGCAGGCTCTATGAGAAAGGTTGCATCCGCTCCGGCTGCAACAGACTGCACATGGGACTGGGTATCAAAGGCCAAGTTTTCCTCTAACACCACATAGTATTCTGTTGTTTCCTGTTTTGCTTCCTGCATTCCACAGCCCGTCAAAAGACAGCAGAGTACAAGCATACATCCTACAAATCGTTTCATTCTTCCAACAACAAACAAAGAGCGGCGATAGATGTATCGCCACTCTCTGCTTGATTTATGCGTCTTTTCTTGTGTCAAAGAAATTGCCAACCATCATTACAATTGCGGCAACCAGTAATACTACCACGCCGATAATTGCACTTTTCAAATCAGCCATATTCTGTTCATTGTTCTCAAAGGTCATGATGGACGCAACACCTGCGATTCTTGATGCAATAAACTGCAAGGTTGCTACCCACAGGCAAACGATACTCACGATTGGTAACACATCGCTCCATGCCGGATTGGAACGCTTGGTGCTTACGAGATAACAAACATCACACACCACCGCTGCAATAACGGTTCCAATGACCACACCGCTTTTTCCAATACTAGAGAAGTATGCGGTATTTGCATTGATCATATAGAAAACAAATCCTACAACTGCCAGTATCGCTGACAACACGGTACATCCAGTACCTGCTGCAAGTTTTCTTTTATTCATTGTATTCCCTCCTAACGTTCCTTCTTGCTTGCAACTACATATCCTACTACCAACAGTAAGGTAAGTAATCCGAAGACAACCTTCAAGCCCATTACTAAATTGTCATACCAGGTATTAACACTCTCTACGTGAGTAGATGGAGCATAACCGTCCATAGCGTTACTGTTTGCCAGAGCATAAGCCTGATAATACATGCACTGCTTGATTGCAGCAGACAAGGTTGCATCTGCAGCAACAGCCTCTTCGGTCCAGAATGGGAACACCTTGGTTACTGCTTCCATGTTGCTCTCGCCGGTGTTACAGGTCATGGTTACGTAGTTCAATGCAGCTTCCTTCAGATGTACATAACCAGGATGCTGGATGAAGTCCTCAGAGATCAGGCCCTTGAATCCCCACTCATCACGAAGGATATTAACCATCAATCCACGATGTGCATTGGCCTGGGTAACACCTACACGGTTGTAAGCAGTCATAACACCAAGGGTATTGGCATCTTCTACTGCTGTCTGATAGCAACGTAATTCACCTTCACGTGCCTTCTGCTCTGTCATGAATACACTCACACCGGTACGGTTAATCTCAGTATCATTGAATGCAAAGTGCTTAAGAGCGGTAATCAATCCGTATGGCTTGCTTCCGGTGATGAAATTTGCTGCCATATATGCAGACAACATCGGATCTTCGGAGTAGTACTCATGGTTACGGGAGTTGTATGGTACACGATGGATATTTGCGGATGCGCCCCAGTAAATGGTCTGGTTTGCCCACAGGGAATAGTTACCCATAACTGCACCATAGTCACGTGCAATGTCCTTGTTAAAGGTTGCAGCGATTACAGTTTCATTTGGCATAACGCCTGCCTTGTAACCAAAGTTCTTGTCATCAGCACTGATTACACAAGGATCACCGGTTGATGCATCGGTATTTGCATACTGTCCAATTGGATAGGAATACAAACCGTTTGGTCCGTCGTTCTGGATTGCTTCCGGAGAACCAATGGATGCAATTGGCTTGGTAGAAGTACCACCAAAAGCAATTCGAATCATACCATCGGTTAACTGCAGCTGATCCATCAAGGAGCTCCAACGCTCGTCATCATATGCAGCATCCTTCATCTGTGCCAAACGCATTCCGTTATCTGCACCAAAGGTTACCTTGGAGGTATCTCCATTGGCTGTAATCTCATAGATATCGTTGTCCAAATAAGACATCATCTCTTCGGTTGCTGTCAGGTTCTCATAAGTCTTAGGCCATGTGCCTTCCCAATCCTGACGGGAAAGGTAGGTAACAGTACCCGGCATCCACTTATTCAGATCCATATCTGCCAACTGATTGGTTACCTTGGTACCATTCTTGGAATTAGCAAATGTTGTCTGATCAAATGCTGCTAACTCCCAGGTCTTAACATTCTCTGCATTACCGGAAACATCCTGTCCCTGTGCAGTCAGAACGTTCTTCATTGCCTCATGTGCACCGTTGCCTACAGAGAAATAATAGGTTCCGTCATCTAAAATGTAGCCGCCTTCTCCACCATTTGCAGAGCTGTCATAAGAAGTAAGATACTGAGCATCTGCAGTAATGGTTACAGTCTCAGACTGTCCAGGAGCAAGTTCGGAAGTCTTTGCATAATCCAAAAGGGAAATTGCAGACTTCTCTACCAGATTCTTGCGGTCATACTCGGTATAAGGAACAGATGCATACAACTGAACTGCATCCTTACCTGCAACATTACCGGTATTGGTAACGGTTACCTGTGCAGTAACTGTCTTAGCCTTCAAATCTACATCAACCTTATCCAGGTTCTGCTGGAAGCTGGTGTAAGACAAACCATATCCAAATGGATAGGTAACTTCACGATCATAATCCCATGCCTGGCCATCAGAAGCGCCTTTTGCGGAAGCTGCATTGCCTGCGCCTGCAACGGCATCAGCATAACGGGTTTCGTAATACTTGTATCCGGTATAGATACCCTCTGCCTCTACCAAAGCGGAATTGATCATATTGGCAGGATCCGCATTGGTCCACATATAGTTGCCATAGTTCTGAGCAGCCGGTGAATTCTCACTCTTAACTGCATAGGTATCTGCTAGATGTCCGGATGGATTGGAAGCGCCGCTTAATACATCACATACGCCGTAGAAACCATATCCTCCCGGAAGTCCAATATTCATAATTGCATCAACGCCGGCATTGTCCTGAATCTCCTGAACCTCCATTGCACATGCAGTATTCAAAAGAACGACTACCTTACCGCCATTGGCTTCTTTGGCAGCAACTGCAGCGTTAATCAAATCTCTTTCATCATCAGAAAGTCCCAGTGGATCTGTCTGATTCAGTTTCTGAGATGCATCCACACCGTTACTTCCCGGAATGTAAGTACCATTCTCACTTGCAGAACGGGAGATCATAACGATCATGACATTGTTATCCTTCAAGGTATCTTTCCAGTTTGGATTGGTCGCATCCAGTGTCTTCTGGGATGGCTCAATGCTTCGGAATGTTCCATCGGTAGCAGGAGCAGTTACATGCTTATAGCTAAACTTCATACCCCAGTTTTCAACTTCTGTTGTAATGTCTGCTTCCAATGCATTGTACATATCCTTCAGCGTTGGATTGATCTTGAATCCCTTTGCATCCAATGCAGTTACAAAATCAACGGTATCTGCATCTGTTCCCACATTTTCGGTAACACCGGATCCCATTTCACCACCAACAACCGGATAGTAGTTGGAGAAGCCCATCAGGGATACTTTACTCATCTCATCGGAAGACAATGGCAACGCGTTGTTCTCATTCTTAAGAAGAACTGTTCCTTCTTCCTGTGTACGCTCTGCCACATCAGCGATGGCCTGTACCAGCTCTGTGGTATTCTTGTAACCAGACTTGTGTGTGTACATCAAATCACGTTCGGATTCATCTGTTACAGTCTTGGTACTGGTTGTCCCCAAAAATTTGTCCATATCCGTACGATTGGCATTGATAATGCCGGTTCCCACGCACGCAATGGTAGTAACAGTTGCTGTCACACCGCACAATCCGCGCAGCAACCGCTGTTTGCTTCTATGATTTCCCATGTTCGTTTTCCTCCTTAGATTAACCCTTTCCTCTTTTTTATCTCATCCTGTTCCGCCTTCAAATTCTTCTCAACAGTAAACAGGAAAATTAAAATCGCACAAATTCCATAGGCTACGGTCTCAATCCAGATATAACTTACCGTCAGAGCTGACTGTGCAGCCACGGATTGAGCCCCTTCTCCGTAAACCAGGTTTGGATTAAAGCCTGCAACATTCAACAATGCGTTCATAATCGAAGTTCCGATTGGAGATGCTGCAACCATCAGGGACGAATAGATGGACATTGTCAGTCCGTCAGTTCGCAATCCCGTCTTGTACTCAATGTGATCAATCACATCTGCAAGCATTGCAAGAATCATGTAGCATGCCGGTGAAGAGCCAAGGCACTTCAGGCTGACACCGATTCCAACCAATACGATGTTATGTGAAAACAATCCCGCAAGTACACCGCCGGCAGCACCGATAAGCATGAACACACCGGTTACACGGGCTTTGCCGTACTTGTTAGTCAGTGGAATGACGAATACTGCTGCCACTGCCATTGGAACTGCACCTGCTATGGACAAAATCGTCTGGGCAATTCCCCAGTCATTGCCAACCAGTCCGGTATCAATAACCCATTCACAGAACTGTGTCATGGAACCATTCTTGATGGCACCGGACCACTGGAAGAACAGGTAGAACAACATAATGATCCACCACCACTTCTCTCCGGCAACTGCCTGAAGCTGCTTGTGGATGGAAACCTGCTCCTTGGTCTGTGTGGTGTTCTTCTGCAAATCTTCCTCGGTTACACGCTCTCTGGTGAAGCGATACTGTAAGTAGATTGCCAATGCAGAAAAGATTGCAACTGCAAGCATAACCACGAACCACTTAGCCTGATCATTTTTCAATACATTGGATGCCACAATTGGAAATACCATTGAACCGGCACCCATTACTGCCAAACCTGCGATGTTCATAAATGAAGCAACCGCGCCACGCTGTTCGGTTTTACGTGTAGACACGGAAACCAGGGTGGAATTGGCTGTGTTATAAATCGGGTAAGCAACGGAATAATACAGATTGTAAGCAATGGCAATCCATACCATTCGCGCCATACCTTCCGCCGGAACGATAAACATCAGTACCGATGCAACGGAAAGTGTAAAAGCAGAAAGCAAAATCCAGGGTCTTGCTTTGCCTGCCATAGCTTTCGTTCTCTCAATCAGCTGACCTACCACCAGGTTGGCAATGACAATCAACACCGTTGAAATCAATGGCAACGCGGTAAGGAAGCTGTTGGATAACCCAAGCACTTCGTTCAGGTATTTCTGCAACATACTGGTAAAGATACCGGACGAAAGCAATGCGCCAAATGGTCCGATGAAATATCCCAGCAGCATTTCCGGCATTTTGATTTCTTCCTTGTCCACCAGGGAAGAGGTCAATCCGCTATTCCAGAAATCCTTCTTTTCACTCCTCATGTGATTTCCTCCTTTTGGTACAAATAGCACCATCTTTCGATGATGCTATTTTATGCAAAATATGATCCCGTGAATCACCTTTGTCGTGAACGGTAATTGTAATGACGTATCCGGTTATCATTCCGTAAATTCGTACTGTCCGCTCTGAAGCGTCTGTCTGCGTCCATTCGGCAATACCAGCTCGCATTCGCAGCCCACCGGCACAGACAGGCATATCTGAAGGTGTTCATTCTCCAACTTCCAGCCGGCTTGTATCCGACCAAACGGGGTACATACGCTACCCTCTGCAGCGGTGATTCCTCCGCCCACCACCGGTTCCATACGGAAGCGACGATATCCCGGAGTGATGGCCTCCACACCAAGCACGCGACGATACAGGAAGTCTCCCACTGCACCGGAAGCATAATGATTATAAGAAATCATCTTGTCCGTTCCATCGTCACCGATTGGACACATGCCATTCTCATCCAATCCATCCCAACGTTCCCAGATGGTGGTTGCACCGGTTTTTACCTGATACAACCAGGATGGGCACTTATCATTAAGAAGCATACGGAAAGCGGTTTCCTTTTGCCCATTATCCAATAGTGCAAAGAGGATATATGGGGTTCCCGGGAATCCGGTTCCGATACAATCGTTGTTCTTCTGAACCAGGGCTGCCAGATTCTCTGCTGCCTTCTTGCGGTTCTCCTCTGTAGAAAACATCTGCAGATACAATGGCAATACATAAGCTGTCTGGAACTCTTCCAACAGTTTTCCATGACCATCGGTAAAAATAGCCCCATAGGCCTTGGCCACTTTTTTAGCCAATGCCTCCAGGCGCTCTGCCTCTGCATCCTCTCCTAATATCCGGGCGATGGTCGCTGTCATGGTAGCGGTACGGAACAAGGATGCGGTGGCGGTCCACTTGGAACGCTTCTGCCACTGCTGCATGGTTGGTACATCCGCTGCTACCCAATCTCCAAAATGCAAGGTTGCCGGCGTATGCCAGATATAACGATGCTGTCCGATGGAGCAAAGCGCTGCCCAACGCTGGCAAGCCTTTACGTACTTTTTCATCATTGGATAGTTGGCACGGAGGATTTCCTTGTCTCCTCTGGCCATATATTCATTCCACGGCACGCTGACGCAGGCATCGCCCCACCAGTCAATGGCCATCTTCGGCATGGTGGCCGGGAAACCATAGCCCTGTACCGGAATGGTGTTTGGAATACCGCCGGTCGGCAGCTGCTCACTGCGCATGTCGCGTAACCACTTGGTCAGGAAACGACTCATATCAAAGTTAAAGCATGCCACCGGTGAAAATACATTGATATCACCGGTCCATCCCATACGCTCATCACGCTGTGGGCAATCTGTTGGAATATCAACAAAATTGGATTTAGCACCCCATAGGATATTCTGCTGTAACTGATTGATGGCTTCGTTGGAACAACGGAAGCTTCCCTGCTGACGCACATCGGAATACATGGCAACCGCTTCGACGGTCACATCTTCCTTGGGAATACCACTAATAGCCACATACTGGAATCCCATATAGGTCATGGTAGGCATATAGACCTGCTCTCCATCGCGACAGATGTAGGTCGCCGTAGCCTTAGCCGTACGTAAAAAGGCGGTATTTAAGGATCCATCCGGATTCAGAATCTCCGCATGACGCACCACAATCTGCTGTCCTGCCTTGGCATGACGGATATGAAGGCGTACCACTCCGGCCATGTTCTGTCCAAAGTTATAGACATCCTCATTCCCCACATGCTGAATGGAAACCGGTGAAAAGATCTCGTGCAATTTCACCGGTGCTCCATCATCTGCCCACAGAGTTGGATGAATCCGAAGCTTCTCCACCGTAGCCTTTCGGCAGGTGCTAATCACAGTAGCCTCCCTGGTGGCATCATAGGTTTCTCCATCGTACAAATCCACCATGGTAAACGGACCGTCCTCCGTTACCTCCCAGGATGGTCCGGAACCAATAATCTCGGAGGTTCCATCCTCGTATTCAACATGCAGCTCTGCCAGGAGGGCCTGACGGTCTCCACTGACACGATTCACACGGGTAAAAACAAAGGAGCCAACTGCCCATCCTCCGGCCACCACAGCGGACAACTCGTGAGTATCCGTAAGGTGATTTGTTACATCATAGGTCTGGTACATCAACGTACTCTCGTAGGAGGTAAATCCCGGGGCAAAATAGCGGTCTCCCAGCTTTTTACCATCAATATAAAACTCATAAATACCAAGGGCCGTTACATATAATCGTGCCCGACTTACCGGCTTCGTTAACTGGATTCGCTTGAAGAAATGCATAGGCTTCGGAGACACACGCTTCTCCGTGAATTCGTAGCTGCCATCCGTAATCCACTGGCCAACCCAAGGGGTTCCCATGCGGCCGGTTTCAAACTTTACCGTGGCACAATCCGCATCTCCGTTATCCATACGCACCTGCAAGGTGGCATGGTATGTGGTAAAAGGTTCCAATGGCTTGCCCTGATATCGCACACCGGTTGGTTCTACCTCAAGAGCACTCCAGCCATTGATATTAATAATGGCAGATGTAATCTGTGCACCTTCTCTGTCATCTTCCACATAATAGGTAAACAACGGATGCGATTCGTCTGTAATGCATCCTTTCGTCAAATGTTCTACTGCAAACTCTCTGATTTTCATAGCATACTTCCTTTTTTGTTTATCGGAAGGATTATATAAAAACCCCTTCCGAAAAAGCATATCACATAATTGATTGTAAATGCTTTTTGCGAAAGGGGTAACCTTTTGTCGTAATCCGTATGTTTTTAGTCGTGAATGGGCAAAAGGATGCGTTCCTCAAACCATCCGTCATGGGCATCCACTGTGAGGGAACCGCCGTACTTGTGCACCGTAGCCTCAATACTTTTCATTCCATAGCCATGATAACTGCGATTGGACTTCGTGGTCTCGATACGACCATTCAGAATCACCGGCTTCTTCTGATAGCGGTTCTCCAATCGTATACGAACGAATCCACGCTGGGTGGTGACTGCCAAATGAATCAACCGGCGTTCCTTCTCTTCGATTTTTTCCACGCTCTCAATGGCGTTATCTAACATATTGCCAAACAAAGAGCTTAAGTCCATGGGATCCATAAAGGACAAGGCTTCGCCTTCTGCCACCACCGTCAATTCAATCCAGTGATTCTGGCAGTAGATGGACTTCGCCGTCAAAATAGTATCCAACACCGGGTGGCCGGTTTTGTTCTGAGCTTCGTAAATGCTGATTTCCCGCTCCATTTTCTCCAGGGATTCCAACGCATCCGCGCGGGAAGCATCCTCTTTTAACAGAGCGATCTGATGCTTCAAATCGTGATACTTGATGTTCACGATCTCCATGCTTTTCTGTAGGACCTCATAATTCTGATATTGCATCTGCAACATATCCTGAAGCTTCTCCCGCTCATTGCGGGCATGCAGATCCAACCGCTGACGATGATAGGAAATCAGCATGGTAACACCTGCCAGGTTCACCAGGGCACGGATGATAAAAAATCCTACCAGCACCTTGGTTCCAAACAATTCCTGTCCGATTAATACCATGGAATTACCGAATCCATAGGTCATCAAAGCAATCAATACCACCTGGATCAACTCCCTAATGGTAAGGGTCAATTCGCTGATGTCCTTGGCACCCTGGCACTCGATGGAGTAGAAGAGGCCAAACAACAACCCATAGATCACAATCAAAAACAACATCTGAGTCAGGGAATTGGCCGGCAAATGGAAGGGCTGGCGAAAGAAATAATAAAAGCCCCATTCCACCGCAGCAACAAATTCTGCCATGATAAATGCACGCACGCCGGTATACACCGCCATGATACCGGACACCTCGTTAATCAAAGCGATGGTTCCAATGATGGACAAAATATAAAAGGTAATCACCGGGAAAAAGATTTCCACAATTCCATCGGTTACCACCGAGGTTACCAACACTACCACGCCAAGCACACCGGCCAACAGGTAGCGCCACCAGCCATGCTCACGCTTCGGCAGGCACAGCACCATAACTACAACTGCCAGAATGTAGGCGATACCATAATAGTAGCCCGGTGTATTAATAGAGAGTATGGGTTCGCGAATCATTTGCACACCTCGTTCATATAGTTATTCAATGCATCCAGAAGTTCTTTCTTCTTGGCACGGGATACCGGCAATGGATTTCCCTCCACATACACCATATTCTCTTCGCATTTGTCCACGTAATACAGGTTCACCAAATGGCCTTTTCCACAGCGGAAGAATCCCTCCGGCAAAAGCTTCTCTTCCGTCTCGCGCATCGTTCCGCGGACAGTCATGTCTCCCTGCACCGTATGGAAAATCAGATCATGATCCAATACTTCCACATAGTAAATCTCATCTACCGCCACCTTGTGTACGCCACCTTTGAAGGAGATTGGCACATAGGTTTTCTCACGACGACGCATACGGCCTAAAGCACGCTTCATCCGCTCAGAAAAGGCGAAGTAGTTGATGGGCTTTAATACATAATCCAATGCATCCACCGCATACCCCTTCATGGCATACTGCGGCATGTTGGTAAGAAAGATAATAACCACTTCCTCATCGGATTTACGAATCTGTTCCGCCGCAGACATGCCATCCAAAAACGGCATCTCAATATCCATAAGGATGATGTCATACTCTGCCCGATAGTTCTCCACGATATCCGCACCATCGGAGAACTCCCTGACCTGCAGCTTCTCACCATACTCCTCTTCGTATCGACATATGTACTTCTCTAACACCTGACGATAGTAGGGATCATCGTCTACGATTGCGATTCTTATCATTGATTATCTCCATCAATCACTCTCAAAAAGTTTAAAAGTACATTTATTATAACATGTGTTTCAACTATGGACGGAATTCCTTTAGTGCAAAAGATTCCGCCACGCATCCACGGAAGCTCTTAAGGTCCGCAAATACACCGTCGGCAATCATCTGAGCGCCGATATTACCCAAAGCAGTTGCCTCGGATGGACCGGCCAGCACGACCTTGCCGGTCATCTGTGCGGTTAAACGATTCAGATAATCTGCGTTGGAGCCGCCACCCACCACGTGAATTGCGTCGTAGTGCACTCCGGTCAGTGCCTCTAGCTCTACTGCCGCCTTCTGATAACAGGTTGCCAGAGAGCGATAAATCACGCGGGCAATCTCCCCCGGCGTCTTTGGTACCTGCTGCCCACTGTTGGCACATGCCTGCTGCACCGCCGCAATCATGGAATCCGGTGCCAAAAAGCAGGATGCATTGGCATCCACAATAGAATCAATGGATGCTGCTTCTGCCAATTCACAGAGCTGGGCAAAGGAATAGTCCTCCGGCAGTTCCTTTTTCACAGACTGAATCATCCACAGTCCCATTATATTTTTCAAAAAACGATAGCGATGGTCATAGCCGCCTTCGTTGGTAAAGTTCGCTTCTCTTGCTGCCTCGGAACAATCCGCCGTCATGCGTTCGCAGCCAAACAGAGACCAGGTGCCGGAAGAGAGATATAGCACCTGATCGCCGGTGTTTGGCACGCTCATTACAGCAGCGCCCGTATCATGGGTTGCGGGAAGGATGACGGTACAATCAAATCCAACCTCTGCCTGTACCTCCTCCCGAAGTGTTCCCACCCTACTACCGGGCATCGACAGTTCTCCAAACAACTTGCTTGGGAACCCCAGTAAATCTATTAATTCCATGTCCCATTCATTGGTGACAGGATTCACCAGCTGCGTTGTTGTTGCATTGGTGTACTCCTGCTTCTTGATACCGGTGAGTAAAAAATTGAGGTAATCCGGTATCATTAACATGGTTCCGGCTTCTGCTAAAAGCTCCGGCTGTTCCACTTTCATTGCCATCAACTGATAGATGGTATTGAAAATGGCCTTCTGGATGCCGGTGCGTCCATAGAGCTTCTCTTCGGAGATTTTCTCATAGACACGGGTATCCATGCCGGTGGTACGTCTATCACGATAAGCGTAGGTATCTGCTATGATTTCGTCTGCGTCATTTAACAGAACGTAATCCACGCCCCAGGTATCAATGCCCATGGACACCGGAATTTTGCCGGCCTGATGGCACTTTTTCATACCTAATACAATCTCTTGAAACAAGCGTCTGGTATCCCACACCTTGCGTCCGTTCACCTCATCCATGCCATTGGCAAAGCGGTGAATCTCTTCGTAATGAATCTTGCCCTGCTCCATCCAGGAAAGCATATGTCGCCCAGAGGAAGCACCTATGTCTACTGCCAAATAGTACTTCATACCATAGCCCATCCTTAACGCTGGCCGATGATCGGGCTCTGCTTCTCGTAGAGGCACTTCTCATTAACGGAAATACCAAACGGTCCATTCAATGCGCGGAAGTCATCCGGCTGGATGGTCTGGCGCTTCTGGTTGGTCATGGACATCACCTTGACCAATACCTCAGCAGCCTTCTCTACGGTATGCATCAAACCAAAGGTAATATCAAAATCAGTACCGCATGCAAACATTCCGTGATGTGCCCAGATTGCCACATCCTGATGCTTCATAATCTCAGAAGTAGCAACGGCAATCTCACGTCCGCCAGGAACCATCCACGGAACTACACCGATACCATCCGGGAATACCACCGGACACTCGGTTGCCATTTCCCAAATCTCTCTGGTAAAAATCTCACCATCCAATGGAAGCACGTAAGTCAATGCAATGCTGTTGGCCGGATGGCAGTGATATACCACACGGATATCTGCATTACGCTGCTTACATACTTCAAGATTCATCAAATGGGATGGCAACTCAGAGGTCGGTCTTCCGCCGTTCACAAGGCCCCACTGAATCTGATACTTCTCTCCTGCTTCATCTACGCGGATGATGCAGACATTAGCAGCCGGATCAATCTCAACATTACGGAAATACTTACCGGAACCGGTTACCATAAAATACTCACCCGCAAGGTCCGGGACACTCGTTCCGATTTCCTTCCACTCGCCGTCCGCACGTAACTCTTCACGTACCTCTTCGATTTCTTCTGCCTTGATACGATAGCTCAAATTACCGCCATTGCGCTCATGCCAGCCCTGATAAAAACCGTCAACGCACATGCGACAAAATCCTTTTGCAAATTCAGAATCTAATACTCTCATTCTTCTCTTCCTCCACCGTACTCTTACGCTCTTTTGGTAAGTACTTCATCTTCATATTTTTTACATGCCGCAAACCAGGTATCCTCTGTAGGAACGCCCTGCTTCTGGCAATAATAATCCCAAACATCGCCAATCGGCATCATCTTCATCTGTTCCTGTAAGGACATCAACTCTGTAAAGTTACGCTCATTCTGTAAACGACACAGCTTCTCATTCGGCTGTAACTCTGCATTCAAAATTGCCTTTAGGAAGTTACGCATACCATTGGTCCATGCAGATACGCGGTTGATGCTGGCATCGAAATAATCCATTCCGATAAAGAAACGGTCCGGACCGTTTTTAACAATTTCCTGCGCGATTTCCTTGGCATCATCGTTGTAGATTACAACATGGTCGGAATCCCAGCGTACCGGTCTTGTCACGTGCAATGCCATCTTGTCGTTGAACAGAAGCATTGCGGATAACTTATCTGCCACATTCTCCGTTGGATGGAAATGTCCGGAATCAATGAGGCACATAATGTTGTTCTTGGCCGCATAGCTTAGGTAAAACTCCTGAGAACCAACGGTCACAGACTCCATGCCGATTCCAAAGACCTTAGACTCAACTGCAACGTATACTTTGCTGCGATCATAATCGGTTGCAAGAATCTGATCCAGAGAATCCTTCAGGCGCTTACGCGGAGAGATACGATCCGGAATCACATCCTTGAATCCGTCCGGAATCCAGATGTTCATCATACATGGCACTCCGGTTTCAGTTGCAAAGTACTCGGAGATTTTAAGGCAGGCCTTGCAGTGATTGATCCAGAACTTGCGTACGGTCTCATCCTCAGAAGACAAGGTTGCCTGCTCTGCCATCGGATGTGAGAACATGGTAGGGTTAAAATCCAGACCAATCTGATGCTTCTTGGCAAAATCAACCCAAGCCTGAAAATGCTTTGGTTCTAACTTGTCACGGTCCACCCATTCATTGTCACCGAATACGGCGTAGCAAGCATGAAGGTTCAGCTTGTGCTGTCCCGGCACCAGTGAGAATACCTCATCAATATCCTGCATCAACTCCTCCGGTGTGGTGGCCTTGTATGGGTAATTGCCGGTGGTCTGAATACCGCCGCTTAATGGTCCCTTCTGGTCAAAGCCAACTACATCATCTCCCTGCCAGCAATGCATGGACAGGCGAATCTTGCCAAGCTCCTCCATGGCCTTTTCTACATCTACACCAACAGATGCGTAGCGTTCCTTGGCTGCTTCAAAACGTTCTTGTATTGTCATAGTTCATTTCCTCTTCTTTCTTCATATGCTTCACAAGTTACTCTCATGATAGTGTGAAATCTGTGAAAAGATAAGGTCGAAATTTCAAGAAAAAAAGGTCCGTTCTTGCAAGAATGATATAACCGTGTTAATGTGACAATACAAGAAACCGGAGGTCACAAATGAACCAGGAATTATTGAAGAAACTCAGTATTATTACCGATGAAGAGCGTTCCATTCTAGCAGGGAACCATACCATTGACCGTACCCTGTACTACAGTCTGGATACGTCCGAATCCGAAGATGTGATTGACGCCTCCCGGGTACTGCAGAACGGCCGTCTCATTGATATGCGTCCCCACGTACGCTTCATTCATTTTCCAAAGCATACCCACAACTACGTGGAGTTTATCTATATGTGCCAGGGTTCCACCACCCACATCGTAGACGGGCAGGAGATTCTTTTAGAGGAAGGAGATTTACTTTTTCTCAATCAACATGCCACCCAGGAAATTTATCCGGCCAGCGAGAGCGATATCGCCGTGAACTTCATGATTCGTCCGGAATTTTTCGATATGGTTCTTCCCATGATGAATACAGAAAACAGTGCACTCCAGGATTTTCTCATCAGTTGCCTCACCAAGAAGGATGCCAACAGCAATTTTCTGTATTTCCATGTAACCGACCTGCTGCCGGTGCAGAACCTCGTGGAGAATCTCATTTGGAACATGATGGATACCACAGGCGGCAACCGTATCATCAACCAAACCACCATTGGCCTTCTGTTTTTGAATCTTGCCAACCATACCGAACGCATTCATATCAATGCCAGTTCCTTTGACCAAGAGCTGACCCTGAAGGCCCTTTCCTATATTGATACCTGTTATACCGATGCCACCCTGACGGACTTTGCAGCGCGGGAATCCATTGATATTTCCGCCATCAGCCGCATCTTAAAAAAAGAAACCGGCCACACCTTCAAGGAATTGCTGCAAACCAAGCGTTTAGAATTGGCCTGCGTCCTGTTAGAACACTCCAACGCTCCCATCGCCGATATTGCCCTTTCCGTAGGCTATGACAATACCAGCTTTTTTCACCGGATTTTTCGCCGTTCCTATGGATGTAGTCCCAGGGATTACCGCATAACAAAAGCAACGTCCCTGTAGCGTTGCTTTTCTTATTTCCATACCTGTAGAACATACCTACAAGGTATTTACATTCCCCATCAAGTGTACTAGTATCCATCCTATGAACAAACATAAGATATCTTCGGTACAATTAATTCCATTAAGTTTCCTGGTTGCAATCCTGCTTGGGGCGCTCCTTCTGATGCTCCCCATTGCTTCTGCTTCGGGACAATGGACGAATCCATTAACTGCACTTTTTACAGCCACCACATCTGCCTGCGTTACCGGACTTGTGGTTGTGGACACTTATAGCTATTTTAGCCTCTTGGGGCACATCATAATCCTCTGCCTAATTCAGGTCGGAGGCTTGGGTATCATCACGGTAATTTCCATGATTATGCTCATCACCCAAAAGAAATTCTCCCTAGGCGATCGTAAAATGCTCCAGGATTCTCTAAACCTCAATACTGACGTGGGTATCCTGCGCTTACTAATCCGTATTTTCAAGGACGTGTTAAAAGTAGAGCTCACCGGTACTGTCCTCTACGCCATTTCCTTCATTCCGGAGTTTGGTGTGGGACGGGGCCTGTGGTATTCCTTTTTCACTTCCATTTCCGCTTTTTGTAATGCCGGCATCGATATTATCGGACCGCGAAGTCTCATGGATTACCATTCCAATCCGCTGATTCTGGCCACCACCATCCTGCTTATTGTTATGGGCGGTCTTGGCTATGTGGTTTGGTTCGATATTTCAGAGAAAATTCGCTACGGGATCCGTCACCGTTTCACTCCAAGACAGGTTGTAACACGTTTCAACGAGCACACAAAGCTTGTATTATCCGTTACTTTTGCCCTGATTGCCTCCGGCGCCGTATTTTTCTTCTGTGCAGAATACAGCAATCCCGGAACCATCGGTTTGATGTCTTTGCCACACAAGATGATCAATAGTTTGTTTGAATCTGTGACCCTGCGTACGGCTGGATTTAGTTCCTTCCCTCAGGAGAACATGACAGACATATCCTGTGTCATGTCCTATTTCCTTATGTTCATCGGAGGTTCCCCTATCGGTACCGCAGGAGGTGTTAAGACCGTTACCATATTTCTGGCCTTTTTAAATGTCTTCACCTACATCCGCGGGGATGACCAATGCATCGTCTTCCACCGCCGCGTAACGGAGGAGAACATGCGCAAAGCCACCGCGGTAGTTTCTGTGGCTGCTTTTACCATTGTGGTTCTGACCCTGGTTCTTATCACTACCAACCCAATCAGTGTCCAGGACGGCCTATATGAAGTCATTAGTGCCTCAGCCACCGTTGGTCTTTCCCGCGGCTGGACCGGCAATCTCAACAACATTGGCCGCATCATTATTATCATTGCCATGTATCTCGGGCGCATCGGTCCGATTTCGCTGGCCATCTTTTTTGCCGGCAGGAAACATCATGAAGGAAAATGTAAATTCGCCGAGGGCGATTTCTTTGTAGGATAAGGAGTTTAACATGAAGAAAACAATTGCAGTGTTAGGTTTGGGTAAATACGGCAGCAGCCTTGCAAAAAGCATGTATGAAATGGGTTCTGACGTGCTTGTGGTTGACCAGAATCCGGATAAGCTCAAAGATATGAAGGATTTCTGCACCTCTGCTGTGTGTGCAGACTTAACCAACGAGGACGAGGTTGCCCTCTTAGGTCTGAAAAATATGGACATCGTCGCTGTATGTATGGCAGGAAACCTTGCTGCCAGCATTATGTCCGTCGCTGTCGCCAAAGAGCTGAAGGTGCCTCTCATTGTTGCCAAGAGTGCTTCCGACCGTATGACCTCTATCCTGAAGCGTATCGGCGCCACCAAGGTCATCGTCCCGGAGGAGAACGGTGGCGAACAGTCTGCCCGCATCCTGACCTCTGAGAACTTCTTGGACTACTTCAAGGTGGACGAGAACTTGTGCATGGTTGAGATGTTGCCAATGGCCAAGTGGGTTGGCAAAAACATGGTACAGCTCAATGTCCGCAAGAACTACGGTGCCAACGTCATCGCTTCCAAGAGTCCATCCGGCAACCACTGGGAAATCCTAGACCCGGAGATGCCGCTGAAGGCCGATGACCAGTTGCTCATCGTTGTAGAGCGCGAGAATCTACATCGCATCAATCGATAATCGGGTATAAGAAAGAGCAACCGTGGAGGTTGCTCTTCTTGTCTTATTTCGGTTGTAATTCTTCACCGTAGTGATAGATTTCATCGCTTACACCAAGCTCCTTGCGCTTGGAATCCTTCATCTGCTCGAGTTCCTCTTCTGTCGCACACTGCAAGTCCTTAGCTTCATAGTACTGGCGTAGCTTCACATGTGGATTCTCCGGGTCACTTGGGTCATCTTTCACCGGATTGCTGTTCTCATCCTGGATGGAGAAGTAATAGTAGGACTGATTATCCGGATTATCTTCTGCAAAGGTTACACGCTCCTCGAAGTACAGCCAGTTCTCATTCAAGCCAAGCTCACTCTTATCTGAAAGCTGTGCTCCAAACTCGCCGATTAGTTCCTCATATGTACGATCTAAGAAATGATAGTTGCAATCTGCATCCAAGAATCCGGTTCCAAACACATGACTGGTTGCTCCACCGGAACCACCGTCATCAATCTCACCGGTATACTTAAAGGTTGCATAGCTACGGCTCCAGCTATCGACTGAGTAGCGAATCTTCAAGCTACCATCTACGTTCTTAATCACCATATGAAGCTGGAATTCAGATGCTCCTACAGTTGCAAGCATCTCAATGTCGCCATCCATACCACAATCGATATACGCGGTATCCGTAATCTCATAGTGGAAATCCTCGCCGAATTCAATCGCACCTTCTAGCAGCTGATTAATCTCACTCAAGGTGTAGCTCTGTCCCTGTGTCAGCACATCCGATAATCGCAGATAACTACCACCATCCTGACTAGCATCATAAGTTACCGGAACCTGGTTCTCAAGGAATTCACTATAGAGCTTGGCCGACTCTTCGTCCAAGTCCACCTCATCTCTGCTCTTCGGACCTACATAATCCCAGTATGCGGTCCAGTCCTCATTCACCGTTACTTCCGGCTCTTCCTCCGGATTCCGAAAAAACCGCTCATAGCTACTTAGTTTCGTAAACTACTGTCTCTATTATACCTTAACAGCGACCAAGAAGCGAAAAAACGGAAATCCGGGGATGATTTTAAAAATTTTTATTATTTAAAGTTCAATTTAGGTTCGGAGGGTATAACATACTCATCCCAAGAAAACGAAGCAAACCGAAGGAGGATAAAAGATGAAAAATAGATGGAAGAACCAAGTTTTTGCAGTATGTTTGGCAGGCGCACTTGCAGCAGCAAGTTTATCTGCTTGTGGTAGCACCGTACAGGAGACAACCACAACCAACACCGAGGCAACTGCTGAAAGCGAGACACAAACCAAAACATATTTGACCAAAGATGATATTACCGTATTAGAAACATATGAAAGCACCGCTGACAGCGAACACGCCATCGAAGTAGATGGTGAGACCGTGACCTACTCCAACATCGGAGTAACCAAGACCGGCGATTCCGATCAGGGTGACGAGGCAGATTTCTACGGCGACAATTCGGCCGTATTCTCTACCAATGGAGCCAATACAACGATTACGGATTCGCTGATTGAGACCGATGGTTTACATGCCAATGCCGTATTTTCCTATGGTGAAGGCACAACCGTTACCATCTCTGACTCTGTAATTGAGACATCCGGAAATTGCTCCGGTGGCTTGATGACCACCGGTGGCGGAACCATGATTGCCAACAACCTGACCATCAACACCTCCGGCAATTCATCTGCAGCCATCCGTTCCGATCGCGGTGGCGGAACAGTTACCGTAACCGATGGATATTATAAGACAACCGGTACCGGATCTCCGGTTATCTATTCCACAGCGGATATTACAGTGAATGATGCCTACATGGAATCTACTGCTTCTCAGGCAGTAGTAGTTGAGGGCAAAAATTCTGTTACTCTGAATGATTGTGAAGTGGTAGCAGATAACAATACCAAGAACAGCGATAACTCCGATTACTATCAGGCTGTGATGATCTATCAGTCCATGTCCGGAGATGCAGATGACGGTACGTCTTCTTTTACCATGAATGACGGTAGCATCACCAATGCCAATGGAGATGTATTCTTCATCACCAACACACAGGCGACCATTGATTTGACGAATGTTGACATCGTAAATAATGACGCTGACGGAGTGTTCCTGCGTGCGGCATCTGCCGGATGGGGTTCCTCAGACTCCAACGGTGGCCAAGTAAATCTTACTGCAAGCAACCAGGATATCGATGGTGATATGGTGGTCGATTCTGTTTCCAAGTTAAATCTGTATTTGCAGGATGGAAGTACTTTGACCGGAGCTATCAACAGCGATGGCGAGAATGGGGAAGTATATGTAGAGTTAAGTGATGGAGCAACATGGACTTTGACCGCGGATTCCTATATTACAAGCCTGACTTGTGATGCGGACAGCATCAACCTCAACGGACATAAACTCTATGTCAACGGCGTAGAATACACTGAGGGTAGTGCATCTACCGGAGAGGCAGTTACCTTTACCCAGAGCAGCGGTGGCGGCATGGGTGATGGCCAGATGCCTGGCGGCGATATGCCAAGTGGAGAGATGCCAAACGGTGAGAAGCCAAGCGGCGATAAACCAAGCGGCGATATGCCGGAAGGTATGGGACCGCAGGGGGATGGCAGTGAGCCTCCTGCAAAACCGGGCAACTAGATTAACTATGTAAAAATGCGATGGCGGAGAAAACCGCTAGTTCACCCGTTTTCTCCGCCAGACAACGAATATCGCCCTGTCGACACCAGCTATTGCGCGCGCCGACCGAGGTGGGCCGAGTGTTTGCGTATATATATTTCTGTAGCGAGTCTGTCGAAGCGTCGGCACTAAAAAATAAAAAGAACGGGTCTTGCTCAGAATGAAGCAAAGGCCCGTTCTTATTATTTTTGTACGTGTCCGCTACGCTGAGACCGAGAGTGAGAACAATCTCGCGGGAAATATATATACACAAGCGCTCGTTAGCCCACTTCGGGAGGCGCCTTGCATATCACATCTGATGTCGCACGACGCGGTATTCGTCCCCATTCTGGTAATAAGGGCAGGACGCCTTATGAGAGCTCATCAGCCGTGCATAATCGTCCTCATCCATGTCCATATCGCAGACATACTCTTCTAATTCCTCGTCATATACTAAATTGTTACAGGTATCGCACTGATTGCCTTCTGCCATGCTGCACCTCCTACATGCCCATTATCATCCCACCAAGCACACGCAGCAATCCGCCAAAGAGACATGCCAGGATAATCGTACCTAGCATAATAGCATACTGGTATTCTACGTGTTCCTTGCCAAATTTGGAATTCATAATCCCTATGTATACTCCAAGTCCCAGCGCTATCGCTACCAGGTTAATAATCATTCCGGCCCAATCCATGTCAGTCTCCTTAATGTACAATCGCACCCAACAGTCCGTATGATACAAAGCTCATAATTACCGTTGCAATAACAATACCGCAAAGCTCCGCTACAACTGCCTTCTTAATATCCATCTCCAACAATGCAGCAATCAAGGAACCGGTCCATGCACCGGTACCCGGAATCGGAATACCTACAAACAGCATCAATCCCACGAACTCGGAATTGGACACGCTGTCACTCTTTTTCATAGCACGGGCTTCCAGCTTCTCAACGAATCCTCGGAAAATCTTGAAGTTCTTCATCCACTGGAAAATCTTCTTGATAAATAAAAGGATAAAAGGAATCGGAATAATATTGCCGATGATACAAATCGGTATCGCACGAAGAATCGGCACATCCAGCAATGACGCTGCCAAAAGGCCGCCTCTAAGCTCTAACAGGGGCATCAAAGAAATGATAAAAATAATCACTTCACGGGAAACGTACTTTCCGAGGGTCTCTGTAAAAAGAATAACTAAAGATTCCATATTAACTCCTAAACTTGCTTATAGTCTTGTAAAAAAGCCACCAACTGCTGCATCTCTTCCATGGTGCCGATAGAAATGCGCAAATACTGATCAATGCGTGGCTTGTTAAAATAGCGCACATAGATGCCAGCCTCCTTAAGGTCCTCAAAGAGGCGTGCAGCATCCCAGCACTCATGCTTGGCAAAAATAAAATTGGTACGGCTATCCGGGAAAGAAAAGCCCAGTGCATGTAGTTCCTTCTTGGTCCATTCTCTGGTCTCTACAATCTTCTCGCAGGTCTCCAGGAAATACTTTGGATCCGAAAGTGCCGCACATCCAATGGCACTGGTAACTGAATCCATGGTGTAGGAATTAAAGGAATACTTTACGTCCTGTAAATAGCCAATGAGCTTCTTAGAGCCCATAGCAAATCCAATACGACTGCCTGCAAGAGATCTGGACTTGGAAAACGTCATGACTACCAAAAGGTTATCATACTTTTCAATGAGGGGCAGGGTTGTCTCTGCGCCAAAATCTACATAAGCCTCATCAATGATTACCACAGAATCCGGATTGCTGGCTATGATCATCTCCAGCTCGTCCCGTCTGGCCTCGATACCTGTCGGCGCATTGGGATTCGGGATCACGATACCACCGTTCTCACACATGTAGTCATCTCTACAGATGGTAAAGTCCTCTCGCAACGGCTTGGTCTCATAAGGAATCTCAAACTCCTCTGCCCATACATCATAGAAAGAGTAGGTGATATCCGGAAACAAAATCGGCTTGTCACCGTGGAAGAACGTCATAAAGCTCATAGCAAGCACATCATCACTTCCTACACCAACAAATATCTGATCTTCTGGCACACAATAATTCTCGGACAAGGCCTTGGTCAATGCCCCAACGGTCGGGTCCGGATACTTACGTAACGTATCCACAGAGAACTCACGCAACACCTGCTGCACCGCCGGTGCCGGTGGGTACGGATTCTCGTTGGTATTCAGTTTGATAATGTCTTTTCTCTTAGGCTGCTCTCCCGGCACATAAGGAGTCACCCGACGTACATTGTTTTCCCAGCTCATATGTTGTTCCTTTTTCTTTCCTTAATATGAAGATAGGAGGCTAACCGCAGTCAGTCTCCTGATACTTCTATTCCTTAGTTAAATGCATTCGCATCAAAGTTCGCGCGATATACTGCAATGGCCTGGCTCAAGTTGCCGGCATTGCCTACATTGCCACGATATACCTCTGGCAAAGCGTTGTAAAGATTCAGTGCATTCTGAATCACTGCTGCGTGATCCGGTGTTACCGCATTCGGATCACCAATCTGATTGATGGCATTGGCGATCTCATTCACACGTGCAGCCACTTCCTCATCAGTCAACGGAATGTAGGTCATACCACCGTATACCAACACCGGGAATCCGGTCTCTACATTAGAGAAAATCGTCTTGGCCATGGATAATGGCAGGTTAACACAACCATGAGAACCGTCGGTCAAGTACAGGTCTCCACCGAAAGCTCGACGCCAGGTAGCATCATGCAAACCACAGTCTCCGGCAAATGGCATCCAGTAGTTAACATGGGTACGATAATTCTCACCCTTTAAAATAGCATCCTTCTCACAATAGGTAATGCGGAATGCTCCAACCGGTGTCAAACGATTCAACGCCACATCGCCGGTAACGCAATCGGACTCAGCAACAACAGCACCGTTCATAACCAGCCAGACATGCTGTGCATTCATGTCTACCTCAACATAGCTGTCACCGTAGTCATTGCCATCATGGCTGTGTGCTGTTGTGGTATATACCAAATCACGGCTTACATCCTTGCCGCCCAACAAATCCTCTTTTAACTGAGCAAGCTCACCCTCTTTGTTCACACGCCATCCATAGTTACCCGGTGCAAGGGTTACATCCACACCGCTCTGGGTATGAAGAGTACGAGTGGTACCGGCGGTATTCACCTCCCGGGCCATATCTGCAATATACTCAGCCATTGCTTCTTCATCAAAAGCAATTTCCAAATCATCATCAATCTGTAACCAACCGGCAATCTCATCCGCAGTCAACGGAACATTCTTGCTGCCAATGGTATATACAAAATTAATCTGCGTAATATCGTTCAAACGATCAATTAACTCGTTGAGTTCTTTATTATCGGATAATACCGTTGGCTGAACATAAGACTTGCTCTCGACCAGATCCATATTCTCCTGTAAGGAAATCAATGCAGCCTTCAGGTTCGCGGTCAATGCCTTCTTATCAACCTCAGTACCATAAACCTCGTCCTTCACGTAAAAGGTGCCGTCCTTCAACTCATAAGTCGCATTCTCAGTCTTGGTTGCCTTGGCATTGTTTACACATGCTAAGGTATCAATTCGGCGGCTCAACTGGCTATCATCCAGATATACCAACGATTCACTTACATAATCAACGGGACGAACCAAGTGTGCTCCCCATAAAAAGCCATTCTGCTCATCCATCAAACGATCGATGCTACCACTGTTCACATCAACATCCAATCCAACTTCACCACTGGTAATGGACTCACTAGATCCATCTGCTGCTTTCACTGTCATCTGATAATCCGCAGCCTGCTCTCTGATGCGGGACTTCACAGTATCAAGGGATGCTGCAGAAGCATTCACACCGTTTACCGTACTGCGAAAATAAAAATGACTCTGGAAAAATACTCCTAAGCCAACGTAAATAACTAGCAAAATTCCAACCGCAATGCCGATTCCAACGGCTACCTTTTTACCCGCGGATGGTTTCTGGATATCCTTTAAATCCTTTTCCTCGGAACCCATCTTGTCACCTTTCTATATATAAAATCCTTTTTTGCACTTATCTTATTATAAGAGGATTTTGTTAAAAGTCAAACAAAAACCGAGCCCCAAAATATTATGGGAGCTCGGCTCACATTCTACTGAAACAATTCACGAATGACGCTCTTGCGTCGCAACTTCTTGTCCTCATAAAGCTGGACATCCACTTCCTCTAACAACTTGGTGAAATCCAAGTCCTCATGAAGTTCTACCGTAATGATACCATGGGACAATTCCACAAAGTATGGCTTGCCGGTCAACAGGTTGTAGGTCATGCAGGTTTCGTCGATTCTGCCTCCAATAGCCTCGGCCTCGGCCTGAATCTCCTCCGGCGTTTTGTCCTGTGGCACATAGATAGCGAAGAATTCATCACCACCCAAACGACTAATCGATGCGGAACCATCCAGGGCGCCTCGTAGAATCTGTGCACCACTCTTGATGGCAAAATCTCCATCCGCATGGCCAAAGGTATCGTTGATTTCCTTCAAGTGGTCCAAATCCGCCATGATAGCAATCGCTGTCTTGCCCGCATCGGTATGGGCCATATGAATCACCGTCTCAATCATTCCGCGACGGTTGTACAACTTGGTCAGTTCATCCACTGTTGCGTTGATGTTGAGCAAATCATTCTGCTCCATCAACATCTGACGAGATCTGGCTTCTGTCAGCACCAACTCCTGATAATGAAAGGCTGTTCCCAACTGCAATGCTAGCATGTGGAAAAAGCTAACCTCACGGTAATCAATCTCCACCATCAAGAAACCATAATTGCGCTGACCATCGAAAAGCAAGAAGGAGAAGTAGCTGTTACCATCCTTGTTGCGAGTAAGGCCCTGTCCCAGGCTCACCGTGGTAAAGGACTCACGTCGGTAGGCCTTAATCTCTCCATGCTCAAGACTGGCAGCCAGATAAACATGTTCCGGAATCTCCCAGTCATCCAAGCTGGCAACTTCTTTGGTCTTTTCCAAATAAATGTAAGCACTTCCAGCACCTTGATGTTTCAACTCCATCATGGCCTTTTGTAAGAAGTTGTCCAAACTACCCGCAGCCTGAATCAGCTTGCGAATCATGAATGGTCCACTCAAGGTCCGATGATAGGAATGAGTCAACCGGTCCATAGTATCGGAAATGGTTTCATCTTCTTTGCCTGCATTCTTCTGATAACTATAGCTATCATCATAGGTGCAGCCACAGGAGGAACGTTGTACGAACTCTACCGGAATTTTCCGAGCTTCACTTTTCTCCCCATGAATCATCTCCAAGGCCGTATTAA
>JAILCW010000009.1 GCA_024690265.1 Lachnospiraceae bacterium | reverse complement strand
CGCCACATTTCTTCTGAACTTGAAGGGAAGCCGGATTGTCCCGATGTACAGACAAATAGAACGCATCTTCACTAATACGATGTCTCCACATATCAAGAAGCAATGCAAGTCCTCGGCTACCATAGCCCTTGCCGCGTTCACTTTTGCGAATCATATAGCCAATATGGCCATGATACTGACGAAGAAAATCATTCAATACATGTCGCATGCGGAACAATCCAACGATACGATTATCATCCCAAAGCAAATATTCCGTGCATGGAACAAAATTCTCTGGAAGGTTTATACCGCGACTATGATCCATCAATGTCGGTACAATATCATCACAAAACTCTTCGTATGAGGCACCCACGTGAGAATATGTAAATCCATTCTCATCTTCCAATAATTCGGAGAAAAACTCATACTCTGTCTCCAAATCTTCCATATTCAATTCTTTCAAGTACAACATGTCAGCAATCTTTCCTTTCTTTTATAATACATCTACTGCTTCTTGAACATTATCAACGCCAATCAGCTTCATTCCTTCAAATTTGTCTATGCCTTTCAGCGACACTTTAGGCAAAATGCAGGTAGTAAAACCCAGCTTGCTTGCTTCTTTGATTCGTTGCTCCACCATCGTGACTGCACGTACTTCGCCGCTCAGCCCCACTTCGCCAAAGCAAATGGTGGACTCATCTATCGGTTTTTCCTTAAAACTCGAAACAAGAGCCAATACCAGTCCTAAGTCAATAGCCGGCTCATTCATACGAATACCGCCCGCAATATTCACATAGGCATCATAATCATTCATATGAAGACCTATTCGCTTTTCCAATACAGCCATAAGCAGATTCACTCGATTGTAATCGCACCCTACCGCCGTCCTCCGAGGCATTCCGAAGTTGCTTCTACAAACTAATGCTTGAATCTCAATAAGAATTGGACGTGTTCCTTCTATAGAACATGCAACAATAGAACCACTGGCGTTCTGCGGTCGTCCAGCCAACATATACTCCGAAGGATTCTCTACTTCTACCAAGCCTTCTTGTTGCATTTCAAACACGCCAATCTCGTTGGTAGAACCAAATCGATTCTTCTGCCCTCGTAATATTCGATAGGTTGCATGTCGGTCACCCTCAAAATACAATACTGTATCCACCATATGTTCCAAAACACGTGGTCCTGCAACATTACCATCCTTGGTAACATGTCCCACAACAAATATAGTAATTCCCAATGTTTTGGCAAGCTTCATTAACACACCGGTTGATTCACGCACCTGAGACACACTTCCCGGAGCGCTTCCAACTTCCTCGTTGTACATGGTCTGAATGGAATCAATAACAACCACTTGAGGCTTCTTTTTCTCAATTACACCACGAATCAAGTCCAGATTGGTCTCACTAAGCACTGTAAGACTGTCACTAAATGTCCCCATACGATTGGCGCGCATCTTAATCTGTTGGGCGCTTTCCTCACCGGAAACATACAATACAGGGATCTGGTCTCCACTTAAGTTACGACATACCTGCAGCAGAAGCGTCGATTTTCCGATACCAGGATCTCCACCAACCAAAAGCATAGAACCCGGAACGATTCCCCCTCCTAATACGCGGTCCATTTCAGGCATGTGGGTAGATATACGAATCTCATCCGATAATTCGATTTCAGAGAATGTACGAGGCACCACACCCGAAACTTCCTTACGAACCTTTAGCGTTTTCTTATCAACCACCTCCTCTACAAATGTGTTCCACTCTTTGCAAGCAGGACACTGCCCTGCCCATTTACTGGACTCATATCCACAGTTTTGACAAAAAAACACGCTTGTTTTTGCTTTTGCCATAGTTACTCCAATCTAAATTTTATTGTAAAAAAAGCCCTGCCGAATGGGCAGGGCTCCTACTTACGCTTTCTTTACTACAACCGGAATGCTATTTCCTTCTTCTAGTTCAACGCTCAAGCTTAGCTTACCACCTAAATTGGTCTTCATCTTGCCGGTATCATTGCCATTTACAGAGATACCATATTCTGTCTCCGGTTCCAATTCCAATGTGATATTTGCATCCTCTGCGCCTTCTACCTGGAATGCTACACCATCCTCTGATATCGATAATCGTTCAACTGATGTACCAGGTACTGACTCATAAACAAACATTCCGTTACGTTCTAACTTCGTAATCTCCTTGAATGTCTTAACTTTATAAACGTCTCCGGCATGCTTGAAGTCATCTAACTTGGACTTCTCGGCCTTCGTGTAATCCCCAAAACTAATGGTTCCGTCTGATTCACTGCGAATCAATTCACTAATTACAGCCATTGTGCTCCTCCTGCGCAATTCCTAGAGTTTAACTTGAGTAAATTATATAATACGCTTTTTGAAAATACTAGAGAAGAACTCCGATTTAATAAATATTTAAGATTTCTTACGTGTCGTAGTTCTCTTGGTAGTTCTTGTGGTTGTTTTCACCGGCTTCTTTGCCGTAGTTTTCTTAGTTGTTTTCTTGGCCG
>JAILCW010000178.1 GCA_024690265.1 Lachnospiraceae bacterium | reverse complement strand
GTAGTACATGCCAACGAGCAGAAGTACACCAGAACGGTATATAAGTTCTTGAATTTCTAATGCAATGGATTGACAATCGTTTCCGTTGTCAGTACAATCAATAATCAGTAAGACAAAGGCGTCTTAGAGAACAACACTCTAAGGCGCCTTTTTGTGCTATTTCAAGAAATTTTTGAAAGGAAAAACTATGGTACGCATTAACAAGAACTATTTGAAATTACAGGGCAGTTATCTTTTTTCCACCATTGCAAAAAAGGTAGCTGCATATAGCAAAGAAAATCCAGAGATGGAAATCATTCGATTGGGCATTGGTGATGTGACCCAGCCGATTGTGCCGGCAGTCATTGATGCATTGCATGCTGCAACCGATGAGATGGCAGCCAAGGAAACCTTCCGTGGATATGCGCCGGATTTGGGCTATGAATTCCTTCGTAACGTCATCGCCAAGAAGGATTATGCTGATCGTGGATGCGATATTACTCCAGAGGAAATCTTCGTATCTGATGGTGCCAAGTCTGATTGTGCCAACATCCAAGAGATATTCGATGCAGATTGTTCCATCGCAGTGTGTGACCCAGTATATCCGGTATATGTAGATTCCAATGTTATGGCTGGTCGTGCAGGAGATTACGATGAGGTTGCAGGTCAGTATAACAAGGTGATCTATATGCCATGTACCAAGGAGAATGGATTCGTGCCGGAATTCCCAAGTGAAGTGCCAGATCTGATCTATCTGTGCTTCCCGAACAATCCTACGGGTACGGTAATCCATAAGGCACAGTTGCAGGACTGGGTAGATTATGCGCGTAAGAATGGTTCTATCATCTTATACGATTCAGCGTACGAGGCGTTCATTACCGAGGATGATGTACCACACAGTATCTTCGAGTGTGAAGGTGCGAGAGAATGTGCTATCGAATTCCGTTCCTTCTCCAAGACCGCAGGATTTACCGGACTTCGATTAGGATATACCGTAATTCCGAAGGACTTGAAGGCTGGCGGGGATGAGGTATGGCCACTCTGGGCACGTCGTCATGGAACCAAGTACAACGGAGCTCCTTATATTATTCAGAGAGCCGGCGAGGCGGTATACTCTGAGGCTGGACAAAAACAGGTACATGAGCAGATTGCTTGGTACTTAGGCAATGCCAAGATTATCGCTGAGGGCTTAGCAAGCGCAGGATTCGAAGTTTATGGTGGAAAGAATGCACCATACGTATGGATGAGCGTTCCTACTGGCATGACAAGCTGGGAGTTCTTCGACCAGCTCCTTACTAAGGCCGGCGTTGTTGGTACCCCGGGAAGCGGATTCGGACCACATGGTGAAGGATACTTGCGATTATCCTCTTTTGGAGACCGTGAAGCTACCAAGAAGGCTATTGAGAGAATTCAAAAGATGTTTTAGGGACAGGGACCACAGGGATGTGGTCCTTGTATTTTTATGGTGAGCCGGGGATAATAGAAGAGTATTTTTGAGAAAAAACATTAAGGGAAGACTAAAAATGGGAGACAAAAGAGAAGAGGAGATAATAACATTTGGTACATTTTTGAAATCCTGCCGCGTGGAAAAAGGAGTGAGTCAAGAGAAACTTGCGCGCGGTCTAATGTCGAAATCTATGCTATCAAAAATTGAAAACAAGGGATTAACGCCGGATTATCTAATGCGTAATCGTCTTATGGAAAGACTTGGACTTTCGGCAGAAGGGTGTGAGGATTTTTTACAAGCATCGGAATATGCACGATATGAAAAAAGATTAAAGTTGATGACAGCTATTGAGGCTCGCCAAACGCATCATGCTCGCGAAATACTTGAGGAATTGGCAGAGACATTAAAGGGTGAAGAAAAAATTGAACGGCAATTTTTATTAGATATGGAAGGACGAATTCGAAGACAGGAGAAGAGACCAGGAGATGAGATTTTTGCCGTATACGATGAGGCGGTAAATTTGACGATACCAAGTGTTAGTTGTGGTTTCGCAGACTGCGTTTTTGCTCCGGAGGAGTACTATCTCTTAATATGTCGTGCTGATTACATGGATTCGCCGAATGATGAAGAAGAGTTAGAAAACATATTAAAAAGCATACAGGCATGTAAACTTTGGAAATTTGCTAAAGCAAAAATACTTCCCCTAGCAGCAATCAAGTATGCGCAAATTATATTGCGGAATAATCCGACGACGGAAGAACTAGAGTTGGCATTGGCATATGTAAATGAAGCAGTGGAGACGCTGCGAGAAACTTCGCGAATGTATTGCCTTATGGATTTGCTTAATGTGCGAGGGGACTTGCTTTGCAATTTGGTGGATCATTATCCGATGCTGAAAATAGAGGAAGAAGAGAATCAGCATTTTCAGAATGCATTCTTATATTTATATGAGAACTATGGATCTGGAATTAAACCAGAGGATGACTGCTATATATACAGAAGTCCAGAGATTCATAGTGTTGCCGACGTTGTGCTATCTCGAAGGAAAGCTTTGGGTGTTACACGTAAAATGTTAACTAATATATGTGATGAGAAGAC
>JAILCW010000169.1 GCA_024690265.1 Lachnospiraceae bacterium | reverse complement strand
CTCCGTTTTCCGCTCAACATCTTAACATAAGTTGTGGTGTAAAACAACGAAAAAAAGTGACTAACTAACCACGTCCCCCGGGGAGTCATTTCGCCCAAAAAGCTAGGAGATCATCTCCTAGCTTTTTACTACGATATAGCTCCCGCAATGGCAGCCGGTACATCTGCTTCGATGTAGACACCATCCTCGCGGTATTCTTCCTTGTAAATACGTCCCTTCTTACGAATCTGCTCTACCAGATCCATCTCCTTGTAAGAAAAGACGTGCTGGATAGGCTGCAGGTCCTCTGCCAACATCTTGGCGATTTCTTCCTGAAGCTCCTCCAGATTGATTCCCTTCTTGGCAGATATCTGCATGGTGCGGTCAGCTCTTCGGTCGAAGCGGCGATCCGTATCTGTAATCTGATCCACCTTATTAAATAAGGTAAAGATTTTCTTGCCACTGACACCCAGCTGGTCCAAGGTGCGATATACCGTTACCATCTGTTCCTCCCAGTGTGGATTGGAAGCATCCACCACATGGATGATATAGTCTGCATAGACAGCCTCTTCCAGGGTGGAACGGAAGGCATCTACCAGGTTATGAGGCAACTTGGAGATAAATCCTACGGTATCCGTAAGGAGAATCTCCTGTTTGCCCGGCAGTAACAGCTTGCGGGTGGTGACGTCTAAGGTTGCAAATAATTTATCTTCTGCAAGAATGCCCGCATCTGTCAGAGCATTCAATAAGGTGGACTTGCCCGCATTGGTATATCCTACAATGGCTGCTACCGGCATATTCTGACGCTGTCGGCTCTTGCGCTGTTGCTCACGATTGGCAACCACCTCTCGCAGTTCCTTTTTTAACTGGGAGATGCGGGATGCAATGCGACGACGGTCCATCTCCAACTTGGTCTCGCCGGGTCCACGGGTTCCGATTCCACCACCCAGACGAGACATGCTAACACCCATACCGGTTAAGTGTGATGCACGATAGGATAACTGCGCCAACTCTACCTGAATACGACCTTCGTTGGTGCGGGCATGCTGAGCAAAAATATCCAGGATTACCAGTGTTCGATCCATGACCTTGAGGCCCAAAATATTGGAAAGATTACGCATCTGGGCCGGAGACAACTCATCATCACAGACAATACCATCTGCTTCCATGTTCTCTGCCATCTCTCGAATCTCTTCGATCTTGCCCTTGCCAATATAAGTCCCCGGCTCCGGATAATCACGATTCTGATATGCCATGCCAAGGACTTCGCCACCGGCAGTCTCCACCAACTGTCCCAGCTCATCCAAAGAGCGTACGGTGTCAGCCTCCTCGCCGGTGCATACTGCAACCAGAATCAAACGCTCCGGCTGCTCTACATTGTTCCACTGAAATTGTTCCATAACTTACCTTGTCTGTAAAAATACTAGTTCACGGGCCATGGTGGCATCCTCCGGATACAGTTCCATGTACTCCGTTGCCTTCTCGCAAGCGCCCTTAAAATCACCGCTGTATTCCAATGCTGCAATCTGATCCTTGCGTAAGTCCTTCTCATTGGTAACGCGCTTCATAGACAGTCCTTTGTCGAACTGTTCCAATGCATCTGCATAGTTCCCCTGCTGCATATAGAGCTTGCCGATGGTGTCATATGCCTCAGAGCTCTCGTCCCCTGCCTTCTGGAACTTTTTCAGATACTTCATGGCAGATTCGTGATCTCCATTATGAGAAGCAATCTGCGCCAGATAAATCAAGCCGTTGCTATCACCGGCATCCACTGCTTTTTTGAATGTTGTTTCTGCAACGTCGTACTGTTCCAGTATCAGATAGAGCTTACCGCGCTCCATGTAGTTATAGGCTTTGTTTCCTTCAATGGCCAGAGCCATGTTGGTATACTCCAGGGCGTCCTCATTGAGCCCCTTTGCCTTGAGATTGTAATAAATGGCAGTGTACAAATCATAGTCCTCACTATTCAACTGTACCGCTGCACGATAGTCCTCCATCGCCAGGTCATTCTGATTGGTATCCAGATACAGACTGCCGCGTAAAAACAACGGCTCATAATCCTTCTTGTCATAAGAAATCAGATTGGTATAGGTAGCAATGGCGCCATCAATATCTCCGGCCATGTACTGAGCGGCCGCCTTAAAATAGCTGATATCAATCTCCTGGGTACCCACATAAGTACGAGCCTCTCCTAGAGCAGCATCAAACTGAGCCACGGCACCTACATAATCCCCGGCATTCATTGCGTCCATTCCGGCCTGCTTGTACTCTGCCTGCTTGGGATTCTCCCAAAAACTACAGCCGCTCAAGCATCCAATGGTTAATAATGTTGTAAAACCAACAGCAAATCTGCGTAATCCATTCTTCATTGGCTTATTTCCCTTCTTTTCAACACCTTGGATTATACCAAAAATTACTTTATAATAAAATCGCATATAGAGATGAATTGTTTTCGATTTGCAAAGGAGATTGTATTTGAGTCAAACATCAATCATAGAATGGATTATTTTGGTGGTATTGCTACTTCTGTCCGCTTTTTTTTCATCGGCGGAAACAGCCCTCACCACAGTTAGTCGAATCAAGTTAAAAACCATGGCCGACGATGGAGACAAACGTGCTGCCCGCGTGCTTCGCATCACCAGGGATTCTCACAAGATGCTGTCCGCCATCCTCATTGGCAACAACATTGTGAACCTGTCTGCTTCCTCTCTGGCCACTACCCTGTCAGTACGGTTGTGGGGTAGCTATGCCGCCGGTGTTGCAACAGGTATTTTGACCTTCCTGGTTTTGATTTTCGGCGAGATTACCCCGAAGAGTATGGCAACGGTAGAGTCCATGAGGCTTTCCATGGCCTATGCGCCAATTATTGAACGGCTCATGTGGGTTCTGACACCGATTATTTTTGCGGTAAATGCTATTTCCCATTTAATTTTACGCTTGTTCGGCGTCAAGGACGCTCCGAACATCGGCATGACCTCTGACGAGCTTCGTACCATGGTGGATGTTTCCCACGAGTCCGGTACTATCGAGGAAGATGAGAAGGATTACATTCACAACGTATTTGATTTTTCCGATTCCGCAGTGAAGGAAGTCATGATTCCCCGCATCGATATGGCTATGGTGAATGTGAATTGGTCCTATGACAAGCTCATTGAGATGTTTCAGGAGAACATGTACACCCGACTTCCGGTGTATGAGAATGACACCGACAACATCATCGGTCTGGTAAATATGAAGGACCTGCTGGTGTCCAAGGGCGAAGAACACTTCTCCATCCGGGAGCACATGCGTGACGTATATTTTACCTACGAGCAGAAGAACACCGCGGAGCTGTTTGACGAGATGCGACAGGGCTCCATCAACCTTGCAATCGTATTGGATGAGTACTCCGCCGTTGCCGGACTGGTTACTCTTGAGGACCTTCTGGAAGAGCTGGTTGGCGAGATTCGTGATGAGTACGACGAGGGTGAGGAAGACGACATCGTCCAGTTGTCTGAGCGTGAATACGACGTGCTTGGCTCCACCAACCTGGATGATCTCAGTGAAGAGTTAGACCTGGGATTCTCCTCCGAAGACTACGACACCATCGGTGGCTACCTCATTGGATTGTTCGATCACTTCCCGATGTTGGGAGAGACCTATTTTACCGAAGACGGCATTATGTTGCGTGTTACCTCCGTTCGCAAAAAGCGTATTGAGAAGATTCGCATCAAGCTGCCGGAACATTTTCATGAAGACAATGAAGAAGAAAGCTAGGAGGGGAATCTCCTAGCTTTTTTGTAATATCATCTAATTTGTAGAGCAGAAAATACGGATAAAATCTTCCGGGGTACTTATAGTCCTCCCGAAGTGATATTGGTTCTTAAGAACTTCTCATAAAAGTTCTGTCGGAAAGATGGCTTCAGGACTTCGTTCACATGGTCCTTGTTATACTTTTGAATGCTCTGCATGGTCGTATGGTCCAACTCGTAGGATACAATGGCGTTGCTCAAATCGTCTGTCTTTGAAAAAAGATCTCTTGTTTTTAATG
>JAILCW010000156.1 GCA_024690265.1 Lachnospiraceae bacterium | reverse complement strand
TGTTTATTTTTCTTGGCGAACGGAACTGGAATCAAAAAAATACGTCAATTATTACGCAGTCATAATAAAAAAGTTAATATGTCAGCGGGGTAGACAAACATGTACTTCGAATTGTAAAAGCGTCTAAAGTACACATGATAGGGATGGTCGTATCGGGACACAAGAAATAGGATTGGCGCCGGACAATTAATCACAGGCGGGGCACCGGGGACCGAGGGGCCGGACGGCTGCAGGAGTAGGGGCAGGGCATCAAAAAAGGCCGCACAATGTGTGCGACCTTTTTATGTATAGAAGGGGATTAGTCTAAGTTCAACTTGTGGTCAGTTATATAAATGCTTGCAAAGTAGAATGCTGCGCAGAAGATAATGGAGTAAATCAATCCTACCGTCATGGTATGGAAGAAGAAGTCTCCGGAGGACGTAAAGTATGAGGTAGAGAACAGCATACGGAAGGTTCCGGTACCGATGTTAGCAAATACACTAATGATGCCCATAACGGTGTTGATTACGAAGTAGAAAACAACGGAACCAAGAATCTTGTGCTCCTGCCATAATTGCCCCAGACTAATTGCCATGAAGATGGTTAACAAGCGAAGGGCAATGTTGACTAGCATTACTGCAAGGTAGAAGAGCGCTGCTCCTATGGAGTTCAGGCTGAATACCTCGTCCAAAACATCGGTAAAATCCTGCAAGAAAATGGTTAAATCCATTGTGTAATGCTTGTAAGCTAAAAGCGCAGAACCGCCGGCTGCCAAAAAGATGCTTCCCATAATGCAGATACTATTGATTACTTCCCAGATGAAACCGGTCAGCATCTTAGCGGACAGAATCTCTGTGGTGGTTGCAGGAAGGGTGAAGGTAAGGTAACCCTCTGCACTGTAAAGACTCTTATAGTATCGAACCACGATAAATACCAGGCTAAGGATGGCAGCGGCTGCAAGTAAGAAGCAGTAACCGATGAATCCAAAGGTTAAAAGTACGATAAGTGGTTCCGGTAACTTCTCTAAGATTGGCATGTTATATAGGAAGACTCCAACAACAAGGCCTGCAAGTAACGCTCCAATGTTAATCGGAAGAAGAATCTTCCAGGAGTTCTTAAATTCGTGTTTCATTAACTTTCCTAGCATTTGTATACCTCCCTAAATAAAGCGTCTACAGACTTGCCTTCTTTGGAACGAATCTCATCAACAGAAGCATGCAATGCAATCTGTCCGTACTGTAAGAAGATAACGTCGTCCAATGTACTCTCAACATCAGCAATCAAGTGTGTAGAGATGATGATGGTAGCCTCCGGATCATAGTTGGAAATAATGGTGCGCAGGATGTAATCTCTGGCAGCCGGATCTACACCGGCAATTGGCTCATCCAAGATGTATAGCTTGGCACGTCGGCTCATGACCAAAATCAACTGGACCTTCTCTTTGGTTCCTTTGGAAAGGGACTTGAGCTTGCTGTCCGGATTGATATTAAGGTTGTCTAACATACCGTAAGCACGCTGCGGATCAAAGTCCGGATAGAAATCAGTAAAGAATTCAATGGTACTACGGATGGATAAATCTCCGTTGAAATAGGTCTGATCCGGAAGATAGGAGATGATGCTCTTGCTATATACGCCAACTTCCTGACCATCTACTAATACAGAACCGCTGGTAGGATGTAACAAACCACACAAAATCTTAATCAAGGTGGTCTTGCCACTACCATTTGGTCCAAGCAAACCAACGATGTGGCCGCTCTCAATATCAAGATCTACATTGTAAAGTGCAGTTGTTGAGTTGTAGATCTTGGTTAACCCCTTTACGCTAACTAAGTTATTCATATACTTACTCCTTCATATTCTTTGAAACAAGGTTCAAAATCTCTTCTTGGGTCAAGCCCAGCTTGGACATTCTCTCTAAGAATTCCTGAATCTGAGCAGTTGCTAATTGGGTCTTCAATGCTTGAATCATGTTCGTATCCTCTGTAATGAAACGACCGGCTGTTCGCTCGGAGTGCATGTAACCATCACGCTCTAGCTCACTAAGTGCACGCTGCATGGTGTTGGGATTGACGGATGCCATCGCTGCAAGGTCGCGAACACTTGGTAGCTTCTGGCCCGGCTGATACACACCTGAGATGATATCGTACTGCAGATGTTCAACAATCTGAGCAAAAATCGGGCGGTCTGAGTCAAGATTCCATGACATAGAGGCTCCTCCTTTCGTGAAGATATGTATTTGTACTTCTGTATTAGTCGCTTAATACAATAAGACAGTAATACAATAATACAGTTACGTCAACCCCTTTTTTAAAAAAATGTGTAAAAAAAGAGAACTTCTACGCATGTGGTAAAAGTTCTCTTCATAATATAATCGTTTATTTACGGTCCTCTAAAGACTTATAATCATGATGCGGTGCAACGGTCATATAAGCCGGACGCATAATCTTGTTGTGCTGACAAATCTCTTCCATACGATGCGCAGCCCATCCGGAGATACGAGCGATAGCAAAGATTGGAGTGTAGAGCTCCAACGGAAGTCCCAACATCTGGTATACGAAGCCGGAGAAGAAGTCGACGTTTGGGCTGACACCCTTGTACATCTTGCGTTCTTCGGTAATGATCTGCGGAGCTAAGCGCTCTACCATGGAGTAGAGTGCAAATTCTTTGTCGTAGCCCTTTTCCTGTGCCAACTGTTCTACGAATCCGCGGAAGGTAACGGCACGAGGATCGGACTTGGAATAAACGGCATGTCCGATACCGTAGATGAGGCCCTGCTTGTCAAAGGCTTCTTTGTGAAGAAGGGCACGCAGGTAAGCGGAAACTTCTTCTTCGTTGGTCCAGTCAGAAACCTTCTCCTTCATATCCTCAAACATCTTAACAACCTTCAGATTGGCACCACCGTGCTTCGGTCCCTTTAAGGAGCCAATGGCTGCAGCGATGGCAGAGTAGGTATCTGTTCCGGAGGAAGAAACCAAGTGTGTGGTAAAGGTAGAATTGTTACCACCACCGTGCTCCATGTGAAGAATCAATGCAACATCTAATAACTTCGCCTCTAATGGAGTGAACTTGGAATCATCACGCAAGCAGTGAAGGATGTTCTCTGCAGTGGAATAATCCTCCCTCGGATGATGAATAATCAAACTGTCATTCAAATGATAGTATCGATATGCCTGATAACCGTATACGGAAAGCAGCGGGAACATGGCAATCAACTGCAAACATTGACGAAGAACATTCTCTTCAGAAGTGTCCTCCGGGTTCTCATCATAGGAATACAGGGTCAAAACACTTCGCGCTAAGGTGTTCATCATGTCCTTAGAGGACTTCTTCATAATGACATCACGTACAAAGGTATGTGGCAGAGAGCGGTAGTTGGCCAGCAGTTCCTTGAAGTCCTGTAACTGTTTGGCATTCGGCAGATCACCAAAGAGCAGAAGATAGGTACACTCCTCGAATCCAAAGTGATTGGAATTGTCCTGCTTCTTAATAATATCCTGAACATTGTATCCGCGGTAAAAAAGCTCACCATCAATCGGGGTCATCTTGCCGTCAATCATACGCCGGGAGTTGACCTCGGAAATATTGGTAATGCCAACCAGTACACCGGAACCGTCCAAGTCACGCAAGCCACGCTTAACGTTATATTCTGTATAGAGATCCGGCTCGATGTAAGAAGCCTGCTTGGATAACTGAGCCAAGGCTTCAATCTGCGGTGTTATCTCGCTATATATGGTATTGTTTCCCATTGTGTGTCTCCTTATAAAGTAATCTCTTTTCTTCCCTAACACATGTATTCTAGCAAAAGAGCATTTTGAATACAAGGATATGTTTTCGTACAAGAAACATTTGTACACGAGGAGAGGACATGTTTTTTTATGGGTACAAAATTATTGACAAAAAATTGACGGAAACTTATCATAGTATTTGGTGATAGTTTTGTTACCAATCAGACCGTGCCGGGTCTGATAACAACAGTAAATATATAGAGTAAGGAGAGGATACTATATGGCAAACATCGATTTAACACAGTATGGTATTACAGGCGCAACAGAAATTATTTACAATCCATCCTATGAGCAGTTGTTCAAGGATGAGACTGATCCTAGCCTTGAGGGTTATGACGTAGGTCAGAATACTGAGCTTGGAGCAGTTAACGTAATGACCGGTATTTACACCGGACGTTCTCCAAAAGATAAATTCATCGTTATGGATGAGAAGTCTAAGGACACCGTATGGTGGACTACTCCTGAATATCCTAACGACAACCATCCGGCTACTGAGGATGCTTGGAAGGCTTGTAAGGACCTTGCAATCAAGGAATTGTCCAATAAGAAGTTATACGTAGTTGATGCTTTCTGCGGAGCTAACGAGGGAACTCGCCTTTGCGTTCGTTTCATCATGGAAGTAGCTTGGCAGGCACATTTCGTACGTAATATGTTTATTAAGCCTACTCCAGAAGAAGAGGCCAACTTCAAGCCAAACTTTGTAGGTTACACCGCTGCCAAGGCGAAGGTAGAGAACTACAAGGAGCTTGGTTTGAATTCTGAGACTGCTGTATTGTTCAACGTTTCCTCTCGTGAGCAGGTTATTTTGAACACCTGGTATGGCGGTGAGATGAAGAAGGGTATGTTCTCCATGCAGAACTACTTCTTACCACTTCAGGGTATGGCTTCCATGCACTGCTCCGCTAATACTGATATGAACGGTGAGCACACCGCTATTTTCTTCGGTCTTTCCGGAACTGGTAAGACTACACTTTCTACCGATCCTAAGCGTCTTTTGATCGGTGATGATGAGCACGGCTGGGATGATGACGGCGTATTCAACCTTGAGGGTGGATGCTACGCTAAGGTTATCGGACTTGACAAGGAGTCTGAACCAGACATCTACAACGCAATCCGTCGTGATGCTTTGCTTGAGAACGTAACCGTTGATGCAAACGGCAAGATTGACTTCGATGATAAGAGCGTTACCGAGAATACTCGTGTTTCTTATCCTATCGAGCACATTGAGAAGATTGCTCAGAACGTTAACAAGAAGTCTGCAGGTCCTGCAGCTGACAATGTAATCTTCTTGTCCGCAGATGCTTTTGGAGTTCTTCCTCCAGTATCTATCCTTACTCCTGAGCAGACTCAGTATTACTTCTTAAGCGGATTTACCGCTAAGTTGGCTGGTACCGAGCGTGGTATTACCGAGCCTACTCCTACTTTCTCTGCTTGCTTCGGCCAGGCTTTCTTGGAGTTACATCCTACCAAGTACGCTGAGGAGCTTGTTAAGAAGATGGAGAAGTCCGGCGCTAAGGCATACCTTGTAAACACCGGATGGAACGGAACCGGCAAGCGTATCACCATTAAGGATACCCGTGGTATCATCGATGCTATCCTTAACGGCGACATCAAGAAGGCTCCTACCAAGAAGATTCCTTACTTCGATTTCGAAGTTCCTACCGAGCTTCCTGGTGTTGATACAGGCATCCTTGATCCTCGCGATACCTACGCTAATGCTTCTGAGTGGGAAGAGAAGGCTAAGGATTTGGCTGCTCGCTTCCAGAAGAACTTCAAGAAGTATGAGAACAACGATGCTGGTAAGGCACTTGTTGCTGCTGGCCCACAGTTGTAATTATCACTAGAATACAAAACTGCCGCACTTTCTGTGCGGCAGTTTTTTGTGCTCTGGGGTCGCCTGCTTGCCTAGCGCCTTTAGGGTTCTGTGTCATGCAGTTCTCGGACCGTCGCTCCGCTTGCTGCGACTAATGCACGTATCCGTAGAGGAATCTCAGCAGAGGCTTCGATTCCAACGGCTACGGCATGGATTCTCCGCCGCTTCGCGCGAATCGTCCTGCGACTACATGACACAGTACCCCTTGAGGCGCGGCAAGCAGGCGAGCGCCATTGCATGTCGCGCACCGGATAATTCAATTCGTGACCTTTTACGCTAAAAGAGAACCCTAAAGTTACAAATATGGAGCTGCTAAAGCGTTCGAGCAATTCCAATTGTGACTTTTCATTTTGAGATAGGATAGAAGGTCACAACGTGAGCGCATTTCAAGCGATTGAGCAGTCAAATGTGTGACCTTAAGCCTGGAAAGTTAGGTTCAAGGTTACAAATTGCCATTTGTAGATGGGTCTCTGGACGGGGGAAGTGGACAGTTTTTCTTTGTGTGACTAGTGCAAATTAACGGGTCATGTCCAACCTGACGCGAATTCGTTGACAAAATTTTTTGGGGGTGTCAGAATGGAAACAATGTGCAATATTTGTCAAATGGATTAAGGGAGGATTCATTATGAAAAAGTTTTTATGGTCGATTGTAGTAATGGTGCTACTGTTTTTCGTCGCACCGATTCCAACGGTGAGTGCTGCGGAAGGAGATACGACATGGCAGGAAAATTATGAGTATAATATTGACCAAAATGCAGGAACAATAAAGTTATATAGACTAAATAGTGATGTTAGCGGGAATATTGTTGTTCCTGCATATGCGGTTAAAGATGGTGTGAGATATGATACGTACGTTTCGATGTCAGTCTTTTGGGGGTCTGGGGTTCAGTCTATTTCTTTTGAAAAAGGTGTGAAAGCTTGCAGCGATATTTCTCATTTATTCTATTTATGCAAAGCAAAGACGATTGATTTGAGTGGCCTTGATACATCTTGTGTGACAAATATGAATGAGATGTTTTGGAAATGCCAGGCTCAATCATTAGATTTAAGTGGCTTTGATACATCCAATGTTACAAACATGTCTGCTATGT
The DNA here is from genome assembly GCA_024690265.1 of Lachnospiraceae bacterium. GTDB lineage: Bacteria > Bacillota > Clostridia > Lachnospirales > Lachnospiraceae > XBD2001. The sequence continues at coordinate 67 of JAILCW010000156.1, read as the reverse complement.
TCAGTGGCTGCAGTAGCCTGACAAGTCTGGATGTGAGTAGGTTTAATACGTCCAATGTAACAAATAT
>JAILCW010000095.1 GCA_024690265.1 Lachnospiraceae bacterium | reverse complement strand
TCAGGGAAATCAGAGCATAGAACATGCTCTGCGTCTGATATGACAAATAAAATAATCGCTTTGCATATTAACATGAAGTGTGAATTAAATCAATAAAAGCGAGGAACATAGCAGCTGCTATGAATCCTCGCTTTATTTCTTCTTATCGGAACGTCCAACTAGATAATCTAGAGTAACGCCGTAATAATCAGCCAGGGTAATGGCGTAAGACAACGAAAAGAGTTCGGTGGGCTGGGAACTGTCACTAAGTTAGCACACGAAACTGTAAACAATGACTAAAACCACTCCTGACATTTTGTGAAAGATTATGACGGAAAATGATTGCAAATGACCATCTGAGGATTTACAATTTGATTAGATTTGAAAGATTCTGAAAGAAAGTGAGTGATTTTCGTGCTGACAGAAGAACGATTTGCAAGAATAATTTCGTTCCTGGATCGCAAGGGAAGTGCCACAGTAGCAGAACTGATGCGAGAGATTGGAGCATCCGAGTCTACCGTGCGACGCGATCTTGAAACACTAGATAAGAACGGACAACTCATTAAGGTGCGTGGAGGAGCGATTACGAAGAATGGTTCCTATGCTACTCGCGATGACGAAGTAGTGCTTCGCCAACAGCGACATGTGGACGAGAAGGAGGCCATTGCCAAGTATGCGGCCAGCCTCATTGAGGATACGGACTTCGTGTATATCGATGCGGGAACAACCACAGAGAAGATGCTTTCCTATATCACCAATCACGAGGCAATATATGTAACCAATGCGGTGAGCCATGCCATGAAGCTGGCAGCCATTGGCTGTACTGTGTTTATTCTTGGTGGCGAGTTTAAGTATGCAACAGAGGCTATCGTAGGCGAGGAGGCCATCGCATCATTGGCTAAGTATAATTTTACCAAGGGATTTTTCGGATCCAACGGAATCACGCCGAAGACCGGATTCACAACTCCGGAAGTGAAGGAGGCCATGATTAAGCGTCAGGCCATGCACTCCTGCAAACACTGCTATGTGTTGGCGGACGAGAGCAAGTTCGGTGAGATTTCCGCAGTTAGTTTTGGAGATATCGAGGATGCGACGATTATCACCAATAAGGTGTCGAAGAACATCCGCGATATATATAAAAATCTTGTGGAGGTAGTGCAATGATTTATACCGTAACCTTTAATCCGTCATTGGATTACATCGTATCCGTAGACCATTTTACTGTAGGTGCAGTGAATCGTACCAATACGGAGCTGATGTTTCCGGGCGGCAAGGGCATTAATGTATCCATGGTTTTGAAGAACTTAGGATTCGATAGTATTGCTCTTGGATTTATGGCTGGATTTACGGGCAAAGAAATCGTACGACTATTGGAAGAAAAGGAAGTTAAAAGTGATTTCATCAACGTAGCGGAGGGTATTTCCCGCATTAACGTAAAGCTGCGCAGTGATGAAGAATCCGAGATCAACGGTATGGGGCCGGCGATTTCCAAGGCAGATATTGATAAGCTGTATGCACAGCTGGACAAGCTGCAGGATGGAGATGCGCTGGTACTGGCGGGCAGCATTCCGTCGGTAATGCCGGAGTCCATGTATATGGATATTATGGATTATTTGAAGGACAAGGATCTCAAGATTGTTGTAGATGCAACAAAAGATTTGCTGATGAATGTCCTTGCATATCATCCATTTTTAATTAAACCGAATAATCATGAGCTTGGAGAAATTTTCGGAGTTACCTTGAAGACCAAGGAAGAGGTCATTCCATATGCCAAGAAGATGCAGGAAAAAGGTGCGCGTAACGTGCTGATTTCCATGGCCGGGGAAGGCGCGCTTCTGGTGACGGAAGATGGTCAGGTATTTGAGTCTATGCCGCCTAAGGGCAAGGTCAAGAACTCTGTTGGAGCCGGAGATTCTATGGTGGCTGGATTTATCGCAGGATATTTGTCCAAGCAGGATTATGAAGAAGCCTTTTATATGGGGCTTTGCACAGGTAGTGCTTCCGCTTTTTCTGACAACCTTGCAACCAAGCCTGAAGTACAGGCGCTATTGCAGCAGTTAGGAAGAGCTTAAGTAATGTCGCACCTTCGAGAGGGCGAAGGGCACACGTCATACAATGGAGAGGAGAATAACATGAGAGTAGAAGACTTACTTTCAAAAGAAAGCATTGACCTTCAGGGTCACGCTTCCAGCAAGCAGGAAGCCATCGAGAAGATGGTAGACCTGATGGTGAAAAGGGGCAACATTAAGGATAAGGAGACTTACCTCAAGGGCGTATTTGCGCGTGAGGAGGAGTCTACGACAGGTATCGGTGACGGGATCGCAATTCCACACTGCAAGTCCGATGCAGTTAGTGCACCTGGATTGGCAGCAATGGTAGTTCGCGGTGGCGTTGATTTTGATGCATTGGATGGAGCTCCGGTTGACTTGATTTTCTTGATTGCAGCACCAAACACAGAAGATAACGTACACCTTGAGGTGTTGAGCCGCTTGTCTATGTTACTTATGGATCCGAAGTTTTCCGATTCTTTGAAGGCTGCAAAGACACCGGAAGAATTCCTGACCATTATTGATAATGCAGAGGCTGCTCGCGAGGCAGAGGATGCTGCTAAGAATAAGAAGGCTGGCAATGGCTTCGAAGTATTGGCTGTAACTGCATGTCCTACCGGTATCGCTCATACATACATGGCTGCTGAGGGCTTAGAGAAGGCTGCGCAGAAGCTGGGCGTTAAGATTAAGGTTGAGACCCGCGGATCCGGCGGTGCTAAGAACATGCTTACCGAAGAGGATATTAAGAACGCTACAGCTATTATCGTTGCTGCAGACACCAAGGTACCTGTTGACCGTTTTGACGGCAAGAAGGTATTGCAGGTAAAGGTTGCTGATGGTATTAACAAAGCAGAGGATTTGATCAAGAAGGCACAGGCCGGAGATG
>JAILCW010000076.1 GCA_024690265.1 Lachnospiraceae bacterium | reverse complement strand
AGAGGTGTTGCAGACCTTTGCCTTACCACTTGGCTATGGCGCCATATAAAACGGAGAAGGAGGGATTTGAACCCTCGCGCCGGTTTCCCGACCTATACCCTTAGCAGGGGCACCTCTTCGGCCTCTTGAGTACTTCTCCATGCCGATAAGTTCCTGTCAATTGATATCCGGTCGCTAATCCGGAACAGTTACTTTATCTATATTTCTTAACAACGTCACGTTTGACGCAAGATATATATTACTAAACAATCGTGGCATTGTCAACGAGTTTTTATCGGCTTTTTTATTATTTTTTGTACTGTAAAATCGCTGTTTCATAGAGGTTATTTCCTGTGGAGTCTACCACAACAATGACCGGAAAATCCGCTACGTTTATTCTACGAATCGCTTCCGCACCCAAATCCTCATAGCAAACAATTTCAGAGGACTGAATGCACTTGGAAAGCAGTGCTCCTGCTCCACCTACAGCAGCAAAATATACTCCCGTGTTTCGAACGATTGCCTCTATAACTTCCGGTGTGCGTTTTCCTTTTCCAATCATAGCACGCATTCCAAGATCTAAAAGCTTAGGAGCATACTTGTCCATGCGACTGGCAGTAGTCGGACCAGCGGATCCGATTGGTCGACCTTCTCTGGCTGGAGATGGTCCCATATAGTAGATAGTAGAATCAACTAAATTGATAGGGAGTTCTTCCCCTTTCTCGATTAGTTCCATTAACCGTTTATGAGCAGCATCTCTTGCCACGTACATTTCTCCTGTGAAATAAACATAATCGCCAGTTCTGAGTTTTTTTGCCGCTTCTTTATCCATTGGTAGTGTGATTTTATGTTCCATTATAGCACCTTCTCCATATGACGATTTACGTGACAACAGATATTTACCGCTACCGGAAGACCTGCTATGTGGGTAGCATAAGTGCGAATGTTAACAGCCAACGCCGTCATGCGTCCACCAAGCCCTCCAGGCCCAATTCCAAGCCCATTGATTTTCTCCAATAACTCCACCTCTGCATCCTTAGCCCACTGTGGACGATTCTCATCGGGATGTTTTACCAATGCTTCCTTGGCCATAAGTGCTGCCTTCTCAAAAGTTCCACCAACGCCTACGCCTATAACCATAGGTGGGCAAGCGTTCGGACCTGCATCAGCAACCGCAGTAACAATGGCGTTTTTTACACCATCTAGTCCATCTGCAGGCTTTAACATAAAGACTCTAGACATATTCTCACTACCAAAGCCCTTCGGTCCCACGGTAATCTTCACCTGATTCCCCGGTACTATGGAGTAATGAATCACTGCTGGGGTATTATCTTTGGTATTCACTCGTTCGATTGGATCTCCTACCACGGATTTGCGAAGATATCCCTCTTCGTAAGCTGCCTTTACACCGCTATGTACCGCTTCTTCCAAGGATCCACCGACAAAGTGAACCTCTTGACCGATTTCTAAAAAAACAACCGCCATTCCGGTATCCTGGCAGATTGGAATCTGCTCCTGTTCGGCAATCTCTAAGTTCTCCTTCAACTGAAGAAGTATCTTTTTCCCCAATTCGGACTCCTCTTTGTCTACAGCTGTGGATAACTTTTCTTCCATGTCAGAAGAAAGTTTATAGTTAACCGAAATGCACATGTCTTGTACTGCTTTTGTAATCTCTTTTACGTCAATCTCTCTCATCTTTTCCATCCATTATAAAAAAATGCCAGGGACCATCATCCCTGGCATTCGTATTATTCCTCGGTGCTTTCTACTTCCTTGGCCTCTACATCAATAGCTTCTTCTGCATCGATTTCTTCTTCGATGACATCTTCCTTACGAACCTTTGCAATACTTGCAACGAATTCGCCGGCATTCAAGTTAATCAACTTCACACCGGATGTAATTCTGCTAAGAAGTGTAGTATCTGCAACCTTGATTCGGATAATGATACCTTCGTTGTTAATCAACATGACCTCATCATCCTTCTCTACGGCCTTAACGCCTACCAGATATCCTGTTTTCTCTGTAATCTTGTAGCACTTTACGCCCTTACCACCACGGTACTGGGTGGAGAATTCACTCATAAGTGTGCACTTACCAAGACCATTCTGAGATACGATCATAACGCTCTCTCCCTGGGATACCATCTGCATTGCAATAACAATATCCTGGTCGGAGAGGTTCATACCGATAACACCCATGGAGGTACGTCCGGTATTACGTACATCGGATACCTTGAAGCGGATACACTGACCATATTTGGTGAAAAGCATTGCCTCGTCATCCTTGGTTGCAACCTTAACCTCAATCAAGAGGTCATCATCACGTAAGTTGATGGCTGCAAGACCATTCTTACGGATGTTGTTGTACTCAGACAACTTGGTACGCTTACAAATACCCTTCTGGGTAGCCATAATGAGATATTTCTCATCGTTGAATTCCTTCATGGTAATCATGGAGGTAATCTTCTCATCTGGCTGCAACGGAATCAGATTCACAATTGCTGTTCCGCGTGCGGTTCTGGAAGCTTCCGGAATCTCATAAGCCTTCAAGCGATATACACGACCGAAGTTGGTAAAGAACATGACATAATGGTGAGAAGTGGTAAGCTTCATCTCCACAATGTAGTCTTCATCAATGGTCTCCATACCTTTGATTCCCTTACCGCCACGATGCTGACTCTTGAAGTTGTCAACATTCATACGCTTGATGTAACCAAGCTTGGTAAAGGTGATTACGGTACTGGTTACCGGAATCAAGTCTTCCATGTTGATATCATATTCATCAAAACCGATGGATGTACGACGATCATCGCCATACTTCGCTGCGATTTCGCTGATTTCATCACGAATCACGCCAAGAAGCGTCTTCTCATCTGCAAGAATCTCCTTCAAATAAGCGATACGCTTCTTCAACTCTTCGTATTCTGCCTCTAACTTGCCTCTTTCCAAACCGGTAAGAGCACGAAGACGCATGTCTACGATTGCCTGTGCCTGCGCATCGGAAAGTCCGAAGCGAGCCATTAATTGTTCTTTTGCTTCCTGTACGTTGGCAGAAGAACGGATAATATGGATGACTTCATCAATATTATCTAATGCAATCAACAAACCTTCTAAGATATGGGCACGTTCCTCCGCCTTATTCAAATCGAACTTGGTACGACGGGTTACAACGTCCTTCTGGTGGTTCAAA
>JAILCW010000069.1 GCA_024690265.1 Lachnospiraceae bacterium | reverse complement strand
GGTGGAACTATGTATCATGAACTGATACCAATGGCCAAGTGCCCTGCGGCACTCCTCCAAATCTGCATCATCTGTCGCACAGGATAGCTTGGAAATCTCCCAATCGCCCCAGCAATCCGCAATAGACCACAGGTCCTCTCCCATCTCGTCAATAACCTTCTGACCATAGGGTTCGTAGTGAAACTCCAAATAATCCATATACAGATGATGTCTGCCCTCTAAGATTGGACGCATCCCGCATCGACGAACGGTCTCCACGGTTTCAACAGCCTGCTCACGAGGAATCTCGTGATAGAAGATTTCCTTGCCATGGTACTCAACCAAAGTACCACAGCCGGAAACAATCCCATCAAATCCTATATCCAACAAATTCTTCTCACGAATAAAACTACGAGCTCTGCCACTGTTGATAAATACCACATGGCCCAACTCCTGCATACGATGCACCGCCTGGATAGTACTTGGTGGAATATAGTTCTGCTCATCCCAAATGGTACCATCGATGTCTAAAAATACTGCTTTTTTCCTCATAAATCCTTCAATCTTTCACTTCTTATTGCTTGGTTGCGTACATGAAGTACTTGCAACCGGTGGATGTCACATAAATGCCTTCCACATTGCTTTTCTGCATATATACGTCGTTATCATAATACAGCGGAATCACTGCCCAAGTATCCATCAACATATCTTCTGCCTGATGCATAACTTCCACACGATGCTCATAGTCTGTTGTGGTGTTGATTTCATGAATCAAATCGTCATATGTCCCCCAGTTCAATTCCTCATAGGAATCACCAAAGCCTAGCATTGGTGTATTGACCCCCAATCCGGACACAAAGCACTGCAACATATTCACCGGATCATCAAAATCTGCAGTCCAGTTACCACGGCTGAATACAAAATCTCCCCGTTCCTGTCGTGCGTACATATCATTCTTATCGGTCTCTTCAATCGTTACTTCGATTCCTAACTGCTGCAAATCGGTAGCCACAGAATTGGCAATTTTCAGATTCACATCCGTAGTATTCACCAACAGTGGAATCTGGATGGCAGGGCTGCAAGAATAGGTGCCATCATTGTTCTGTGTAAAGGTATATCCGCAACCCTCCAAGAGAGACGTTGCTTCCTTATCCATCTGGATACCGGTCTCCTTGGCATCATAATAGGAAATGCTATCAGTTTTAAAAACACCACCGTTGCCATCGCTCATACCGGTCGGAACATAAGAATCTGCAGCCACCTGGCCGGTCTGTGTAATGGTATCCACAATATAGGAGCGATCAATAAGCAAGGAAACCGCCTTGCGGAAATCCTTAGCCTGCTCCACCGTCATATCATCAAATAGTGGGGCGTTCACATTGAAGGCCAGATAATGAACGCTCAAGCGATCCGCAATATGAAACTCTCGATTGGACAGAAGCAGCTCCACTTCTGCTGCCGGAATCTGATCCACAAAATCCAAGTCTCCCAACTCGTATGCCGTATAAGATACCGCATCATCCGAGGTTAGCATAAAGTACAGCTTCTCCATGTTAACGTTGGCCGCATCATAATAATATGGATTCTTTACATATAGAAGATACTCATCGTGTTTCCACTCTTGCAAGGTATAAGCACCATTGGACACAAATCCCGCTTCCCAGGTCCACGCCTCCGGAGTATTCCCAGCCGGATTGGCTGCTTCTACGCTGGCACGATGCACTGGATAAAAGGCCGGGAAGGCCAGCAAGCTCATAAAGTATGGGCATGGACTTTGCATGTGAATCTCTAAGGTAAGATCGTCCAAAGCCTCAACATCCAAGGTTCCATCATCCTTGCGGGCAATCACATCAAACAAGGTGGCATAATCCGCACCTGTCTCCGGCATAATCGCACGATTCCAACTATAGACAAAATCTCCTGCAGTTACTGCATCCCCATTGCTCCACTTAGTGTTATTCATGGAAATGGTATAGGTCAATCCATCCTCAGATATCACAGGATTCGACGTAGCAATCGCCGGTACAATCTGTTCCTCCTGATTATAGGTATATAGCCCGGCAAAGCTGTTCACTGCCAGACTGACACCATCCAAAGTGGTATTTAACGTCGGATCTAGATATTCCGGCTCACTGGATAAATTGATAAATAAGGTACTGGTGTCCTTATTGGTCGCCGAATTCGTTGTCTCAGCAGATGCACTACCCGGCTCTCCAATGGGCGTCGCAGTACTTTGCTCTTTACAAGCTAGACATCCGAATGCCATTAGCGCAGACAGCAAAATAGCTACAATTTTCTTACGCATAATTGCCTCCTAAAAATGCACAGATATATAACAGATTACCACTTTTTGCATAAAAAGTACTAATAAAAAACCCTAAATATAAATATTGTAGAATAAATATCAGAATGTTATCATGAAAATGCGGGGAAATACGAGTCTGGGAGGTTTTTATGCTATATAATTTTAACTTTGATATTGCAGCTATTTTTGTATGTTCTTTTTCCATCTATTGCGTTATTGAGAAAAAGGGCCTTATCCGCACACAAAACAGACTCTTATTGGGACTTTTGTTTCTAACGATTCTATGTTCATTGCTTGATATTTTTGCCTCCCTGTCGCTACGTCCCGGAAGCACCTATCCTTATTTACTGACCTACACATTGAATCTATGTTATCACATTGTTCACAGCTTGATGCCTCCTCTTGCCCTGCTATTCTTAGGTTATCTTACAGGTGAGCATTTCAAGTATTCCTTCTATTATTTTAGCGGTGTGATGTTTCCATATGGTGTACTTTTGGTTGTTCTATTTACCAATCCTCTGCATCATATGCTTTTTACTGTAACCCCGGACCATATATATTACCGTGAATATGGATTCTTCATATTCTACGTAGTAGCAAGTTGCTATTTGGTTGCCATGATTATCAAGCTGTATCGATTCCGTTTTGCGCTGGACAGAACCAAACGATGGGCATTCCTTGGATACCTATACTCTTCCATCATTGCTATCATCGTACAGTTTTTCTTCCCAACACTTCTGGTAGAATTATTCATACAGTCCATGGCATTGCTTGGTGTTATCTTTACCATCGATAACCTGCGTGAAATGCTGGATCAGAATACCCATTCCTATAATCGTACCATCCTGTTGGAGGACATGGATGTTTACCTCAATGCCCATCAGGAGTACCAATTACTTGTGGTTAAGGTGAATGGTTTGGTGGACTACATCCCCAAGCTTGGCCTGAATGCCGCAGTTCATTTTCTTCAGGACATCACAGCATTCCTGCAGACATTACCGGATACTGAACTCTATCATTGTGGCGAAGGTCGCTTTGTAATGATCTATATGAATGCCACCAAACGTGAAAAACTGATGGATCAGATTCGCACCCGTTTTGCGGAGCCCTGGAGTTTTGATCAAATCGACGTTTTGTTCCACGTAGAAGTATGCTACACCGAATCTCCTGCGGAGATACGTGACGCCAAAGATTTGTATCCAATCTTACAGGCTCCGATTAGTCGGTCCCGCTGTAAAATTGGCACTACAGATATCTACAATTACCAGCGCTATATTCGCGAAAACATGATTATCGATGCCATCAAACGAGGCATTGAGCATCATAACTTTGAGATTTATTATCAGCCGATGTTAGACGTGGTACATCACTGCATTCCTTCTGCTGAGGCGCTGCTTCGCTTAAACGACGATACTTTGGGCTATATTTCACCGGAAGAGTTTATCCCCCTTGCTGAACGTAATGGCTACATCATCCAATTAGGCGATTATGTTATGGAAGAGGTATGTCGCTTTGTCAGTGAAAATGATTTGAATGAATTTGGTATTCAGTATATTGATATTAATCTTTCATCCGTTCAGTGTATGGACTCAAAACTTGCAAAACGCTTCCTAGATTTGATGAAAAAGTACCACATCCATCCGGATCAGATACGTTTCGAGCTTACGGAGGCTGCTATCTTCCAAAACAAAGAGCTCCTTCCGATGCTGATTGAACGTTTTGCTAAGCAGGGTGTTGGATTTGTATTAGATGATTACGGTATCGGTAATTCCAATATTGCCAGCATCTTCCAGCTACCGTTCTCACTAGTGAAGATAGATAAAAGCCTTCTTTGGGAAGCAGAAAAAAGCCAGCAGGCGTTGACAATCTTGAAGAATATTATGAACATGGTGAAGAGTTCCGGTATGGAACTGCTCATGGAGGGAATCGAGACCGAGCATCAATTGGCTTGGTTGATGGATAACGGATGTGATTTCTGCCAAGGCTACTACTTCTCGAGGGCAATACCGAGTGGTGACTTCATCAAATACGTAGCCCGCTACAACAAAATAAGTGAATAACAGACGTGAAAGAACCCCTCAGAGTAATATCTGAGGGGTTCTGATTGGCTTTACTTGTCATACAAGTGACATACACAATAATGTCCTGGCTCTACCTCAACCTGACGAGGTGCTTCGCACTTACAACGCTCAGTAGCGTATGGACAACGTGTATGGAACTTACAACCCGCTGGTGGGTTGGCTGGGGAAGGAATGCTTCCCTCTAATACGATACGGTTCATCTTCGCCTTAGGGTCCGGAATCGGAATTGCGGAGAAGAGAGCCTTGGTGTATGGATGTAATGGGTTCTTGAAGATGTCCTTCTTGTCACCATACTCTACCAAGTTACCAAGGTACATAACACCAACAGTATCGGAAATATGCTCTACTACGGACAAGTCGTGAGAGATGAAGAGGTAGGTCAGGTTACGCTCTTCCTGCAACTTGTTCAAGAGGTTAATAATCTGTGCCTGAATGGATACGTCCAATGCAGATACCGGCTCATCACAGACAACGAACTCAGGATTGAGTGCCAATGCACGAGCGATACAGATACGCTGACGCTGTCCACCGGAGAACTCATGAGGATAGCGATCCTTGTGGAATGGCTGCAAGCCACACTCATCCATAACCTTATCCAAGTAATCCTCGTACTCATTCATAGGAACCAAACCGTGTTCCTTCACTGCCTCACCGATAATCTCACCAACTGGGAGACGTGGAGACAAGGATGAGAATGGATCCTGGAAGATAATCTGCATCTTGGTACGTAAATCGCGCATCTCCTTCTTGGACATGTCATAGACTTCCTGTCCATTGAAAAGCACCTGTCCACCAGTCTTCTCACCGGAGAGACGTAAGATTACACGACCTGTGGTGGTCTTACCACATCCGGACTCACCTACGAGACCCATGGTAGTACCACGCTTCAAATTAAAGGTAACTCCGTCAACTGCCTTAACAGCGCCAACTTCCTTACCAAGTCCTCCCTTAATTGGGAAGTACTTCTTCAACTGATTAACCATCAGAATGTACTGAGGGTCATACTCCACCGGCGTAAAGCCCGGGGTTACAATCTGGCTCTTCTTTGCCATCTTACTTGCCCTCCTTCTGATCATAATAACGATAACAGCTTACCTTGTGAGTCTCGGACAAGGAAATCTCACATGGATACTCGCCGTTACATGCCTCTACACAACGATCACAACGATCCTTGAAGTAGCAATAGTTCGGCATGTTGATAGGGTTCGGAACCTTACCAGGAATGGAGTAGAGCTCGTCTACTTCCTTACCAACTACCGGCTTAGAAGCCATAAGACCGATGGTGTATGGGTGAGATGGATGCTCGAAGATCTCTTCTGCGGTGCCTTTCTCAACAACACGACCAGCGTACATAACAACAACATAGTCAGCCATCTCTGCGATTACACCAAGGTCATGGGTAATCAACATGATGGAAGAATTGATCTGATCCTTCAAGTTACGAAGAAGGTCAAGGATCTGTGCCTGGATGGTAACATCCAAAGCAGTGGTAGGCTCATCGGCAATAATAATCTTAGGATTGCATGCCAAAGCCATAGCGATAACGATACGCTGACGCATACCACCGGATAACTCGTGAGGGAACATATTGTAAACACCCTCGCTGTTAGCGATACCAACCTGCTCAAGAAGCTCAATGGTACGAGCCTTGATATCTTCCTTGGTCTTACCTTCGCCATCATGAAGCTCGATAACTTCTTCGATCTGCTCACCGATACGGAATACCGGGTTCAAGGAAGTCATAGGCTCCTGGAAAATCATGGAAACCTGATTACCACGAATATCCTGCATCGCAGACTGTGGAGCCTTAGCGATATCGTATACCTTGTCGCCTAAGTTCAAGCGAATCTCACCAGATACAATCTGTCCGTGAGGACGCTGTAATAACTGCATCAAGGAAAGGGAGGTTACGGACTTGCCGCAACCGGACTCTCCTACGACACCTACGGTCTTACCGATTGGTACCTCGAAGGATACACCGTCAACAGACTTAACGGTTCCTGCATCGGTAAAGAAGTAAGTATGTAAATCATCAAACTCAACTGCATTCTCCGGATTCTTCATCTGGGTAGTGTACTCAGACTCCGGAACATTCTTGCGTTTTCTTTTCTTCTCTAATTCATTGGTAATCTTACGATTAGCCTTGGAAATCTTACGTGCTTCTCTGGCGGTAAGATATCCTTCTGGACGTTTCTTAGCCATATATACCACCTTATCTCTTCATACGTGGGTCGAAGGCATCACGAAGGCCATCACCTACGAAGTTAAATCCTAATACTGCAATCAACAAACAGATTCCTGCAGGAATCCATACGAACCAATAGTGTGTC
>JAILCW010000053.1 GCA_024690265.1 Lachnospiraceae bacterium | reverse complement strand
ATGGGATTTGCATAAGCAAAAGCTCCAAGCCGGACTTGAACCGGCGACCCCTTCATTACGAGTGAAGTGCTCTACCAACTGAGCTATTGAAGCGTTGTGTACGCGGGCACCTGCTCGCGTACTTACTGATTATATACTAACTAAATTAGCGTTTCAAACATTTTTTTATTCGGCTTCGAAAAAGTACATGCGAGACGCAAAGTCGGTCATAACACGTACATTATCGTTGAATCCGCTGGATGCGAAGCCCTGCTTTAAGTTCTTACCAACGCCCATCAGTGCATCTCCATATACATGGGCATCTTCGACCTCGCCGTCGATCTTGACCACCTGGGCCATCACGTTGTGGATGATTCCGTCCTGCTTCACATGAACCGGAGCCACAGCATTGATCAGGCTTCCAAAGGTCTTGACGTTGTGCTTGAACGGCAAGCTATAGAAGTGATACTTCTCTGCCGGATTCAGGCCTGCTGCACGGAAGTTCACATAACAATCATTAGCCATAACCTCCTGCTGCAACATCATACCAACCGCATCCTTCTGATCCTCGGATACCACCATCCACTTATAGATGTTGTCAGCCTCCAAACGATAGAACTTACCAAACTGCATAGTGGTGCGATGCTTCTTATAGATAGCAATCTGCGCAGCAATCTCCTCCAACTCGTCCTTCTTCATATCGGAGAAGTTGCACTCATATCCAAGAACGCCAAAGCTTGCTACGTTAAATCTGGTGCTAAGTGGTGTATTACGCAAGGTCTGATGGTTCGGGCAAGCGGACACGTGAGCCGTTACCACACTCATCGGATAGCCATAGCTATAGCCATTCTGAATGCCTAGGCGACTAATGGCATCACTGTTATCACTACCCCAAATTTGTGGAAAATAGCACAGAATACCAAGGTCAAAACGGTTACCACCGGAGGCACAACCCTCGAAGAGAATCTCCGGGAACTCTGCCATCAAGGTCTTCATCATGCGATACATACCCATGATGTAACGATGGTTCACCTCCTGCTGCTTCTCTGCCGGCAAGTATGGGGAATAATAATCAGACCAGATCCGGTTCATATCCCACTTCACATAGGCGATATTGGCAGAGGAAAAAATCTGTCTCATCTGCTCCGTCATACAGTCAACCACTTCCGGATTACAGAAGTCCAGGATGCGCTGATTACGTCCCTCGGAATGGTTCTTGCCTGGAATTGCCAGTGCCCAGTCCGGATGTGCGCGGTAGAGATCACTGTCCACATTAATCATCTCCGGCTCTACCCAGATACCAAACTGCAGTCCCAAGCCGTTAATCTTGTCAGCTAAGCCCTTCAGGCCATTTGGTAACTTCTTGGTGTTCACCACCCAGTCACCCAGGCCACGCTTGTCATCACTACGGGAACCAAACCAGCCATCATCCATAACGAAAAGCTCGATGCCAGCTTCCTTACCCTTCTTGGCCAAGCCCATGAGCTTGCCCTCATCGATATCGAAGTAGTTGGCCTCCCAGCTATTGAGGAGCACCGGGCGCTCCTTGTCACGCCATACACCGCGCACGATGTGCTTGCGAACGAAGGCATGCATGTTCTGGCTCATGCCGTTGTGTCCTGCGTTGGAATAGGTCATAACAGCTTCCGGAGCCTCCAGGCTCTCTCCAACTTCCAAGCCAAAAGCAAAGTTCTGTGGATTGATACCACTAACGAATCTGGTTTTGTCAAAGGGACTTACCTCGAAGGCTTCATAGTGGTTACCACTGTAGATCAGGTTGAATCCAAAGCACTCACCCGCCCACTCGCTGCATCCCGGACGGGAAGCCATCACGAATGGATTGGAACGGTTTGAAGACCAACCTGCGAAGGTGCTATTAACGAACTTACCGCCGGTAAGCAGGATATCCTTTTTCTGCATCTCCTTGATCCAATAACCATGGAAGGAAGAAATGGTAAGGCCGGCCTCGTTAAAGTCCACACAGTTACTCATCAGACGACGGATGGATACCGGGTGCTGCGAGTCGTTTACAAACTTGGTGGCACGGGTAATCACATCACAATCTTCATATACATAGTAATGAAGTTCTAAGTGGAATCCCTCATTCCGGTCCTTCATGCGGACGCACAAGTGATCCACCGCATCATTGTCATCATAAGAGCCCGGCAAAGTGTCGAATTCCGGCTTGCCGGTGGTCATCTCATCAGACTCATAGACGAAGTCCGTACTACTGCTACCATCGTGGCATACCACTTCCACAAATGGCTCACGGATATCCCCCTTGCCATAGCCGCTCATCTCCAGGCACAAATCTTCCAATGTCATATCCAGATCATCCTGGGTATAAGCAATGGCATTGCCCGGCTGAACGCTATGCTGTTCAACCAATCCCTCTACGTCATCCACGCGAATACGGGCACCATAGTAGATATGCTCTAGCTGGCCCGTCTTGCGTACACGGAAGACGTAGCTGGTGTTTGTTGTATTTAAAACAAATGCTGGAAACTCTCCCTCAAGTTTACGAATCATCGGTTTCCTCCTATTGCAGCTTAGTTGGCTGCTGTCTTTTTCTCAGCGATTTCTGCGGAAATCTCTTCAATCTTCTCATCGGTCAGGATGTACTTCTTCTTGAACAGCACGTAAGCCACTGCCAAGCAAGCGATTGGAATCAGGGTCATAATCATACGAAGACCAACCTTGGTTGCCATATCAACGCCAGCGGACAAGTCCATGTTTGCTTCCGCAGCTGCACCGGTGTCCTTGCTCAACTTGAAAATCTGCAATGCAATGGAAGTAACCAAGATTGCGATACCACTGGATAATTTTACCACGAAGGTCTGCATGGAGAAAATAACGGATTCCTCACGATGACCATTCTTCCACTCACCGTAATCAACGGTGTTGGCCAAAAATACGGTAACAACAACGTTGTTGACACCTGCTACTGCCATGATGATAACACCTGGAAGTAAGAACGGTGGCAATGTATTCAAACCAGCGGTAGCCATTCCAAGAAGGATCAAGTATCCAACGATGGATGCGCAGATACCATGGGTAAAAATCTTGATGTTATTAAGGTTAAAAAGCTTACGAAGTGCTGGGTATAAAAGCATCATAGCAAGGATCTGAACGCCACCACCAACGGTGTTAAAGAGGGTGTAGTTGCCCTTCCAGGAAGTACCACCCAGGTCATACTTGAAGAAGTAGATCACCAGGTTGCTGGTTACGTACAATGCAGTGTTAATAAGCACGATGGTAATAACCACAGTCATGGCCTGATCGTTGGCAACCAATGCCTTAAACATATCACCAACAGAAGCAGTCTTCATCTCTACCGAAGACTTCTCTTTTACATTGATGCAGGTAATTACGATACATACCACGAACAGGATTGCTACAATCCAAGCTGCATACTTAAAACCAACGCGCTCGATTTCATAAGCATTGGAACCAGCAGGAGCAAACTTGTTACCAAGAGCAGCAACTACCATAACAGTGAAGATAGAAACCAAAGCGGAACCTACACCTGCGCAAGAACGAGCCAAGGTAGTTAATCCCTCACGCTCCTTACCACCCTCGGTAAAAGCAGGAATCATGGACCAATAAGGAATATCCATCATGGTGTAAGTTACACCCCAGAGGATGTAGGTCACTGCTGCATATACTGCCAACCCTGCAGCATCCAAGGTAGGAGGTGCAGAGAACATAACTACCAACACAATGGCATTGGTAATAGTACCAATGAGTAACCAAGGACGGAACTTGCCCCACTTGGTCTTGGTTTTAGCAACGATAACACCCATGATTGGATCGTTAAATGCGTCAAATACACGAGCCACCATAGAAATGATTCCAAGTACAATTGCACTTGCACCCATGATGTCCTGGAAGTAATAGAATACCCAGCTCGCGGAGAGCATGTACATCATATCTTTACCTACGGCACCAATTCCGTAGGAAGCCTTCTCAGCTGTAGTTAGTTTTCTCTTCTGTTCCATTGTTATTAATTGTCCCCTTTCATGCCCATAGCAAGCTCTACAACCTTGTATGCGCCGTCATATAATCCCTGTGCCTTGTTAGAAACAATGGCATCACACATCTCGCCCAACAGCTTGCCGTCCTGCAAAAACAGGTCAATCATCTGCAAGGTGTGTGGAATATCTCTACACTCTAAAGTACCATCCCCCACTTCTGCGGAGTGAATAGCGCCCCACATCTCGTGCTTACCAACACGCTTGATGAACAGCTTTGGTACCGGATAAAACGCCAATTCACTTGGCTTGGTAACCAACACGTCTGCGCTACGCATCAGAAGGTTGGTGCAGTAAACTGCCTCGAAAATGCTGGAGTGATAGAAGCCGTGGATACCACTAACTTCGCCATCCAACGCATCCTCTGCAAACTTGCTGCACTCAGCAAAATCGTCGAAGTGCTCGGTGGAGATATGTGCCATCTCCGGAATTTCCTTTTTCAAATCATCCCAAACGTTCTTGTAATCGCCAACGTTAACGTAGAGAACCGCCTTGTTAATCTTGATTACCGGAAGGAGGTACTTGATGATTGCCGCAAAAATCTCCTTCTGAGCCCCTGCACCACCGATGGTCAGTAAGAATCTCATTGGCCCTCCTGCTGCCTTACGATCCATTCTTCGCTTGCAGTCAGCCTCGATATTGCTTACCAACTCATGATCGATGTAATGACCGGTGTACACCAGGTCGTCGTTTGGCATCGGCTTGCACACCTTGTTCTTATCCATGCCGTTTAGAATGCGATATCCCATGTAAGCGTTCTTGCACTGAATGGTGTGAACACTGCCCTCGGAAAAATGAAGGGCCATTGGCCAGTTATCCGGAATGGCGTTAACCACGTGCTTCATACCGGCATGAATAGCAGCCTGTGCCGGCCACACATGAGTACCGATGACCGGAATATCCTTTGGAATGTTGCGATATACCGGAGCCATCAACTCTGCATTTTTCTGGTCTGCCGCATTGTAGGACAATGCACGGAATCCCTCATAGTTGGTAGGTTCCCAAACCAATGCGTTGAAAATCGGATTCTTAGACAGTCTCGAGCCCAAAGAATACAAATCATTCTGATATCCGATGACCTTGGTACAGGTGGTCTTCGGGAAGGAATTGAGATCCAGCCAGTATGGCTTGTAACCCATTGCCTTGGCAGCGGATGCCATAGCCATAGAGATACGATAGTGACCGAATCCCATACGGATGTTGCCCACGATGATACCCTTCTCGGTATCAAAGGCCTCCGGGCCGCTTACCACCTCATCGTCCTTGTTGTAATGAATGTTGTCTGTTGGTTCTCCAACAAGAATGTTATCTACGTTCAGGCTGTCTCCGATGTATGGGTTCTTCTGAACGGATACCGGATAATCCACCTCGCTGTCATCGCCGAACTTCTTGATGAACTTCTGCTTGGACTTTAAGGCCTTCTTGTATACCTTGTCGCTCATTTCGTTGCCGAAAATAACTTTTGACTTATCTACCATTGTTAATTCTCCTTATTTACCACTGTAAAAGTGACTTCTACCGGTTTCATGCCCTCACAGGATAAACGCAACTTGCCTTCTCCCACTTCGCCAAGAGACTTTACATAGATACCGGTCATACCTCCGCGAAGAGGTACCACGCGAGGTCCAATCACACCAATCATGCCACTGGCTTCCACACGAATGCCTTCCTGGAAAAATGGAAGTACGTTGCCAAACTCATCGCAAGCTTCCACACGAACCTCTGCAACATCGTAGGTGTAATCCTCCACCAGAGTGGTGTGTGATGCGCGAATCTCCAAATGTGCCGCAGACATCGGACTCTTGGTTACGGTCTTAACGACCTTGCCGTCCTTGATGGCTTCGAAGCGGTACACCTTGGAAGTGCCGCCCCAGTCGCCAACGTACTTCTGGAACAAGTCCGTAGCCTCTCTCATATTCATGCGATAAAACAGCATCAACTGTACTGCCTGCCACCAAACCTTCTTGGCTGCGCCATATCCGTAAATGGATACTTCGTTGAGGCAGCGCTTGAGGAGCTTGGTCTGACGATCAGAAAAACCTTCGTTGAGTTGCATGTCCTCACCAACGAAATCATCGATTAGGATTGGACCGTGCTTCAAATTCTTGAACTTAGACATCTCCGGCGTGTACTCCTTCACCAGAGAGTCATTCTTGTACATGCGAACGGAATCCGCATTGCTGATGATATAGGTCTCACCGCGAACGCTGGCCGGGTGCTCACCAATATCCATGGAAGAAGTCACTTCCAATACCGGCTCCTCGCCCTGGGCTGCATAAATCGCAGCTGCCATCTTCGGGTTACGGAACATATCCATGACACCGTGGTAGCAGATACGATCTCCACTACCAAAGTCCTTGTGAGTGTTGTAGTCAAACATACACCAGCCAAAACCACCGGCAACGCCCTCTTCACCAGCGATGGCATTCAATACTCTCGCATGACGCATGGTGTGTTCCATACGATGCTCCTCCCAGTCAAAGGACTTGGTTGGATACATATGGCCATTGTATTCGGATACGAAGTATGGTCTCTCCACATCCGGAGTTACGTTCTTCTTAGGCTCACAACCTGCATTGGGGCCGTTGTGAGAAAAGTCATTGTAAGTGTAAACGTCCTCTAGGAAGCTCATCTTCTTGTTGCAACGCACACCACCGGTGGGGCGGGTGGAATCCAGCTCGTGAGCCACCTTGTTGGTACGTACATAAAAATCATCATCATCCTGGGACTCGTTGATACGAACTCCCCACAGAATAATAGAAGTATGGTTGCGATACTCCAGCACCATCTCACGGGTATTCTCAACCGCAATTTCCTTCCACTCATCATTACCGATGTGCTGCCAACCCGGCATCTCGGTAAAAACAAGAAGCCCCAAGCGATCGCACTCATCGATAAAGTAATGAGACTGCGGATAGTGAGAAGTACGAACAGCATTGAGTCCCAGCTCCTGCTTACAGATGCGGGCATCCTCACGCTGCATGCGCTCCGGCATAGCGTACCCTACATAAGGATAGCTCTGGTGGCGATTGAGACCGCGAAGCTTCAATCGACGACCATTTAGGAAAAAGCCTTCCTTTTTGAACAAAGCCTCACGGAAACCAATCATGGCGCTGTGGCTGTCGCAAACCACACCATCCAGCAACAGCTCGGTAACAACTTCATAAAGGTATGGGGACTCCACATCCCAGATGCGAACATCTCCTGCAACGGTCTTGGAAGATGCTCCCTCCAATGGTTGCTTAGAAATCTCCTTGCCGTTTAAGGTCTGTCGAATGGTAAGACGTCGTTCACCGGCCAGACGTGCTGCCTCATCAGACAGCTTCATCTCGGTTTCTAACTGACCCAGAACGGTGTAATCCTCGAACTCCTCACGCTTCATACCCCAGGTACGAGGTGGTGTCATAAGGATTGGCTTGTAGAACACATCCCGCATGTGTACCGGACTCTTCACCTCCAGATACACATCACGGTAGATGCCGCCGTAGGTCATATAGTCAATAACAAATCCAAAGGGTGGCTGATTGATATCCTCTTTGGAATTCACCTTGACAGTTACCAGATTATCACCGCCGTAGCGCACCACTTCACTGATATCCACAGAAAAAGCGGTGTAACCATTGCGATGAATCTTAACCAGTTCACCATTCACATATACAGTAGCCTCATGACCTACCGCATCAAAGGTCAGGAAAATCGCCTGTCCCTTCCAAGGCTCCGGAATCACCATCTGACGCTGATAGCAGGCCACCATCTGATACTCATTCTCATCGAAATAATGGAACGGTGTTTCCTTAACCGTGTGAGGGATAGTTACCATCTCTGCATGTGGCATAGGTGTGTTGATGTATTCCTCTTTGAATTCCGGTGAGAACTTCCAATCCCGGTCAATATAAATCTTGCTCATGTATCCTCCCGTGGCATTATTGGTCAACAACAATACCATCCATCATAATGTCAACTAACGCATTCAGTGCTGCCATGTAAGGCATGCGCTTCTTCTTAATCTCGTCGCCGCGAATGAATCGCTCAATGGCAGCCTCGTAAACCAACTGGAATACCATCTCGTCCACTTCGCGGAATACGCCCTCCTGGATGCCCTGATGAAGCAGTCCAAGGGTAGTCTCCCAGCCACTCTCCAGACGCTCCTGAATACGGGCGTAGCACTCCGGATACTTGTCCTTCATGTCATACACCTGGGTAAAATCAAAGTCACGGAAACGCTCCGGCATAACTCCGAGAACTGCACGAAGCTTCTGCTCTGTTGTCTTGGACGCATCAGCTAACGCCTCTGCCTCGCCCTCCTTGATGGCATCAAAGGTGTAATCAACCATCTCATACAACAGGCTCTTCTTGTCACGGAACACGGTGTAAATGGTCTTCTTGCTCATCCCTAACTCAGCAGCCAGATCATCCATGGTGAACTTTGGTCCATGCTTGCGATATACCGTCATACCGCCTTCTAAGATTCGTTCTTTCATATATAAACTCTCCTTTAAAATAGAAAAAGGAAACGAATGGATATACCTTCCGTTTCCTTTACTATACCATCCCGGAAACTCAAATGGTAGTTGTGAGTTTCCACAAATGGACGCGTGTGAATTTGTGCAATATTATAGTTTCCCGGCCTCTTCCAAGTAGATGCGGGCATTCTGATGATTGCAATCCATCGACAGAGCCTTTTGGAAGAAGCGAACTGCCATTTCCTTTTTCCGAAGTCCTAGATAGGCCAGTCCCATCAAATAGTAGCAATGAATTGTATTCCTGGCTTTCAAATCCGCATCAAATACCGACATATCCGGCATGGACACAGCAAAGTAATCCATACGGAACTCATCCAGCAAATGCTGCTCGCCGTAATCCAGCAGCTTGTAAAATCTGGCATTGGCCTCCGCCTGCTGCCCTAACTTCTCCTTGGCATATCCCTGATAGAGAATCATGTCCGCCGGTTGGTCGTAGTAATACATCATGCCGGCCACTTCCATGGCGCCCAAGGTTGCCAGTTCAAAGCATTCCAGCGCTTTTTTCTTATCTCCCAGACCTTCATAAGCCAATCCTAAATGATAATAAATGTGGTTGTCCTTGGTTCCTTCCAGATGGCCCTCCCCAAGATTTGTTGGATTTGAAACAGCCTCTTCCAGCTTTTTCCGTGCCCCGTCATAATCCCCTGCTGCCAAATCTCCCTTGGCCAGCTGGAGCAAAGCCACCTTGAACTGGGTGGTAATCTTGCCCTCGGCACCTTCCCAGGTCTGGAAATGATGGCCTACAATCAATTCGTAGGCCTTGTGATATTGGCCTACACTGTTTAGTAGTGTTACGTACTCGGTGTAGAGATCATCACGTTTTTGAATGAGATCAATGTTCTTCGCATAGGCATTCAAACGTTTCTGATCCGATACCTGCATCCTCTGGTATAACTGATCCAGTTCCAAGAATACTCTAGCATCCGATGAATCCAATTCAAATGCCTTTTCCAAACACTGCAGTGCTTCTTCTTTCTTTTCTTTCTTATTGTAGTAGGCAATCGCTAGGTTACGAAGAAGGGTTGGATAGGTAGCGTCCAAAATCTTGGACTGCTCCCAAAACGCAATAGCCTCCTTAAACTGTAGCTTATCGTAATAGAGACATCCCAGATAATACGGAGCCTTGGCGCCTTGCTGATGCTTCTTCATTGCCCCATGAAGGACTGCAATATCCTCCAACTTGTTCGGGAAACAATATGCGGAATCCGCCTGGTCTGCCAATTCGTACTCCTTTATTGCCAACTCTTCGTCCCCAACTTTTTCAAAGTAGTATCCCAAATAATAATGAATCATTGGATGGTTGGCTTCGCATTCCCGCAGTACCGCAATGGCTTCCTTATAGAAGCCGGCCTCTGCCAGATCACGGCCACAATTCAGGTAGGTCTCGTGGAATCCTCTGGTCAAATCATTGAACTCTTCCAGAAGAGCATCCGACTTCTTACTGATCCAGTATTTTGCAAATCTGGATAAGAAATCAAAAGTATCGATGGATAAACTTTCCTCAATCCAGGTCAGGGCTTCTGCATCCCGCTTTAATTCGTACAGAATCATTGCCCGTAATCCTCGCGCTTTTACATTATGAATGTTCTTCACCAAACCCTTATCCACTAGGTCTAAAGCTTCGTCATAATCACCTCTTCGGCAGGCAATCACTGCAAGATAATAGTATGCCATCTCCTGCAATTCACTGACCCAAGCCGCCTTGTAGAAGTTATCATAGGCGTCATCGTATTTTTCCTGATAAAACAGTGCCAATCCCAGGTTATAGAAGGGTTCACTATCATACGGATTCGGATGCATCCGTGTCAGGCGCTTGATTGCTGTGCGAAAATACCCTTCCGCCTGGGCAAACTGACCTCTTCGAAGCAGCAGCAATCCATAGGCATTATTGATTCGCGAATCCTCCGGGTCGCGTTTCAAGCCCTCTTCATAATATGGATCCGGCAACCAGGTCGCATGACGATACTGCTCGATATGCTGACCCGTGAGATAGAGTTCCTCATTGGTTAAAATCTCCTCCGGCAGTTTTGCAGCTGCTGCAGGCTCTGCCAGCTCCGGAATGCCCTGATTCACCGGCTGGTAGGAAACCAGTTCTCTGCCTTCGTAGGATACAGCCACCTTGACCTGATACTCATCCTTAAGCGCCAGCGGCAATTCCTTTTCATAGATATCCACCGGAGAAATGGTAATCTCCTCAGTATATACTTCCTTGCCACCATCCGTAACAACCAGCTTGGCACCCTCATATCTGGAGGTTCCGTAAATACACACGTAGAGACTGCCCCCTCGCACTTCCATATTCATTGCCGCATGAATGGAAGCATTCTTTACCTGACCCACTGCCTTGTAAGGCATGAAGTACTGGGTAAAGACCTTTTCTTCATAAGGCTTAAGCCATGAGAAATCCGGCTGATTATCGCAGTACATTCCCGTCATCAACTCGATGTACGGACCATCCTCATCGGTCAGGTTTCGATCCCATGCCCGGCCAAAATCACCGCAGCCCCAGGTCCATTGTTTTTTGCCCGGAGATACGTGATGGTCTGCCACATGCAATAAGCCGGCCTTTTTCTGATAGTCATAACCACCTACGAAGTTATAATCACTCTTCTCAGCCATGTAGGAGGTTGGAACCGGAATGTTCTTGTAACGGGAAATATCCACCCCGGCGCTGTAATCGTGCTTATAATATACACCGGTTGCGATAGGAAATCTGGATACGTCACGCTTGCCATGATCATAAACACTATGGACATCCGGTGGAAAAATCGACTGGGTATAATCATTGACGGAAACCGCCGGATTCGCCCACCAGAGGAAAGTCTGTGGCAGAGGCGTGCGGTTGTACAACTGACCCCGAATCTCAATATACGCCTTGTCCGGGTATAGGGTAAACGCTGTCACCTCTTTGGTTCCATACATCTGGTCCACATCACCGGTAAGCAGGGTCTTGCTACCATCTTCGTTTTCTACCAGCTTGTAATCCACCGGAGAAAAGGTGGTCGGGCGATGATGCTGTGGCCAGTTAAACTCGATACCACCGGAAATCCAAGGCCCCGTCAAACCTACCAATGCCGGCTTGATTACCTGATTGTAATAAACAAAATCATAGTCGTTGGTCTTGTCATAGGCACGCTGGATACGTCCACCCAACTCCGGGAGAATCATGACCCTGATATATTGGTTTTCCAACCAAACCGCATGCCAGACTTTATCTGTTTTTTCCCGGGCAATCTCGTTGGTGGAGGGATAGGGATAAATCTTGCCACTGCTTCCCTGATATACTCGTTTTTCCAAAAACATCGGATTCTTATCCGGTCGTCCCACTTCATATGTTGGAATTACAACATCTTCTTTCCATATTTTTACTGCTTCCATGGCAACCTCCTATGCACAGTTTTCAACTTGCGAATCGGCATATCATTTAATAAAATTAAAGTATCATTGATTCATTCGGTAAGGGGGATAACGAATGCTATCTACAGAGCGCTTGGTCCGTTCGGACTCAGACTATTACATCTACACGCCGGGATCTCTGGCGACCAATCTGTTTTTGTATCCATCCATCGTAGGACATTTTACCTACGATCCCGGGTATCGTCTGTCCCGTGATTCCTTTGACAGTTTCCTATGCATCTACGTAAAGCGGGGTCAGGGCACCATCATTTCCAATGGGCAACGACTGGAAGCTTCCCAGGATCAGATTGTCCTTTTGGATTGCTACACACCCCACGCCTATGAAGTTACAAAGACTTGGGATACTCTGTGGATGCACTTCGACGGGCCATCCGCCAGAGGCTATTATGATGCCATCACCCAGGGCAAGGATTTTGTCTTAACGTTGAATTCCACTTACCGATTTGAGAAGTATCTGAACAAGATATACGAAGCCTTTCGGGACTCTACCCCCGTCAATGACGCCACCCTGAACAACTGGATCGTCAACATGATGACGGAGCTTTTGGTCTCCCGTGAGACCTCAGACAAGGGTGCGGTAGGAAGCGACATCATCGAGGATATTGTTTCCTATATCATGGATCACCTCTCCGAGGACATCACCCTTGAGGTCCTTGCTAGGAAGGCGTCCCTAAGCCCCTTTTATTTTTCCCGCTTATTTAAAAAGGAGACCGGATTCACCCCTCATGATTACATTCTCACCACTAAAATCAATCACGCAAAGTTCCTGCTGCTGAGTTCTTCCATGAGCATCAAGGATATTTGCTTCCAACTTGGTTTCAGTAGTGAAAGTGCATTCTGTACAGCATTTAAGAAAAAAATCGGAGAAACGCCAAGTGAGTTTCGTTCCAATCACAGCGCATCTTTTTAAATTGAGTGGGCTTCCGAAGAAGCCCACTCCTTACGTTTTACTTACTCTGCTGCCTTGCCCATAACATCCTTATAGGTATCAGGGGTAACTACAACTGCGTCAACAGCAGTTTCCATCTCAACGTCTGCACCAGCGATCAACTGATACAAAACATCAACAGAACCCTTACCTACGCTATCAGAAGAGAAGTAAGCTGCTGCCTTCATGCAGGTTCCGTCAGCACCCTTGTTGTTCCACTCGTCCTTAGCCATGTATGCACCAAGTCCAACAACACAAGCGTCCTTATCTAATCCGGCACTCTCTAATGCACGGCAAGCACCAATGGTACCCTCTTCGTTAGCACCGGTAACCAGCCACTTCTTGATCTCCGGATGAGCAGTGAAGATAGCTGCTGCTGCGGTGTTACCCTTCTCAGTGGTTCCATCATAGTCAGCCTTGAAGATACGATTGGTATCGAAGTTTGGAAGAGCTGCGGTGAAGTTATCATACTCGCCTTCTGCACGAGGAACACAAGAAGAAACAGTATCCATGGTCATGATAAGAAGACCGCACTCTTCATCAGAGTCTAAACCGTTCTCTTTTGCATAGTTTGCAATCCAGTCACCGTTTGCCTGTCCGATTACATAAGCATTGATACCTACCCAAGGAGCAATCTTGTCACCGTTGCCATCCTGCAATGCATCATCTGCTGCAACGATCGGGATATTTGCTTCCTTACACTTATCAACAACGGCCTGGCTCATGGTCTGATCCGGGATACAAGTCACAATACCCTTCGCGTTGTTTGCAATTGCATTATCGATGGCCTTCAAGTATTCTTCTGGGCTCATCTTGGCATCAACATAAGTAAATGTATCACCATTTGCCTCAACTGCTGCCTGTGCTGCTGCACCCTCATCGATAAACCAGGTCTGATCACCAGCCTTGTAAATACCGTAGACAACACCAGCCTCGCCGGATGTGGTTGCTTCTGTAGTACTTTCGGTTTCTGTTTTGGTCTCAGCCTTTGGTTCTGCACTTGCTGCGCCATCATCGGTTGATACTGCGGAACATGCAGTTGCACTCATGGTCATTGCTGCCACTAACAGTGCGGTTAAAATTCTTTTCTTCATAAAACCCTCCTAATATGAAAAATAATATTTCTCGACATGCACTTTCGCATGTTGGATACACAACATTTTTAAGCGTTCTTCATGGAAGCTTCCAACAGTTCCCTCTCACGCTTCTGCTTACGGATGTAGTCCGTTGTCAAAGCGAATAACAGCAGTGCACCACGTGCCACGTACTGCCAGAAGGACGGTACATTTACCATCGTCAGTCCGGTGTTAAAGGACTGAATCAGGATAATACCAAGGATGGTTCCACCCATACCACCGACACCACCCATGAAGGAAACACCGCCAAGGATTACTGCGGTAATGGCATCGAACTCAAGGTTGACATTGGCTGCCGGCTGTCCCGAATTCATACGGGATGAGAAAATGATTCCGCCGATGGCACACAGGATTCCCATAAGGATAAAGCAAATAAGAATCGTTCTCTGGGGGTTCAATCCAGCCAGTCTTGCAGCATCCTTGTTACCTCCGATGGCGTAGATTTCACGGCCAAACTTGGTTTTTGCAAGGATGATTCCGAATACCACAATGAGAATAATCATAATCCACACGGAAAGCGGAATGCCGAAGATTCGAAGCTTTCCGATTAACAGATAGGTTGAATCCGTAATGGATACCGGCTTGCCGTCGCAGATAATGTAAGCAAATCCACGGATGACGGATTGGGTAACCAGCGTGGCAATGAAGGGGTCCAGCTTGATCTTGTTAACCATGAACGAATTAAATACGCCAATCAACGCACCGCAGATGACCGTTATTAATACCACGGCTCCGAACGGAACCCCTGCTGCCGACAACAACGCTGCCAGCACGCCGGAGAATGCAACCACTGCACCCGGTGACAAGTCGTTCTGCGCTGCAATAATCAGATACGTATGTCCGATTGCTACCAATCCAACCAGTGATCCTGCCACCAGGATATTTACAATATTGGTTGGTGTAAAAAAGTTATGATTCAGAGTGGAGAATATGATGAATACCACAATGATTGCAGCAATCATTGTCAGCTTGTCTCCCCCGATTTTTATTTTCTTTAATTTCTCCATGTCTTACACCTCACCCAGCATTCCCATAGTAAGCAGCTTGTCTTCTGTTGCCTCTTCCCTGCTGGTTTCTCCCACAATCTTTAGTCCTCGCATGACGATGATGCGGTCCGACAATCCCATAACTTCCGGCATCTCGGAAGAAATCAGGATTACTCCCATGCCCTGCTTGGCAAAATCGCATATCATCTGATAAAACTCCGCCTTGGCTCCTACGTCAATTCCCTTGGTCGGCTCATCCATAATGAGCACCTTGGGATTCGTGGAAATCCAGCGGGCAACGATGCACTTCTGCTGGTTGCCGCCGGATAGTTCCACTATCTTCTTACTAGGGGAGGGAGTTTTGATGTTAAAATCCTTAATTCCCTTCTGGGCAACCTGTGCTTCCTTTTTGCTGTCCATGAATCCAAGTTTGTTGGAATTGGCTCCCAGCATGGAAATGTTAATATTTTCTGCAACACTTAAGTTTGCCAAAATACCCTGAAGCTTTCGATCCTCCGGAACCAACACAATGCCGTTCTCCTGTGCTTCATGGGGCGAATGGTTGGTTATCTTTTTTCCTTCCAGATATACCTCGCCGCTTTTTAGCTTATCTGCCCCAATAATGGCACGCATAAGTTCCGTACGTCCTGCGCCTACCAATCCGGAAAAGCCCAGCACCTCACCCTTGTGGAGCTTGAAGGAATTCTCCTTGACGTAATCGCTGGAGACGTTTTTTACCTCCAATAAAACTTCCCCAATGTTGGTATTGCGGTCCAGTTCCTTGTAGATGTCGCCCAAATCCCGGCCAACCATCATCTTGATCATCTCAGCTTCAGAAACAACCTTTGGATCAATGGTGTCCACATATCGCCCATCCTTGAAGATGGAAACCTTATCTGCAATTTGTTGGATTTCATTCATTCGATGGGATACGTAAATGATAATTTTCCCCTCATCACGCAGCTTCCGGATAACCTTGAACAATGCGTCAATCTCCGCATCGGACAGGGATGCTGTCGGCTCATCGAAGCAGATTACCTTGAGATTATCTCTGGAATAGGCCTTCATGATCTCAACCATCTGCTGATAGGCAATGGACATATCCTTGACCTTGGTAGACGGATCAATGGGAAGACCAAAATCATCAATAATCTTCTTCGCATCCTTATTGGCTTTTCGATTATCAATGAATCCCAGTTTTCTGGACGGCATGCGGCCGAGATAGATATTCTCTGCCACCGACAACTCCAGCAAAATCTGTCGTTCCTGATAGATGACGGAAATTCCGTCTTCAATTGCTTCGTGTGGGGAACTAAAATGCTTTTGAACTCCGTTGATTATGTACTCACCGGACGTTGGCTGATAATCGCCATTTAAAATTTTCAGAAGTGTAGACTTGCCAGCCCCGTTTTCCCCCAGGAATGCCAAAACTTCTCCCCCGTATGCTTTAAATGACACATCATCAAGCGCTTTTACACCCGGAAAATACTTTGAAATCCCCTTGAATTCCAGAACTTCATCCATATTTTCACTCCTCCCGGTCAACAGGCGCTCTCTCTGTGACCCTTCATGCTTTGATTATAGATGTTAAAAAACGATTTTCCATTAACAGAACTTGCGATTGTATTTCAAAATCTTGCTCTCTCATTCGTGATATTGTGTACTTTTCATCGTTCCTGATGCATAATTTTGTATAGAATCACCAAGGGAGGGCAAGAAAATATGAGTCCAATTACTGCAAAGGTCATGGAACCGGATGGATATAATGGCAAAATCGTTGTCGTTACAACAGATTTTCCTACTACGAAATGTCAAAAACTCACTTACGAATTCCAGTCTTTCGGAGCCGGAATCCGCAAAATAAGCGTAATTGACAAGGATAACCAAGAGCATACTCTAACCCTTACTTACACAGATGTTGCTGAATCTTGCTCTAACACATCTCTGGCAGGCCTTACCATTGGACCTAATGCAGGCCGGTTACCGGGAAATACCACTTTGGAACTTTGTGACCAGGATGCAATACTGCGCTGCACCCCGGAGGCCAACGAAGGCACCAACCAACTCCACGGTGGACCGCACCATCTAGCCACCAAACATTGGGACCTTGTGGATATCATCGAAGGCGTGGATGATTGCGACGTTGTTTTTGCAACAAGACAGCCGTTAGGTCTGGATGGTTGGCCCGGGAATCGAAGCTATCAGGTGCACTATCATATAAACGCTAAGGGGCTAGCTATCCATCTGGAAGGTTCTTCTGATGCACGCACCTACATCAATATGACCAACCATACCTATTGGATGCGGGATGGGCTGGAACTTGGCGTGCATGCTAAGGAATATGTAGTAAATGAAGCTAATTTTCTTCCACGAGAGATTGCTGCTCTTTCCGATGTAGATGAGGCGGGCTTTTTTACAATCAAAAAAGGCGCTGTTTATAACAACGCCTTTTTGTTAGATTCTATGAATTGTGCTGCTAGTTTACGTTGGCCGGACTTAGATTTTGGCATTCGGGTCGAGACCGATGCGCCGGCGTTAGTAGTCTACACCGGGGATTATCTTGACGATGCCACGATGGTAAATGGTCGTTCTTCTACTCCCGGTTGCGCCGTTGCGTTGGAAGTCCAGGAGCTGTGGCCTATGACTGGCATCCACCTTACAACGCCAAATCGTTCCTTCCATCGGGAGATACGCTATCGTATCATCACCTAATCCAGCGCCTTCAGTGCCTTCTTGTTACGATACATGGCAGCATCTGCACGCCTGAACACCGATGAAATATTCTTGTCGCCACGACACCTGGACATGCCTGCTGCCACCACCACCTTGTGTTCTAGGCGATGACGTTCATTGAGCTTTTCGAACTTCTTCATCAGGGTGTTGATGTTGTGATAATCCTCGCCCTGTACGATAGCCACAAACTCATCGCCACCGACACGAAATACCGGGCTATGCTTGAACACATGGCAAATCATGTGACAACCATCCATGATGAACTGGTCTCCGGCCTGGTGTCCCTTGGTGTCGTTCACTTCTTTTAATCCGTTTATGTCGAATACCACAATGGCAAAGTTGCGGATCTCGCCGGTATCAATGAGGGCGTCCATCTGCATCTCTGCATCAGTGTAGGCATGCTTGTTTTTCACACCGGTAAGGGCGTCGAGATTCGCGATATCGCGAGCCGCCATCAGCTTCTTGGAATACTCCTCATCCTTCTTCACCTGAGCATCCGTATCGATAAGTCCGAAGATGACCTTTTGCTCATCGTCCTCCTGTAAGAAGGTTGCCTTGAGAGATACATACTTCGGCACGCCACCAATGCGAATGCGATAATTCAGGATAAATACGCCATTCTCATGAATTTCTGTCATAACATTCTCTTTGGTCAGACTAGACAAGAAAATATCCAAGTCCTCCACATAGACGATGTCTGCGCCGTTTTTTCTGGATTCCTCGTAAAAGTCATCACCCTCGGCGGAAATATTTAACCTCTTGTAGTTGGCATTGGAGGAAAACTCCACGTAGTGATTGGTTACCGGGTCCACGCTGAACACACTTAGAAAATCGCCGGAGAGCGCCATGATTCGGTTGTAGGTCTTGCGTTCCTGCTCTAAACGTTCCTGCTCCTCCTGGCGCTTGCGCTCCTGATCATAGTTCACGCAACCAAGCACCACAATTGCCATAGCCACGGTTCCCGTCACCGGGTTATCTGCGATGTGACGAACAAACAGGTGAATCAAATCACCCCTTTTATTCTTCACATCCTGAATCACACTTTGGCGTTCATCACGACACTTCAGAATGCTTTTTACGTAATCTGCTGGCAGGTCCGCATCATAGTAGCGGAAAGTGGTCTTTTTCTTGTGGGCAAGTTCCGGAAAATAACATGCCAAGAACTCTCGATGGGACTTGTTGCCACGAACAATACGCATTTCCTTTCTGTAGGCCTCGACAATCATCATCGGCATGGTGTCAAAATAGCGGCCCACTTCCACATCATTTTCCAAGGAAAAGGACATATCATAAAGATTGATATTGCCCAGAGTACCATAATATTCAGACTCTGCAGGATTTTCAAATCCAATCTGCTGGCCTTTCTCATATCGATCCAGAATTTTTGTCAGTGGAATCGGTTTGCAATAGTTGAAACCTTGTAGTCTAGTACAACCGATTTCCTTCAAGAACTCCACCTGGCTCTCGGTTTCTACGCCCTCTGCAACAGTTTCGCTGCCTAGGCTGCTGGCCAATCGCACCAATTCCGACAGCAGAATCTTGTTTGCCTCCCCTTCATCGATTTTGTCAACGAAGGACTTATCGATTTTAACCACATCGAAATGTACTTTTTGCAACAAATCCGGTGTCGAATATCCACTTCCAAAATCATCCATCCAAACGTGGAAGCCCAGTTTCTGGAAGCGTTCCACCTGTTCCTTCATGAAATCCGTGTCTTCCATGATGTAACTTTCTGTAATCTCAATGGTAATCTTGCAGGGCTCCAAACCGGAAGCCTCCACACGCTTTTGGATTTCCTCCACCATGTCGCAGCAATAGAAATCCGTACGGGACAAGTTCACAGAATTCGGAACCACGTATAGTCCGCCGGCTGCCTGCTTTTTCAACTTCTCGATTACCTGATCTACCACAAAAAGATCCAACTTGTAAGATAGCTTGGCTTCTTCCAAAATCGGTATAAACTGAGCCGGGGACAACAAACCGCGCTCCGGATCCACCCATCTAGCCAGAGCCTCTTCGTCGCAAACCCTGCCATTGGCAGCACGTACAATCGGCTGGTAGTATACCTGAAGCCAGCCCTCCTCAATGGCGCGATCCAGATTTTCAAATATATACCGACGGTCCTTATACCGCTGCAGCATTTTTTCATCAAAATAAGTGATGGTGGACTCAAAGGAAGTCTTGTCGGAATCACTGGCCACCTTGGCCCAATCACAAGCGGTAGAATTGTTCACCCAGCCCAAGCGACTGGAATATACGCCAATGCTAACCGGCAGATTATTGCCGCCATTCACTTTTTTCAATTCCTGAATGAGCCACTCTAAGCGTGCCTGAATCTGCTCCTCTTCCGCATAGATTGCAAAATGATCCGCCGTGGTACGACAACAGTTCTTATTTCCAAAGAATTGCACCAACACCTTGGCCACTCCCTGAATCAGTACATCGCCTTCAGCATATCCGTATCTATGGTTGTAGGACTTCATATCCTTGATGTTCATAAACAACATGTAGGCAGTCTTTCCCTGCTTCTGCGCTTTCTTAGCAGACACTTCTGCAAGGTCAAAGAAGTAGTCCATATCCGGCAAGCCGGTAAGGTAATCATAAGAATTCTTATGCAAACCACTGACGCTATCCAATAATTTTTCCTGAAGGGACTGAATACCGAGATTGATTTCACCGGTATCCTTCTGATATATGCCTTCTTTGACATAATTAATTACCGCCAGGCGCTCACCTGTCGGTCTCGTGATATGGTGGCCAATGGCATGAAGCACGATGTAATCCTCTCCTACCTTGGAGCGATACACCACGTTGTATTCCCCACCCTGGGTTGCAAAGCGCACTGCCTCATCGGCAATTCGCGCAACATCTTCCGGATGGGCATCTCGGTACATGTCATTGTCCATAAGATGATAGGCTTCTTCCTTGGAAGATAATCCCAATAACTTGCAGAAGCCATCAGACAATGCAATCGTTACCACGTGTTTATCAATGAACTGATAAACGGCGCATGGGATGCTGCTTTCTTCAATCAATTTCAGTTCTGCTTTACTGTAATGATATTTCTGCATGCTAACTAGACTCCTTTTTCAGTAAGACTAGTCTTCCCCAAGGTTAGTTTAACATAGTTGTATATTTTCGTACAGTATCTACCAATTGTTTTATATTGTCAGATAATTATTTTGCATAAAAAAGAGCTCCCGGAAAATCCGGAAGCCCTATAGAAATCAATATTCGTGTAATCGTTGTGATTACTCTGCGCGAGCCATAGCCTCTTCGAAGTCTCTGGTTCCCTCGAATACGTTGTTGGAGTATGGATTACGTCCAGCAGCGATAGATCTCTTGATGATAACCATGATGCATACAACGTTGATTGCAAGTGCAAGAACTGCTACAACGCCCTGAGCGGTAGGATCAGCAGTGATGCCCATGGATGCAATTGCCTCACCAGCTGCAGCGGTCTTACCCTGTCCATTGTTGTAAAGGGTAATTGCCTGGCTGTAAAGGTCCATAGTAGTAATGCCGTTCTCAGTAGCACCACCGTATACACGTGGAAGAACTGCTGCAAACTTGCTGCCCAACTGGAAGAGTGGGAAGACCTGAGCGAACATACACCAAATAGCTAAGGTGTTCGCACGGTTCTGAATCCATGCACCCT
>JAILCW010000176.1 GCA_024690265.1 Lachnospiraceae bacterium | reverse complement strand
GGGCCCATCATGAAGCGTCCCATCTCGGTATAAATAGCAATGTCCCCAAGTCCTGCAGGAACAAGAATCTCCTCATAAGCCTTGCGAACGCCCTCACCAATGGCATAGATGTCATTCGGCGTCTGATCCGGACGGTAAGGGATGCCCACACCACCGGATAAGTTAATAAAGGTGAACTTGCGGCCGGTCTTCTTGTGAAGATTCACCACCAGTTCAAACAACTGGCGTGCCAAGGTCGGATAATACTCGTTGGTTACGGTATTACTTACCAAAAATGCATGCATACCGAAGTTCTCGGCACCCATCTCGCCCAGCTCTACGTAAGCCTGCTCAATCTGTTCAGGTGTCATACCATACTTGGCATCTCCCGGGTTGTCCATAATTCCATTGGACAGTGTCACCACTCCGCCCGGAGTGAAACGACAGCTCATAGTCTTCGGAATCTCACCTAAAGCCTCCTTCAGATAGGACACATGGGTGTAATCATCTAAATTAATAATGGCACCCAACTGATTGGCGTACTTGTACTCCTCTGCCGGTGTCTCGTTGGCAGAGAACATAATCTCCTCGCCGGAAAATCCACAGGCCTGAGCCAGCATCAGCTCCGTCATAGAGGAGCAATCCAGCCCGAAGCCGTACTCCTTCAGGATTTTTAACAAAAATGGATTCGGGTTGGCCTTGACCGCAAAATACTCGCGGAATCCCGGATTCCAAGCGAATGCTTCCTTCACTGCCTTGGCATTGGCCCGAATCCCAGCCTCATCATATAAATGAAACGGGGTAGGAATCTCAGCAGCGATGTTGCGTACCTGTTCTAACGTTGCAAATGGTGTTTTCGACATATTCTTCCTTCTCTTTCGTTTCCTATTCGTAAATTAAAAACATAATAGACAAGTTAGGTGCACCTGTCAAGTTACCCCTTGCTCTTATGTGGTATCATGTTACTAAGAAAAAGGAGGGGCTATTATGTGGGCATATGAATCTGTTTTTTATCAAATCTATCCACTTGGCATGTGCGGGGCACCATTCGAAAATGATGGTGTGCAAGAGCATCGCATATTGCAGGTTCTCGACTGGATTCCTCATTTACAAAAACTCGGCATCGGCGCGGTGTATTTTTCACCACTGTGGGAGTCAGATACTCACGGTTACAACACTCGGGATTACCGCAAGGTGGACGTGCGACTGGGCACCAACGCTGATTTTAAAAAGGTTTGTAAAGCTCTCCACGCTGCCGGTATCCGCGTGGTGATTGATGGCGTTTTCAATCATGTTGGCCGGGGTTTTGGCCCCTTCCAAGACGTATTGGAAAAAAAGTGGGACTCTAGGTATAAGGATTGGTTCTATCTCAGCTTTGACGGAAACAGTTGCTACAACGATGGGCTGTGGTACGAAGGCTGGGAAGGGAACTTTGATCTGGTCAAAATCAACCTGCAGCACCCGGATGTACGGCGGTATTTGCTGGATAGTGTGAAGTTCTGGATTGATGAGTTTGGCATCGATGGCCTGCGTCTAGACGTGGCATACATGGTGGACCGGGATTTTCTCAAGGCTCTGCGCTATGAGACTAGCCAGTGGAAGGAGGACTTTTTCCTATTGGGCGAAATCTTAGGCGGCGACTACAAGCAGATTATGAATGATGAGATGTGCCACTCTGTCACCAATTACGAGTGCTACAAGGGCATTCACTCTTCCATCACCAGCCGGAACCTCTTCGAGATTCTTCACTCCCTGATGCGCCAGTTTGGGCCGGAACAATGGTGTCTGTATCGCGGCTATCATCTGCTGTCCTTTGTGGACAACCACGATGTATCTCGCATTGCAAGCATCCTGAAGGACCCTGCTCTGGTACGGATTGCCTATGCAATTATGTTTGGCATGCCGGGGATTCCGCAGGTGTACTACGGCAGTGAATGGGGATATGCGGCAGACAAGTCCCAAGGGGATCCTGCCCTACGACCGGCCTTTGCGGCGCCGGAATGGAATGAGCTGACGGACTATGTTGCCAGTCTGGCCAAGGCTTGGAGCACCTCTCCTGCCCTCCAGTACGGCGATATCCGTTCCGTAGTATTAGAAAATACCCACTGCATTTTCGAACGCTTTCTGGACGAAAATCAGCGGGTACTCATAGCTGTCAATCTGGATGATGGGGAGTATACCTTCCACTTCGATGCCAGGGCAGGACGGGCACATGACCTCACCGGCGGCGATGATGTGGACTTTGGTGGAGGACTCACCCTGCCGGGCAAGACCGCCAAGGTATTAGCGCCATTCTAAGCGCCCCTAGAATCCATAACTAGACATAATATCTGTAAATTCTTGAGAGTATGCGAAGCCGCCCATGACCTCATCGCGAGACATCTCGCCACGGTCTAGCTTGCCAACCCAATCGGCAAGTCCGGCTTCGTCGTATTCTCTTCCTAAAAATGTATGATAAAGGGTCATTACAAAGGCCTGATTATCAAGATTCTTGTTGGCAAACTCTTCGGAATGGAAGAATCCATTGGTTGCCACTCCCAACACATTCTCCTGGCATGGATTGGAAAGAATCTGTGCGGTCCAATTGTTCAGTCCCTCCACATCGTATTCTCTGCCAAGAGCCTGGCTATATAAGCGACTGACAAAAGCAGTTACCCCTAGGTTCTGATCACGAGGCTCTGTTACTCCATAGCTACCGGCTGTAATACCATATCCGGCGCACAAATCCGCGAACTCCTGACTACCTACAAAACCTGCAAAAATCGCATTTACAGACATACCGGCGTCTAACTTACCAACCCACTCGGCATATCCTGCTTCATCTGCGTCACGGCCCAACATGGCATGATAGCAGTCGTTGACAATCTCACCGTTGGGCTTGCCCTTGCCAAGGTACTCCTCGGAACAAAGGACCCCCTGTACCACATTCACTGCGGCAGCCTCACCGCTGCGCAATCGTGCGGACCAGTCCGCCAATCCTTCTGCATCCGGTTCACGATTCAACGCTACCTGATACAGACGGGTCACAAAATCCTCCACAGATGGGGTAGGTGCAACGTAAGGGATATCCTCCGGAATATTGGAAGGCTCCACCGCTGCTTCCTGGGTGCCAGAAGACGGAATTGTATCCGGTCTTGCCGTCTGCGTCGTCGCAGGTGTTGTGGTAGGTGTTGTAGTAGGTTCTAGAGTAACAGGTACATCATACCCCTCCGGAACCTCACGCAAATAAATATATCCCAGGAATCCGGAAACACGGCGGGAATTCATGTCGTTCTTATTCAACGTGATTTCCTGAATACCTGAATTGTCTTCGAAGGACTTGCTAGGGAAGCCCCCCTCTGTGATGG
>JAILCW010000161.1 GCA_024690265.1 Lachnospiraceae bacterium | reverse complement strand
CCCTTGTTTACAGAAATCACTTCTGAATCTGTGGTATAACGTAAGATTCCTGCCGAAGAGTCATACACATATCCATCATCTAAATTATCTTTTAAAAAAGTTATTTCAATATAAGGAACGGAATTTGCCACAATGACATTTCCATAAGAAGCATCCTCGCTAGTTTCCATTAACTGCCCATTTAAGATGGTCACGGCCTCATCTTCTGTTACCGTAGTATAGTAATCGGATAATTCCATATGCTCCGAGGTTGGAGCATATTTATATATATAAATAGACACACCTGCCACAATTAATACCAATGCTGCTGCAATGGCAATCCACCACTTTGGATCCGAAGGAAGGGCCTCCTTTAAATTTAGATTTCTATTTCCGTTGTTATTTTTCATGTACGCCTCCGTTTTTGCATATTGGCTATTATAACATTTTTAATTTAATAGCACAAAAAAAGGAACGGCGTATCCTTCACCGTTCCTCATACACATTTCTAAGTTTTATCTTTTTTCCCATTACTGAAAAAAAAGTGATGTCTAAATGTGAACAATCGGACATCCTTTTAACAATTAGTTACAACAATTTTTCTCTCCCGACTTCACCGTCCTTTCTCAGCTTGTACCCCAACAGTTCATCCGTTCCCGCAGATAGTTCTAAACAATATTTCTTTTGCTTTTTACTGTGTTTCTCATTTATTCCCAAAAGGAGGTAGCTCGTGGTATAAATCCTTGTAATTTGACTGGAAAATGTATCGAATTGATACAAAGAAATAAATGAGTGGAATACAACTTCATCCTTTGGTCTCTTTATATCATCCCATTTTTTAAAACACAATAGCATAAGCCCCTGTTTAATAAACTCTTAAGATTGTTATGAATTTCTTTAGAATTTGTTAATAAAATTTTAATATTTATGTTTCTTTACATAGGCTTTTCCATTCTTTATAATAGAAGTAAGAAGATATCCATAGGCATTTATGGAAAGGTGTGGTGAATTATGAAGATAGAAAAAATCAATGAAAATCAAATTCGTTGCACCCTTACACGACAAGATTTAGAACAACGTCAGATTAAACTATCCGAGTTGGCATATGGCACTCCAAAAGCCAAATCTCTTTTTAAAGAAATGATGCATTGGGCAGCCTATAAATTTGGATTTGAGGCAGAAGATATTCCCCTTATGATAGAAGCGATTCCAGTATCGTCGGAATCCATAGTTTTAATAGTTACAAAAGTACCTTATCCAGAAGAATTAGATCCTAGATTCTCTAGATTTTCTGAAGGGGATGCTGTTACCGGCATAGATGATAATTATTATGATGAAGATGACGATTTTGATGAGGAAGACTTTGAAGTCCCTCCATCTCCAAAAAGCGCTCTACCAAAAGTAGACTACGAAAACAGCGCCGATGACATTGTTAAAATCTACGAAGGTAAGGACGACGAACTTCCGAAAGGAAGCCTTACAAAGATATATCGTTTTAGTTCCCTAGAGGAAGTCATTCGATTATCTCACATAGTGGACTCAAACTTTAATGTTTCCTCCACATTATTAAAAACTCCTGAGGGATATTACAATCTCATTATTGAAAAGGGAGATAGCGATCCAAAGGATTTCAATCGCCTTGCAAATATTCTTAGCGAATATGGCTCTGCATTGAAGGATGTGATGGGCTCTGAAGCTCATATTCGAGAATTGTATACCGTTATTGTAAAAGATAATGCCCTATCAGTTCTTTCAAATTTGTAAAAATAAAAGTCGAATGTTACATATAACATTCGACTTTTTTATTTGTTATTATGTTATTTATTTACTTGCCAAGAAATTATTAATCTCTTCTACAAGGTCATCTGGATTAATTCCGTGAACCATAGCAGCTTCTTCTAATGATTCCTGCTGAGAAGCTGGGCATCCAAGACAGTGCATTCCGATTCCGAAAAGAATAGGTGCAATATCCTGATCAATCTGTAATAATTCGCCGATCAATGTCTGCTTTGATACTCTTGCGTCTGACATAATTTCTCCTTTCCGTTCTTTGCTTATAATTAATTGTACGCTATCGATTATAACAACTGTTTCATAGAATTACAATGGACTATTTCATAAAGTTGTCCAATAAGTATGTACTAATTTTAGTACTATTTATCAGCTTTGTACCTATTTTAGTACTTGTTTTCTGAAAATTTATGGAATAAAATCAAATTATACCTTGTAAAGGTTGTATGTATGAAAAGTATATTGTGATAAAGGAGGATTGAACTATGGCATATGTAATTAGTGATTCATGTGTAAGTTGTGGAACTTGCGAACCTGAATGCCCAGTTGGAGCTATTTCTCAGGGAGATAGCCAGTACGAAATCGATGCTAATGCATGCGTTGATTGTGGTACTTGCGCTGGTGTTTGCCCAACTGGAGCTATTGCTCAGGGCTAATTCCTATAGCATACCTAAGAGAGGCGAATATCGCCTCTCTTTTTTTGTTCCTTGTTTACAAATAGAAAAGGCGCCCCCTCGCGGGAACGCCTGAAGTATTCTATTCATCATCATGTCTAAGGCTCTTATCCAAATTGCCGAACTTGGTGTACTCCGGCAACCATGCAAGATCCGTTGTTCCCAGTGGGCCATTACGCTGTTTAGCAATAATGATTTCTGAGATACCCTTTCGATCTGAATCCTTATGATAGTAGTCATCTCGATAAATAAACATAACTACGTCAGCATCCTGCTCAATCGCTCCGGAATCACGCAAATCGGACATCATCGGACGCTTCTCATCTCTTTGCTCTACACCTCGATTCAACTGAGACAATGCTATTACAGGAACATTCAGCTCACGGGCCAATCCCTTAAGAGAACGGGAAATATTTGAAATCTCCTGCTGTCTGGATTCACTCTTGCCGGAACCGGTCATCAACTGCAAGTAGTCGATGATAATCAAGTCTAAGCCCTGTTCCTGCTTAAACTTACGACACTTACTACGCAATTCCGAGATACTGATACCCGGTGTATCATCAATAATCAAGGGTGAACGAGCGATAATATTTGCGCCTTCTACCAATTCCTGCCACTCAAAATCCTGAAGATTACCGGTACGTAACTTCTGGGCATCTACTCGTGATTCTAGGGAGAACAGACGGTTTACCAACTGTTCCTTACTCATCTCGAGGGAGAATATCGCCGTACAACGATTCTCATGAAAGGCTACATGCTGAGCAATATTCAATACAAAAGCGGTCTTACCCATTGACGGACGTGCTGCTAACAGAATCAAGTCAGATGGCTGTAAACCGGCCAGCTTGTAATCCAAATCAATAAATCCCGTTGGTATACCCGTTACGCTTCCCTGCATCTTGGCAGCAGAAGAAATCTTGTTCAAGGCATTCATAACGACTTGCTGAATTGGCACAAAATCTCCGACACCGCGATTCTGCAATAATGCCAAAAAGTCCTTTTCGATACGGTCCATTACATCAGAAACCGGTTCATCATCCTTGTAACAGTCATTCTCAATCTCCTGACTCATACGAATGATTTTACGAAGCATAGACTTTTGGGACACAATGTCACAGTAGGTCTTAATATTAATACTGGTTGGTACACTCTCCGCCAAACGGACAATAAAATTAACATCCGCAACTTCTGCAGGAGCATTTTTCTCACGAAGACGATTCACCAACACCACCGGATCACCGGCATCCTGGCCCTCGTTATATACTTCAATAATTGTCTCGAACAACAGCCCATAGGACTGATGGAAGAAATCATCCTTGGTGATGGCTTCCATCGCAGAAATAATCGCATCCTTGGTCATAAGCATAGAACCAATAACCGACTGCTCTGCTTCTAGGGAATTAGGCATGGTTCGGGTGATGGTTGCTACCTGATCCATTCTATTCCTCTCCTACATGAACACGAAGGGTTGCTGTTACCTGAGGATGTAGCTTTACCTTAACCTCGTGGGTTCCAAGGGAGCGAATCGGCTCCTCAAGCTGAATCTTCTTTTTGTCAATGGTCTTACCATACTGCTTCTCTGCTGCTGCAGCGACTTCCTTGGAGGATACAGAACCAAAGGTACGTCCGCCCTCTCCGGTCTTAATCTTGGTCTCGACTAACCATTCCTTGATTTCTTCTGCAAAAGCCTTAGCATCCGCTAAATTCTCAGCTGCCACCTTCTCTTCGTGACGGTTCTGAAGCTTCAGATTATTCATTGCTTCCGGTGTAGCCTCAACACCCAGTTTCTTTTTGATTAACATATTACGTGCATATCCCTCGGATACTTCAATGATGTCACCTTTCTTGCCTTGGGATTTCACGTCCTGTAATAAGATTACTTTCATAGTTTGATTTCTCCTTCGTCTATCATGATGTCTAATATATTCTCGATTCGACTCTTGACGTCGTCGATGGTACTGTCTTCAATCTGAGCACCAGCCACATTCAAGTGTCCGCCGCCACCCAAACGTTCCATAATCAACTGTACATCGATTTCATCAATAGATCTGGAACTAACATATATTTTCTTCTGGTATTCCGTCAGTACAAATGATGCCTTGATTCCAACAATATTCAATAGTTCGTTGGCTGCCTGTGCTCCAACTACCGTAGGGCTCTCCAATTCTCTAGCCTCACATACGGAAATCGCAAATGCTCGATGATATACCTCTGCATGACGTACCACTTCTGCTCGCGCCTTGTAGGTAGACATATCTTCACGTAACATCTTACGTACTCTGGTAACTTCCGCACCACAGCGTCGTAAATACGCTGCCGCCTCGAAAGTACGCACACCAACCTTTGTCATAAAGTTGTTGGTATCAATCAAGATACCAGCATAGATACAGTCTGCCTCCAATGGGGACAAATGTACTCGCTCTGAAAAATACTGCAACATCTCTGCAATCATTTCACAGGTAGATGATGCATATGGCTCAATGTAAGAAATCATCGGATTCTGTACCTGTTCACTACCCTGACGATGATGATCAAATACAACGATATTCTTGCAACGTTCTAACAATTGTGGGCACTCGGTATAGTTCGGTCGATTAGTATCAACAACCATGACCAACGTGTTGTTATCCACAATATCTAATGCCTCGCCGCTATTTACAAACATATCCCGTGGATATCCCTCTGCTTCAGAGAATGCCTCTACCAGCGGACGAAGACTAGTTGTTATGGTATTTAAAACAATCTGACACGGCTTGCCCAGCTCTCTGGCAGCACAAAATACGCCAAGGCCGGCGCCCAGCGCATCAATATCCGTAATCTGGTGACCCATAACAATAACACGGTCCTTGGTCTCCATGAGTTCTCGGAGCGCCTGCGCCTTTACTCGTGCCTTAACGCGGGTATTCTTCTCGATTTCCTTACCACGAACGCCATAGTACATTACCTCTCCGCGGTTCTTAACTACGGCCTGAGAGCCTCCTCGTGCCAGAGCCAAACCAATCGCAGTCTTGGCAAACTCGGCCGTCTCCGGATAATCTCCTCCGTTCATACCGATGCCCATACTCAGGGTAATCTCACTTTCATTACCCATCTTGACACTCTTGATATCTTCAAGAAGAGCAAACTTGCCTTCTTCCAATTGAGACATGTACTGCTGCTGGAAAACAATAAAATACTTATCCTTTTCCACCTTACGAATAATCGCGTTAATATCGCTAAAAGCACGACTAATCTTACGGTCAATAACAGCCGTTAACAAGGAACGTTTGACGTCCTCTACTTCATCGATTGTCTCTTCATAATTGTCAATGTATACGTAAGCTGCCACTAATCGCTCATCATCATTAATCTTGCGATAGTGCATCAAATCTGTTTCATCAAATAGAAGCAATGCCGTCAAAGACTCTTCACCAGTCAGGGAAAACATGGTATCCGGATCATCCTGCTGGAAGCTAATCTTTTGTAATGCTGCCTCATAGAAATGCTCATCATATTCCAAATGGATGGAATACGGCTCTGCATTGGCCCGCTCAATTACCTCGCGGGTAATCGGTGTAAAGATGCTGGCAATTGACTTCTGATAAGACTTCTCCTTGCCGGTAATCTCCATGAATCGTGTATTCATCCAAAGGATCTTACCTTCATCATCTAAGATGGCATATGGTAATTTGAAATTACGCAGCAACTCTCGCTGCACCATACCAAACTGCGTTGCAAAACTAATGATTTCATTATTAATCTTCTTTCGATAGGAACGATAAAAGAAGTGACACAGCAAACAATAGATTGCCGAAATCCCCAGCGCCCCCAATCCTGCCCGGAAATCAATAAAGCACATACCGATACTTCCCAGGATGAAGAAAACCGTCAAATATAATGGCGATCGCAAGAAGTGCTTAAGTTTTCCATTAAATCGTATGCCTGTCATAATAATCTCCCTAACAAGTCTTCCACTGCATAATGCAGATTTCCCCATGATTAAAAATTAACTATTTTATTATATCATTTCCCCCTTTTTTTACAAATTTCAATGGCTAGTTATTTTAACGAAGAAGTCCCGGATTTTTTGGTTAGTTTACCATTGTTTGGAATCTCCTGTTTTTTTAAAATGAGTATAGTTTGAAAAAGGGGGTGCAAACATGAAAACTCTGAAAGTTAATATCAACTCCATCGACAAGGTTAAGAAGTTCGTTAACGTTATTACCTTATTTGATAATGATTTCGACCTTGTAGCAGGACGTTACGTTATTGACGCTAAGTCTATTATGGGTATCTTCTCTCTTGACTTATCTCAGGACCTTGAGTTGGTCATCCAGAGAGATAACGACATGGACAAGATTTTAGAAGCACTAAAAGATTTTATCGTTGAATAATCAAACGAGGGAAACCAGAAAGGAGCCAATACAATGGCAAATATTTCATTAAAGAACATTTGTAAAGTATATCCAAACGGCTTTGAAGCTGTTAAGGATTTCAACCTTGACATCGAAGACAAGGAGTTCATCATCTTCGTAGGACCATCCGGATGTGGTAAGTCTACTACTCTTCGTATGATCGCTGGTTTGGAGGATATCTCCAGCGGTGAGCTTACTATCGATGGTAAGGTTATGAACGCTGTAGAGCCTAAGGATCGTGATATCGCAATGGTATTCCAGAACTACGCTCTGTATCCACACATGACCGTATACGATAACATGGCATTTGGTTTGAAGTTACGTAAGGTTCCTAAGGATCAGATTGACAAGCAGGTTCGTGAAGCAGCTAAGATCCTTGACCTTGAGAAGTTGTTAGACCGTAAGCCTAAGGCTCTTT
Source organism: Lachnospiraceae bacterium (assembly GCA_024690265.1). Classification (GTDB taxonomy): domain Bacteria; phylum Bacillota; class Clostridia; order Lachnospirales; family Lachnospiraceae; genus XBD2001. Next base: position 21,831 of record JAILCW010000161.1, on the reverse strand, counting down.
CCGGTGGACAGAGACAGCGTGTTGCTATGGGTCGTGCAATCGTTCGTAATCCTAAGGTATTCCTTATGGATGAGCCTCTTTCCAACTTGGATGCTAAGCTTCGTGTTCAGATGAGAATTGAGATTTCCAAGCTTCATGACAGACTTGGTGCTACCATCATCTACGTAACACATGATCAGACCGAGGCTATGACACTTGGTACCAGAATCGTTGTTATGAAGGACGGTGTTGTTCAGCAGATCGATTCCCCACAGAACTTGTATGCTAAGCCATGCAACCAGTTCGTAGCAGGATTCATCGGATCTCCTCAGATGAACTTCATCGACGCTAAGATCAAGGTTAACGGCAACAACGTTACCACTACTATCGGCGACAAGGAAATCGCTATTCCAGCTTCCAAGACCAAGGCTTTGATCGATGGTGGCTATGATGGAAAGACCGTTGTTCTTGGTATTCGTCCAGAAGACATTCATGATTCTCAGATGTTCATTGATGCTTCTCCTAATACCGTTATCGAGTCTACCATCCGTGTATATGAGTTGCTCGGTGCAGAAGTATTCTTGTACTTCGATTATGCTGGTGCTCAGATTACTGCACGAGTTGATCCTCGTACAACCGCTAAGACCGGCGACACCATCAGCTTCGCTCTTGATATGGAGAAGTCTCACTTCTTCGAGAAGGAGACCGGAGTTACCATTACTAACTAGTCTATACAGCTTGCATTGACGCTTCTTTCGGAAACGATTAAGATAGAACTAACCAATCGTTATGGGGGTTCTACTATGAATTACGAACAGAAGCGTGATGCACTGTTAAAAAAGCTATATAAAGAAACCGGGATTACTTTTGAAATCACTGATAATACGAATGATGAGGTTCAAACCATTGCAAAGCTAGAACAGCTTCTTCAGCATTATCCCTCAGATGACAATCGTAATTTCTTCTTCCAACAATTCCTCCTCGGGAAGCTTCCCAAGGAGGAAATTGTTCCTGGATTGCACCGGTTTCATGTCGAAAAAGGCACCCCGGTGGTGCTTTTTTTGATTTCTTTTCGCCAGCCTTATTCCAAGGATAGCCTTTCCATTCTTTCCAGCATGTTTGCTCCGGATGCTATTCACTTGATTCATATGGATGAGACCAACGTTGTCCTGATTCGAGAATTAAAGGCAGATCTGCCGGAAGAACAATTATATGAAATGGTTGCCTCCACAAGTGATATGTTAGGCACTGAGGCTATGATTTCTGCGCGAATCGCGTTTGACCGCTGCGTATGCGACCCAATTCTATTGCCAGAGATTTACCAGCACTGCTATTTAGCGTTAGAGATTGGCTCTTTGTTTTTTGCATCAGAAACCATTCTTTCCTACAGCAGATTAGGCCTCGAGAAGCTGATTTACCAGTTGCCTCCCCAGGCTTGTAAGGAATTCCTTCAGGATCATTTCAAGGACTTTGATTTCAAGGAATTGGATAACGAGTCCCGCAGTACAATCCAAGCCTTCTTGGATAATGGTTTAAGTCTGGCCGAGACTTCTCGTGCGCTGTATGTACATCGCAATACCTTAATCTACCGTATTGATAAGTTTGAGAAACAAACCGGCCTGGATATTCGCAAGTTCGACGATGCAATGATTTGCAAAATAGGCCTATTGATTGCCGACTCCACTTCTTAAAAACATAACGCCCCGCTTCTAGTCCGAAGCGAGGCGTTCTTTTATGCCTGTTTATGCACTTTACTAGGTGCTTTGCGCCATAGCGCATCTATTACCGTTTCATCCGGTTCAAAGAGAACCTTCTGCTCTACCGTTTCACCCTGAGGCTTGAATACCAGAGTATAGTACTCATGATCCGCATCATGACTCGTGCAATCATAAGTCTTAAGCTTGCGTCCCACATAAGCACTTACCGGGTCTGTCCGTGCCGGTGCAATCACTACTACGCTGTCCATGGACATGCTAACCAAATGCTTGCGCTTTCTCTTCCAGCGAATGACATCAATATCCAGTACATCTTCTGTCACGGAATATTCATACTCGATGTTGACTTGCAAAAACATAAAGTATAACATTGCCAATAACGCTAAAAACAACACCAAAGCAACAGGTTGTAATAACAAAATGCCATTCAGGCCCACAAATACAGTAAGTACAATCATCACACCCAAAGTAGCCTTGGTAAATGGCGGATTCTTGCGCGCCACAATCTGTTCAACAAAAATACTCTGCTCCATCATTTCCCTCACTTGTACGATATTATATTGGTCGGAAGGAGAAGGAAACCTCTAACGGTTTACTGTTATCGATGCAATACTCCGGATGTGTCTTGGCACCCCAGGTATCGTCACCTGCAATACCCATCTGCGTCAATCCTACACGTACATAAGTATTCTGTACCGGTGGAAGGTGATTTGGATGTGTTGCACAATCAATCTCATGCGGTGAATAAGGCAGTACAGACAAACTTAAGCTATCACCCTCGATACGATATCCGCGGCCACGATCATCTGTAATCTCAGCATAACGAACATCCATCTTGTTACCACATTCCTGTGGAACTAAGTACTTCGCCATATTATCTGAAACGTGCGTATGATATACACCCATCTTCGCATGATTACGATCCCAATATGTCTCTTCTGGTCCTCGACCATACCACATCATATTAGCATAATCTGCATCTAATGTCATGAGTACAGATAATTCCGGCAACTCGCCTACATCTGCACTTGCATCCAAGTGCAACTTCATATCAATGACACCGTCCCCATGTACACGGTAGGTCAACGTTGCATCTTTCGCCGGCTTGGTTGGAAGATGGAATGTGTAGGTAACCTCTACAATATCTTCCTGCTCAGACACTTCGTAATCCGTTCCCTTACGTCCATCTTCATACTTATGTGTCGCATACATACTTGCTAATTTCCATTGTCCAGCACGGAATGGTAACAAATTCGCATTATCGTTCTCTGTCATTGGTCGCCAGAAGTTTGGTTTTGGCGGAAGCTTAATCATTTCCCTTCCTGCATACACATAGGAAACTAATCCTGCCTGAAGATTAGAGAATAACAGCTCAAAATCTTCACCTCGTACACCGGTATTGCACCATCCACGAGTAATCGTCATCGGCTTCTTCACATGTTCCTTGTGACGATAAGCGCCAATCACCTGTTGACCATAAGCTACCTCATGTCCTGCTTTTGCCCAGATGGTATCTTCCTTGAGCTGGAAGGACACAGTCAATACGTACTCTTCGTCATCATCCGGCAAAGCAAATGGCAACGGCATGCGCTTTTCACTTAATGGGTCAGCCTCTAACACGCCGGTCTGGCGCTCCAACACAACGCCTTCCTTTTCCAGCGTAATGACGCACTGATAATCATTAATCTCGGTAAACAGATTATCATTCTTAATTACCACCATATCATCCTCAAAGGAGATTCTGATATTCTGGTAATTATATTTTACTTCCTGCATCTTTGGAGACGGGTCACGGTCCTTACCATAAACAATACCATTTCCACTGAAGCTTCCATCATTTGGTCTCTCGCCAAAATCCCCGCCGTAAGCCTGGAATTCAACACCATAGCGATCCTTCATGGTCATGGACTGATCGATATAATCCCAGATAAAGCCACCCTGATACAGCTCATCTTCGTGGGTCAGATCGGTATACTTGTGCATTGCGCCACAGGAATTACCCATAGCATGGGCATATTCGCAACTAATGTATGGCTTTTCACGGTATACTTTCAAGCGTTCCTTGAGCTGCTCTACAGTAAAGTACATATTACTCTCAATGTCGGATGCTTCCGGATTGCGTCGATCAAAGAAGCAGCAGCCCTCATAGTGAATAATACGTGTGTCATCCAATTCACGGATATAATCATGCATCTTTACAAAATTGGTACCGCCAAAGGCCTCATTACCAAGGGACCAAATTAAGATTGATGGATGGTTCTTGTCACGCTCCACCATACTGCGTGCACGGTCCAAAATCAGTTCTAAATACTCTGGACGATCTCCCGGAACAGCAAATGAAATATCATTCAAACCACGTAAAATACTATCCCATACGCCGTGGCTCTCAATGTTCGTCTCATCAATCAGGTAAATACCATAAATATCACATAAACGGTACAAATACGTACGATTCGGATAATGAGAGGTTCGAATCGCATTAATATTGTTCTGCTTCATGGTAATGATATCCTTTAAGATATCTGCATTGTCCATAGCACGTCCGTTGTTCGCAGAGAACTCATGGCGATTCACACCATGGAAAATAATACGTTTACCATTCAAATGCATTACATGATCGATAATCTCAAAACGACGGAAACCAACCTTCTCTGAAACTACTTCCTGGAAGTTGCCTTTTTCGTCATATACTTCAATCTGCAAATCATAGAGATTGGGATACTCAGCAGACCATTTTCTCGGGTTCTCCACTGGGAAAGACAACTTGGTCTCACCACTCAAATCAGCCTCGGCTGATAGAACTACCTCTTCCTCATCCAACAATGTAATCTTGGCCTTACCTGCTGCAGTCATCTTGCAGGTAATCTCCAATGTTGCATTTACATAGTCGTCATCCAACAGTGTCTGAATGCGCAAATCCCGCACATGGGTGGCCGGTGTTGTATAGAGGAATACATCTCTAAAAATACCGGAGAATCGGAAGAAGTCCTGATCCTCGCACCAACTTCCACCGGTAAAACGAAATACCATAGCGGAAAGTTTATTCTCACCATCACGGTGAATATAAGGAGTCAAATCAAATTCACTTGGAGTGAAGCTATCCTCACTATATCCCACATATTGTCCGTTCAGCCAAAGAGCAAATCCGCTCTCAACGCCCTGGAATGAAATATATACCGGGCCTTCAGCCATACTATCCGGCAGAGTAAAATACTTAGTATAGCTAGCTACCGGATTAAAGATGGTTGGAATCTCTCCCGGAAGCACCGCCTCCTTGCCATCCCATGGGTACTGTGTATTTATATACGCCGGTGTGCCATATCCTTCCGTCTGGATATGGGCTGGAACGCGAATATCGTCCCACACCTTGCAGTTATAGTCCATTTCGTAGAAATTCTTAATGGCAGACTCATAGTTCTTTGCATAGGAGAACTTCCAAATGCCATTTAACATATATCGAAAATCTGATTCTCCGGCCAACAGCGCCTTCTTGGTGCGAAAATAATCATGGTCGGAATGTGCAGTTAGTCTTTTTTGTTGAAAAATCTCCGGATTTTTCACTATCTCATAATCAAATGTTGACACGTTGCTCCTCCCTTTTTCAAAAAAAGGGCAAATAACGCCAATCTGTTGTTATTTGCCCCTAGTATTCCTTACCTACTGCGCAGTTATTATTTGACTGCTCCGGTAATTCCTTCTGCGAACTGCTTCTGCAATACGAAGAAGATAATCATGGTCGGTAATGAACAGAACAAAACGCCCATCATCAACACACCATAATCTACGCTATAACCATTGGATAGGTTCGCTACTAACATCTGCATGGTCATGGCGCTATTATCACTCATGACAGCTCTTGGCCACATGTATGCATTCCAAGCGTTCATGAAAGTGATAACTGCAGCTGCAGCATAAGTGGACTTCATAACAGGCATGTACATACGATAGAAAATCGCCCACTCAGACAATCCATCAATTCTTGCTGCTTCCATAATGTCTACCGGGAAGTTACGAGAATTCTGACGGAACATCATAATCATAAATGGTGTTGAAATACCCGGCAAAATAAATGCAGCCACGGTACTTAACAAATGGAACTGAGACATCATTCGAAACAATGGAATCAAGGTTGCTACACCAGGAATCATCATTGCCAAAAGCAGGAAAGCGAAGAGACGATCCTTACGCTTATCGTGATATAACTCAAATCCAAAACCTGCTAAAGAACAGGTAAAAATACAAAGTAACGTTTGTACTCCGGCATATTTAAAAGAGTTCCACATAATTTTGCCCAGTGGTGCGCCGGAACCAATGGATGCTTTCAGCAATCCCTGAAAGTTCACTATTGCGTTACTACCAAACCAGATTTTACCGGTTGACACTTCAAAGGAGGTATTGGTTGCCGCCGTTAACATCCAGTAAATTGGAAAAACGGAAATAATGCAAACAATTACCAAGAAAATATAACTAGGGATTAAACGTCTCTGAATGGCAGAACTATTGGTTTTCTTTTTTGCTTTAGTCACGTTTATCACCTACTTTCATGCTAATGAATGCCAGGATACCGACCATAATAAATACAACAAATGCCAAAGCAGATGCATATCCGAACTTCGCAACACCCTGTCCCAAAGACATATTCCAAATATAATGGGACATGGTAATGGTCGTATTGGACGGACCACCATTGGTCAGGTTCACGGACTCATCAAACAACTGGAGTGTTCCGTTGATAGACATAATTGCTGTCATTACGATAACTGGGGAAAGAAGCGGCACGGTAATGTACCAGAAGGTCTTCCATCCATTTGCACCATCAATCTTGGATGCCTCGTAAACGGAGTACTCAATATTCTGTAAACCGGCAAGGTAGAATACCATGTTGTATCCAGTCCAGCGCCAAATCAAGCCCATGATAATTACGGCTCTAGCGGTGGTCGTCTGACCCAGCCAGTTAATATTCTCACTTATTATTCCAATATTCAGCAGCGCGGTATTAATTAATCCCTGTGTCGCAAATAATGATTTAAAGATCAACGCATAGGATACCAAGGATACTGCACATGGCATAAATACCATGGTTCTAAATAATCCGCGGAACTTTAAGTCCTTGTTGTTCAAAATCTGTGCCAATAAAATTGCAAGAATCAACATGATTGGCACTTCGATAATCAGGTATAAGAATGTATTGCCCATAGCGGTCAAGAATGTCTTATCCTGAAGAATTCTTTCATAGTTGTGGAACAGCGGCTCCTGCCACTGCATGTTTGCACTGGATCCCTTCTTTAGGGAAATAATAAACGCCTGAATCATCGGATAAAAACTCATGACAAAAATCAAGAGTGTTGCAGGCGCCAGAAACAGCCATCCAGCTCTTTGCTGCTTCGCTTGAATGCTCTTTGGCTTGCTCAAGATAACTCCCCCTTCCTTTCATAAAAAATGGGGAATCGGAACATTCCGATTCCCCGATTGTAAACTGAATATCTAGTTCTATTTGTGAAGATTACTCTTCCATAGCAAACTCAATGTTGCCCTGAGCTGCTTCAATTTCAGCATCGATATCTGCACCGTTCTGTACGTTGGTGATTACGTTACCAACTTCTGTACGCATGGTGTAGTGATAATCGTTCTGCTCAACGGTAGGTACGTGAGTACCATACTCAACTACGGTTGTGTAGATAGCCTGATTATTGAAGAAGTCAACGCCTTCGTTGTAAACATCAGACTTGGAAGCGGATACGCAAGTAGTGATAACACCACCGTTACGAAGTGCGTTATCATAGGTCTCCATTGCACCAGCGCCGCCACCGAATGTGTAAGCTAAGAACTTCTGAGCAAGCTCAACCTTCTGGCAGTTACCGGTGATGTAAAGAGAAGAACCACCGTTAGAAGCATATCCTTCCTTACCGGTCAAAGTAGGGATTGTTGTAATCTCCCACTTACCACTTGTAGCTTCGTTACCCTTGATGGTAGGAATAATCCAGTTACCATTGAATACACCAGCAACCTGATCACCCTTGATAGTGTTGTCTGTGTACTCAGTCCAGCCGTTAGCTAAGATGATTGTTCCATCGTTAGCACCCTGAACGATTACTTCGATAATCTTCTTGAAAGTGTCGTTACCAACAAGATTTGGCTTGCCATCCTTCCACTGAGACTGGCCTTCAGCCTGCATCATCATGTATGGAAGATCGTCTCCGGAATGATCCATGGACATAAGTGCATATCCGGTCTTATCCTTAACGTCCTTAGCAATCTCTAACCAACGATCCCAAGTAATTCCGGTTACATCTGCAAGAGAGTATCCAGCCTGCTCAAGAACGTCTACACGGTAAGCAAATACGCATGTTCCGTTATCAACAGGTGCGCCATAGTGTACGCCGTCGATGGTGCTGTAAGATAACTTCTCAGCACCGAAGTCATTCCAATCAATTCCTGCATCCTGTAAGTTGTTCCAAGCATCTGGATAGTTGGAAACATAGTTCTGAATGTAGTGATCCTGGAATAATACGATATCAGGCAACTGGCTATAATCACCTGAAGAACCAGCTAATGTAACTGCGTTCTCTACATCAGAGGAAGCAGATACGGTCTGAATCTCTAACTTGAAGTCAGGATTCTCTTTCTGGTAAGCTGCAGCAGCAGCCTCAAGTGCAGGAATGTTAAAGTTTGCATCCCATGCAGATACGGTCAAGGTGTTTGGATCCTCAGATGTACCGATCAACTGAACCTGCTCTTCTTCTGCAGAAGCATCTGCCTCTGTAGCATCAGCTGCAGTATCAGCTGAAGTATCAGCTGCACCGCTATTTGCACTGCCTGCGTTGCCGCCACATCCAACAAAAGATGTGGTTACCAATGCTGTTGCCAGCATCATGGATAAAAGTTTCTTCTTCATCAAAAACCCTCCTTGTTCATTACCCGGGAAGTTAGCTAAGCTCTAGGATTTCCCCTTTGTTAAACTTGCACTATTTTCTCCCCTGTTCTTTCGAAGATATGTACATTATATCCCCGAAATCTTTCGTTGTGTAATTATAAACAACTTTAATTTATGCAAATTCGCTCACTATTCGTTTCCTTCCCATCCTTTTTCAGCAGTTATGCGAAAATTCGAGAAGCCCCCTTCTAGCGCAACTTCGGTTTTTTTCCACTCCACCGGAGTCTTACCTGTAAGGCGTTTAAAGTTGCGATTAAACGTAGAAGGCGTGGTGTATCCGATATGATAACAAATGTCCTCCATGGACATATCCCCTCGCTGAATGAGTGCACAAGCCCGATCGATTCGGATCATATTCACATAATCCAGAGGCTTCATGTTCATACTCTCTTCAAAAATACGGCGAAAATGACTTTCACTCAAGCCACATACCTGTGCCATATCAGCGATTTTGACATCTTCCTTGTAGTGATCCCCCACATAATTGATGGCATCACGAATATAGGTGTTAATCTTGGAGGAACGCTTGGCTTTTTCTCGTTCCTCATCCAATCGTAACACCTCAATAATCAGCGCATGAATATAGCCTTTGATACTCTCCTTGTAGTAAAGGGGCTGATTGCGACACTCTTCAATAATCTTCTGAATGAGCTTCGCCAGAGCCGGGTGGTTCTTCACTGTCTTTAGCGTACCTCGCTTATTAAATATACGCAGCATCTCTTCTGCACTGATCTCGTCGCACTTAATCTCATTGGCAATAAAGTCCTTGATATTGATAAAAAGGAATTCCCATTTACAAATATTGCCGGGATCACTAATGGTTGTATGGGGAATATTTTCGGGAATGATGCTAAACATCTTGTCACCGTAGTGATAAGTTCGGTCTTCTATCACCAACTCGCCACTTCCGTGATAGCAATAACCGATTTCCAGATAATTGTGAAAATGGAGCATCCGCCCAAATCCTTTACCATATTCCTGCTCCCAACCTTTCCCCAGCTTGGCTAACACATAGTCTCCCTTTGGAATATCGTAATAGCGGAATTCCATTTTCTGCTTTTCTTTTGCCATATATCCACCCCTTGCAAAAACGACTTTTCTTCATCATATCATTGCCGGTTTTATAATTCAATTTGCACAAAACCCAGGATTGTTCATCCTGGGTTTCTTGTACGTTAGATATTCTATTCCGGAATATAGAATCGGAAGGTCTTACGTCCCTTCTCTTTTGCCTGATACAGTGCCTGATCCGCACAATTATACAGTTTAGAGAAATTGACCTCTTCACCTTTGCCAAACAACTGCGGATCTAAGATTGCAATTCCCAAGGATAAGGATGTTAGGTCGGGATATCCGTTATCTTCCAACTCCTTATCGTACGCCGCTATGAGCTTCTGGGAAAACTCGCTTAATACCACCGGATTGGTCTCGCCACGGTAAAAAATACAGAATTCATCCCCACCAAAACGGGCCGGGTAGAAGTTGCTATCCGATATTTTGGAACGGGCATTTTTCAAGCAGGTGGCCAAAACAATCAGCGCCATATCTCCTACCTGGTGACCATAGGTGTCATTTACATGCTTGAACTTGTCCAAATCCACCATAAAGAACGCACCGGTTTCGTTTTTCGCAATCAGCTCTTCCACCTTGTCCTCGAACCAACGCCGGTTGAATAATCCCGTCAAATCGTCATGGGTCGACGTCTTAAGCATACGGTCATAATCCTGATAATGCTCGGTCAAATCATATACCCACAGAATATCACCGGTATGATGTCCCTGCTCTAGTACCGGCTCTACCTTGATGTCATAGGTATGGCCATTGCGCTCCAATGTATTAATCTTGTGGGTAAAAACAGCCTCCACATCTGGTATTTTAAAGGCATCATCGAACTTTTTAATCTTACCAAACAGTCCGTGAATGGCCTCATTGTGATACAACACTTTGTGATTACGGTCAATAACAAGGATTCCGGTCTGCCCTCCGCTGATGGCATTGCCAAAGTTTACCGTTACGGAATCCAAATAGTTATAGCGTACCAGCGCCCGGGTGATAAAGTATGCGGTAAATGGTATAAACAGTGCCGGAATCTCGTAACCGTTAGTAAGATTCAGTGGCTTGATTATATAGGCGCCCCACATAGACAACAGGCCAAAAAACAATAAATGCAGTCGCTTCTTTTGGGTCTGGGTTCCATGAATTGCAGCATATGCTCCTACACCAATATTGATGCCGCAGATAATGAATGCATATAGCAGGAATCCGTAGAATGCCGGTCCATAACCCTCAATTTCCATACGCGGAAACGGTCCAGCCTGTGCATTCACCGATATTCCGGTGTAAAACATCTGATTTCGCTCATAAGTGAACAAATAATGCATACTTATAAGCGTAACCACAGCCTGGAACACAAAGAGAAGAGTTGGCATTTTAACGTGGCACAATTCCTGATTGCAATAAGTAATTGCTACCAACACCATACTCAGGGCAAAATACTGTAGCTTAGTTGCTGTATATACCCCTCCAACATCATGGGCCGTAATTTCCATCAAGAATCCATAGACATACATCACGCCCATGGTAAGGAAAAAAACAACTGACACCTGGGCACGGGATGATTTCTGCAATAACACATAGAATAGCAGTGCCACGCCAATCAGCAGTGATACGATGTGGGCTTGGATATAGATTTCCTGCCAATTAATACCGTTTAACAAATACTTAATGTATGCTAATACTGCAAAATGAACCGGATAGAAGCCATAGAAAAAGTATCGTGGCAACCATGTTCCACCCTTCTCGCCATTGTATAGAGATAGTGGAATCAGTGCCAAAACGAAACCGACCAAATACAATCGCTCCGGTACCGTCCAATCATAAACTGAGAAATGATACTGCTGGTTCAAAAGAATCAACGCAATAAGTCCCACTTCCATAAGTCCCGTTGCCACAACAAATCGCTTGGCAGCTTCCTTAAAGTCCCGACTGTAATAGAAAATAAACACATACACTATGGGCATTAACACCCAGCCACCTACAACGAATGAAACCAATATCACCAGCGCAACCAACATGATGCGAATTGCTTTATTCCATTGGCGGTGTTCCATGGCTGACAACGCTAGTAACGCCAGCAGTAAGTCAAAAATGATATTCTGACGATAGTAATACTCCTCATGGAAAAATGCATAAAATGGGATAATCGATATGAGTGCAAACGTCATCATACGTGAAATATAGCTACGTAGATTGCTAGTATGACGGTATCCCTCTGCAATAAAGAAACACATGATAGGAAGGGTCAGCCGTCCGAATATATGCATGCCCTGTCCCAGTGGTGACATAAAATCTACGAATCCCCAAGCAGTATGATCTACAACCATAGCCAGGATGGCCAGTAGTTGTAACTGCGTTTTATTTAATCCTAGTTTTCTCATTATTACTTTCCCCTAGTAATTTTTCTCGCAAATTTCATAATAACATAAAAAAGAGTCTGTACAAGTACAGACTCTTCACAAAAAAGGAGAGTAGTTTATTATGACAAGCGCTGAATCATAGTGTACAGCGCCTCCGCGGAGTTGAAATTCTCCGGTGTCATCTCTGCTGCGTCGATTCTAATATCGAAGGCCTCCTCTAATTCGCTCACCAAAGATATGATTGCAAAAGAGTCCAATAAGTGGCCGTCGATCAATGCTGTTTCATGCTCATAATCAATACTGTCATCAATATCATTCAAAATCGCTAATAATTTTTCCATAGATTTACCTCTTTCTATACATGTATTGTGTTTATGTGATAACTCTGCTGCTGTGGTCGTACTAACGAGAATCCATCCGTACGATTGCATAAACAAACTCCCGGAATCTCGTGGCTTAAAAACAGTGACATTCCCTCATAAATGGAATAAGCGCCGGTTCGCTCAAACACCAAATAGTCACCTTCTTGAACCTTTGTTGTTTGATAATCTTGGAGCAGGATGTCGTTACCGGTACACAAGGAACCACAAATGATGTAGTGTTCCTGTTCCTTTAATTCATCCTCCTTCTTCGTAATACTGCGCATGATTGGGCGATACATGCCGCGCAACTGTCCGTCATAGTTCACCTGATGGATTCCGCCATCGCAGATACAATAGTTCTTACCTCCACTGGATTTAATATCACGAATCTGAACTACATAGTACCCGCAGTCATAGGCCAACGCTCTTCCCAGTTCAATGGAAACAGCGCCCTTCCAACGCATAGTTATCAATAATTCCCTAAACTGCTGCAGCAATTCGACAGTGGCCACTTCTTCCTGATCTACAAAATATGGAACTCCAAATCCGGGGCCATACTCCAAATGCTCAACTGACTTGCCGGTCACATCACAGATGCGTATCAGAAATTTATCCAAATACTCCAGTTCCTTCCGGAATTGCTGCAATCTGCGCTTCTGTGTCCCTGTAAAGTAATGAATACCATAGAAGACTAACCCTCTGTATTTGTCCTCTTGTAAGAGGGATAGAATGGTTTCCTCATCCATTCCAAACTGTCCCCACTGTAATCGATAGTATACATTCAGCTTCAGACCACAATCCATAGCGATGCGGTTCATTACCTCCAGCTGGTCAATGGATTCTGCAGTATATAGTGCATCTTCTTTTCCGTAGGCAATTATTTCCACCATGTCTTCATACTTCTTTAGCACGCCGGATATCAACAACTGCTTTGCCGGAACTCCCAACTCTTTACATATCAGGAATTCTCCATAGGAACATACTTCAATGCGGTTTGTGTACGGCAACGATGCCTCTGTCAGCAATGGATTGGTTTTCATGCAATAATTAATCTGAACATCCATTCCAAAGGCTTCCCTGTAGTATCCAAAACGCCTACCAAAGATATCCGTATCAAAAATATATAGCGGCGTTTTATACTGCCAGGCCAGCTCTTGTATCATCTGATTCGTTATTTCCGTCATGATACTTCCTCCAATACTTCCAATCTTCCTCGATCAATTTTTCCATTCTTATTCAGTTCAAACTGAACTACATGGAAAAATCTATTTGGCACCATATATACTGGTAATCTTTCCTTCATCTTTAGGTGCAATGTTGTTTTATCAATATCTCCTGTGTAAAAAGCTGTAATACGCTGCCGCTTTGCATCATAATTGCAGATACATCGTTCTACTCCTTGGATTGCGTTCATGCTTCGCTCAATTTCTTCCAGCTCAATCCGATGCCCCATATGTTTAATCTGGAAGTCTTTGCGCCCCGCAAAATAGAGTTCTCCATCTTCTGCATACTCAGCCAAATCGCCGGTACAATACAGACGAATACTTGATCCATCCATTGTCTGGTGTGTGACAAAATGCTTTCTTGTCTGCTCCTCATTGTTATAATATCCAATCGCTAGAGATTCTCCTGCCACGCAGATTTCACCCGGTTGATTCGGTCCAAGAATCGAAGCACCATTCTCATCCAACAGATAGATGGTTCTCCCCTCAAAAGCTTGTCCCAACGGAAGCTTCTCCTCACTCCCATAAGTACGGTTCAATTCATAATACATGCAGTTGCAAGTAATCTCCGAAGGACCATAAAGATTAACAAATCTTGCATCCGGCAAATTCTGCTGCCACAATTCCAATTGCTTCATTGGCATAACTTCTCCGGAAAACATGACACGCTTTACGGTCATTGGTACACGGTAATCAAATCCCTTTAACCCAGATACCACACAAAGCGCTGATACTGCCCATGTAAGGTTTGTAACCTTTGCATCGCAAATATAATCCAGTAACCGTGGTGGTGTTGAGAAATATTCTCTAGGAATCAATACCAATTTCGCTCCCGTATAATATGCCGTTACTATATCTTTGATTGATACGTCAAAATCAAACGGTGCTTGATTTGCTAGGATGTCTTCCTGTGTAAATTCAAAGGTTTCCACAAAATGACGGATAAAATCCATGGCTGCTCCATGTGATACCAACACACACTTTGGAACTCCTGTAGAACCGGAGGTAAATACCCCATATAAGGGAGTCTCACGGCTTACGTTCTGACGCATTTTTTTAATCCCATGAACAACAACAGCTTGCTTCGCATCTTCCATGGTTATCGCAGGAATTCTAAGCTCCATGTCTTCCCATCGTTCTGCTAATTCTTCTGAAACAATACACAAGCTCGGTTCCAATACGTCGAGAATTTTTGTAATACGGTCCGCCGGCTGCTCCGGATTGATATATACATAGAACCCACCTGCATAGTTGATTCCCATTACTGTTGCCATCAGTTCCACCGTCTTTTCCGAAAAGACTGCCACTGGGTAACCACTCTTTTCCGGACGAACCTGCTGCAAAATCACATTCCCAATCTGCTTCGCCTCATGCTGAAGCTGTTCCCAAGTTAAGCTTGTATATGGATCAATGACTGCTTCTTGCTGTGAATAACGTTGTACTGTCTCGTCAATAATATCTAAAATAGACGTTCTTTCCTTTTCCATAATCATTCACCTCTACATTTCATAAACCTTCGCATTCTCGTCTAGCTTTACTTCTGCTCTCTGAATATGTGCCTCATATACCTTCAACATGCGATTCCAATGCTTAGCGCACTCATCCTGCCTGCGGGATGGAATCTCACAACTATTCTTTAGATATGTCCCCAGATACGCTGTTGTTTTCTGGGCTCCTGAGAAATTCAAGTGATCACCTTTGTCTCTCGTATCTATGCTCCAATCGATGGCTAACGTTTCTGTATTTGTATTTAAGTCTATGTACTCTAGTCCTTCCGCTTTTGCTAACTCGACTAACAACTGATGCTTGGTGGAGTTATAGTTTTTAGGAGATGGGGCAGAATACAACACCAACTTTGCTCCTTTATCTGCACACATGGTTTGAATTTTTCGTAAGGTCTTTTGATTCTGTTCATCGATGCGTGTTGTTTCCTTGCTATCAACCATGTATGGCTCCCCGGAATATGGACGAATCTTTGCTGATATCGGAAAACCCATATAGGTTTTTACTCTTAACTCTGTAAAAGGAGACTTCCATGCATTATGATTTTTTAACAACGGGAAGGTCTGATAGATCGTGTCAGAAATTAAGCTTTGGGTCTTCTTATCCGTTGGTTCATATCGAAACAGGACGTTGGTTTCTAATAATACCACCTTCGGATTCTGCTTTTTTAGTGCTGTTTTCAACACGGCCTCTGTATCTGAAACCTTAGCTCCCGGCTGTCCAGCTGCATAGGCGGTATAGCCATACTGTTTCCATAATTGCATAGGGGATACTGTGGTATAACTTTCACTATCTCCTAATACCAGAATATCTATGGTGTCTTCCGGCTCCACTTCCAGTTTTGCGTGAATACCATTTTTCCCATTGGCCAGATGATTTCTTGTAAGGAACTTGGCATTCATCCAAGTCCCCGGAATATATATCAGCGCCAGCAGAATTGCTATAAACGCTATTTTCTTACCATACTTTTTCATAACAACCTCTTAGAATCCGGCGTAAATCAAATCTGCCGGTTGATATCCATCGCCATAAGCTCCAAATACTACGATTGCCATTATCACCCCGTAATAGACCAACCATCTTTTTGCCGTTGATAATTCCGGAAGTATTTCCAACATGTCCGGCTTCTTCTCCATCTTCCATTCAAGGATGAATACAATCATCATCCCAATAACTACCACAAAGTAGTCGCCAGCATCTAACCCAACCTCTACAAGCTTTCCGGTGAAGGCACCGCCGTCCCATGGACCAACAAACATATTTTTCATTAACGTAATAAACTGTGCAAAGCTTTGTGCTCGAAACAGCATCTCACCGACTAGTATGATGCACCAGGTTCTTACCATCCGAATGCCATTTACTAGAGCGCCATCCTCTGACCAACCCAGCCGTGCATATACCTTTCTACCTGCCGGCTCCAACATGACTTCTGCCAACAATACGATGAAGTAGTACACACCGTATAAGATGTAGGTGGCCTGCGGTCCATGCCACAAACCATTGAGCATCCACACCGGAAATAGCGCTGCGGCTGATGTCACCACATTTGTTAGATACTTTCCTACGTGCTTTTTTCCATAGCGGTTCCATTTTTTGATGGCATCCGATGTTGTAACTGGATAAAAAATGTAATTCTTGAACCAGGTTCCCAAAGAGATATGCCATCTGCGCCAGAACTCTGCAGCACTTTTTGCCAAAAATGGCTGGCGGAAATTCTCCGGCAATCGAATATTAAATATTCTTGCGGAACCAATAACAATGTCGATGGTTCCGGAAAACTCCATGTACAACTGAATCGTGGTTAGGAACATGCAGATGAAAACCATGATTCCATTCAGATACATTGTCGGTTTATAAAACAGTGAAATCGCTGCATATAGTCTGTCTGCTATCAGCATTCGCTTAAACAAACCCCAAACGATTCGAATGAGTCCTTGCGTAATGTTCTCTTCCCGTAATGCCTCACCTACGAACAATTGATCCTTCACATCACTCCATCGACAAATTGGGCCTTCCATCACCGTTGGGAAAAATATTAGAAACAAGAGGACTTTGGCAAAATTGTGCTCCGCCTCTATTCGCTTCCAATAAATATCCAACAGGTATCCCACCGCCTGCAGCGTGTAGAAAGATATTCCAATTGGAACCATCATCTTTACAAAAGATAATCCTGCGGTCCCACTCAATCCTGCAATCACCTGATTCACAATTCCGATGGTGAAGTTGGTATACTTTAATACCGCTAGGATTCCTACCACAAGTATTAGTGATACCCGTAAAACACCCTTCGGGGGTGCCCCTATTTGACGATACTGCTCAATCAATCGTCCACCATAATAAGTAATCGCAGCTGTCACAAGTGCCCAGCCAATCAAACACTTACTAATCATTGCAAAAAAAGCGACGCTGGCTCCTAGTAGAGCTACCCATCGATACTTCTGCGGGGTTAGCTGATATGCAAGCATTACAATTGGCAGAAATAATAAAAAATAAATATTTGTGTTATAGGCCATGTTTCTTCTCTCTCCTCTTTACTACCTTGAAACATGCCTCACTATACAACCCTTGTTTTAAAATAAGATTGAAAATTATTAAAAAAAAGAAGCACACAGGGTGCTTCCCATGTACTTCCTTTGTCTTATATTATAGAATGACTCGAAATGTCGTCTCACCTTTCGGCTCACTTGTCACAGAGATATTACCTCCGTGTCGTTCGGTTATTTCTTTTGCAATTGCTAGCCCTAATCCAAAAGAACTACTATTTCTGGATTGATCCGTAGTATAAAAGCGCTCAAATATATGCGGTAAATCTTCCTGGCTAATTCCATTGCCTGTGTTTGTTACTTCTAGAATCGATTTCTTCCCTTCACCATAGCAACGGAACTGAATGCTAGCTTTTTCC
Source organism: Lachnospiraceae bacterium (assembly GCA_024690265.1). Lineage (GTDB taxonomy): Bacteria > Bacillota > Clostridia > Lachnospirales > Lachnospiraceae > XBD2001. The sequence continues at coordinate 3,797 of JAILCW010000161.1, read as the reverse complement.
CTGCTATTCTTTATAGCATTATCCAATAAGATAACGATTAGCTGCCGTATCTCATCCACACTTCCATTGATTTCCAGATTGTTTTCTATGTCATAATCCAGCACTCGCCCCTTTTCAAAGGCCATGCTCTCATATGTAAGCATCAATTCTTCCGCTACTGTCGAAAGGCTAAACCTTGTTTTTTCCACTAATGCTGTTTCTTCCAATCGTGATAACGTTAGAAGACGTTCAATTAGGCGACTCATTCGACCCGTTTCCGAAATGATATTGTTTACATATATACTATCATTTCTATTTAGTTCTAACGCCTGAGCATTGACTCCAATTGCTCCAAGTGGGGTCTTTAATTCATGACTGGCATCTGAGATAAATCTTTTTTCCCGATTAAGAGCATCTTCTGCCGGACGCGTAATAAACCGAGATAGATAAAATGATAGCGCTACCAGCGCTGCCGCTACTGCGACAAATAGAAGTCCTGAAGCAATTACTCTCGTCCAATAATATGCATTCAAGTTAGCGGCTATTGCCACAATTAGTATATTCCCATCCGAAAGCATCTGCTTCGTATATACAAATTGTCCTATTCGATAATCCTCTTCATCGGCATTTAGCATTGCGTCGATGGTAGCCTCCGATATCTTACGAGACATCTTACGATTTCCCAAAGTTTTGGAATCCTGAATCTCACCGGATGTATTCACTGTAATCGCAATGATTGTTTCGTCTTCGGTCAATTCATTTAACACGCCACTATCTGCTGAAACTCTCTCTTCCGTAAATACACCACTATCTGCCAGCAGCTCTATAAATGAGAGGATTTCCCGATCCTCCCAATACCTTGTGTTCATCCAATTCACTGTCCAAAAGATTCCAAATAGACCTATCATCATTATGGACGTGACGATGACAAACTTTTTACGCAGTTCCTTTACCATCATTCTCCTCCAAGGAATATCCCACATCCTTCTTGGTTACTATGGCCGCCTTTGCATCAATAAAACGAAGCTTTTTTCTCAAAAACGAAGCATAAACAGCAATATTATTATAGTCTCCTTCGTCATCGAATCCCCATACACGATTTGCTATGTTATCTCGTTCAAGAATAATCCCTTTATTCAACATCAGATATTCCATAAACTGGTATTCCTTGTTGGATAATTTCACGGACTTGTCCCCGTGAGATAATTTATATGTAGATGCATCCAGAGAAATATCATAGGCACTTATGCTATTGGAATTGATTCTAGTTGTTTCCCCAGACTTAATCCTCAGCCTTGCACGAATTCTGGCCAATAATTCTCCGGAGTCAAAAGGCTTTGTCAAATAATCATCCGCGCCCAAATCCAATCCTTTGATTTTATCATCCACCATAGACTTTGCTGTCAAAAGAATAATAGGCGCGCTAATGCCTTCATTTTTCGCATGTCTTATGACTTCAAACCCATCCATTCCAGGAAGCATTACATCCAATAAAACCAAATCATAGATTCCGGTTCTCATATACTCCAAGGCCTCATCTCCGGCATATACCACGTCGGATTCATAGCCTTCATGCTTCAATATCGCTTGGATTCCATCCGCTATTTCTTTTTCATCTTCTACAACAAGTATTCTCACGATGCGCCTCCTTATCCCATTCTGATTGATTCGGCGTTCATGGTATCATAATTGCTTTAAAATAACATTGAATGTTATTTCTCAATGATAATCGTAACCGGTCCATCGTTCTCGGAATTCACCATCATCTCTGCACCGAAACGTCCGGTCTCTACATGAAATCCGCGATCTCGGCATTCTGCAATCACCTGCTCATATAAAGGTATCGCAAGCTCCGGTCTGGCTGCATCCGAAAATCCCGGTCGACGCGAAGATACATCTGCATAGAGCGTAAACTGGCTTACAATCAGCATTTCTGCCCCTGCGTCCGCCGGGTTTACATTCATTTTTCCCGCCTCATCCTCAAAGATTCTAAGCCCACAGATGCGATCTGCCATCCAGCTGGCGGTAGCTGCTGTATCATCCTTATGGACCCCTAATAATATCAAGAAGCCCTTTCCTATCTTACCTACGATTTCTCCATCGATTGCAACCGATGCATGATTAACTCTCGTTACAACTGCTCGCATTTTACGTCCCTTCCACTTGTTGTTTACTTTTATTCTAGCATATTGTTATTTTACGCAATTAGCAATTTATATACCACTATTTCACATAAATGTGTATATAATAATAGACAAGGGGTTTCTATAATAGACTTAACAAGAAAACCTAATACATATCTTGTTTCGAGGAAAGGAGATTTCACTATGGAAATTACATTAGAAGCAGTAGAACAGGTTATGGAGCAAACAGGTGTTGATTACAAAGCTGCAAAAGAAGCTTTATTAGACAACGACGGAGATGTAGAAGCAGCTATCAAATCAATCCAACCGGCCACTTCCGATCTTAGCGAGGACATCAAATCCATGATGGATAAGCTAAAGAAAAAAGTAGAAGAAGGTAACGTAGATCGCGTTCAGATTAAAAAAGATGACGAAGTCCTCTTAAGCGTACCTCTCAATGTTGGTATCGTTGGAGGAATCGTTGGCTTGGCTACCGCTCCATTCGCACTGATTGCCGGTTCCCTTGCAGCATTTGGCTTTGGATGCCGCTTAGTTATCCTGAAAAAGGATGGCACTACCGACGAAATCGTATAACAAACAAAAAACACCTTCCGAGTAATTCGGAAGGTGTTTTCATTATTACATAAATTGGATACGTACTGATTAGTCCTGTACATATGGCATCAATGCGATGTGACGAGCGCGCTTAATAGCTACGGTCAATGCACGCTGATGCTTTGCGCAGTTTCCTGTGATTCTTCTAGGAAGGATCTTACCACGCTCAGAGATGTATCTCTTAAGCTTATTGGTATCCTTATAATCGATTACATTATCTTTTCCACAGAATACGCAAACTTTCTTTCTTCTGCGCATAGGTCTACGTCTAGCGCCGTCTGGTCTGTCAGATTTATTAAAAGCCATGATTTTTCCTCCTATTCAATTCAACGGGACTTCTTAAAATGGAAGCTCATCCTCAGCAATTCCGTCTGGGATGTTCATAAATCCGTCACCTGCATCTGCTGTAGGTGCTGGGATATCATTGCCACCGAAGTCTCCGCCGCCTGCTTGAGAGTTCTTGCTCTCAGCAAACTCAACGCTGTTAACGATAATTCTCATACCATAGACCATCTGGCCTTCCTTGTTGGTGTAATTATCGTTCTGTAATTCACCCTCGATAACGACCTTGGTTCCCTTACGAAGATACTTCTCAACAAATTCTGCCTGCTTACCGAAGCTGGTGCAGTTGAAGAAATCTGCTGTTGGCTGGCCATCACGCTTAAAGCGACGATCTACAGCAATACTGTAACGTGCAATTGCGGAATTGCTAGCTCCACCATATCTAACCTCTGGGTCCCTTGTAAGGCGTCCCATCATAATAACTTTGTTCATACGATCTCCTTATCCGTATCTTACTGCTCGTCCTGACGAACAACCAAGAAACGAAGAACGTTATCCATGATACGAACGTGATTCTCAATCTCTGCTGGAGCGGTTGGCTCAGCATCGAAATGAATGAAATAATAGTAAGCTTCGTTCATCTTCTCGATCTCGTATGCTAACTTCTGCTTACCCCAATCATCAACGTCCGTAACAGTTCCACCGTATCTAGCAACATATTCCTTTGCTTTCTCAACTGTGGCTGTTCTAGCATCGTCTTCGATCTTAGCGTTGACAACGAGTGCTAATTCATACTTG
>JAILCW010000094.1 GCA_024690265.1 Lachnospiraceae bacterium | reverse complement strand
CCGCAAACCTCTGAATGCTTGGATGGAAGTTGGCTGCATAGATACCGGATGCAAATCCAATTAAATCATAATCAGACAGATCCTTGCTTGTAACAACGGTAGAATCTACCACCTCAACGCCGAACTTCTCAGCGATGGCGTCTACTAACTTACGAGTATTACCATGATGTGTGGATGCACAAATAATAATTGATTTCATAGAAAATCCCCCTTACTTTTATTTTGCCCCTATTGTATCACTTTTTTTAAATAAATTGTATAAAATTTATTTAAAAATTCATCTTTACTCGTTCCAACAATTCCTACCTCCCAAATTCCAAAAAAGTGGTAGAATAAAGGCGTTAGATTGTTTGAAGAAAGAAGTGTGTTCACATGTTTGATATCAATGAAGAGATTACGAGACCAACATACTTAGAAGTTAATGTTGCAAACTTCCGTTATAATATCGCCCAGATTCGCAAGATGGTGGGAGAAGGCATCGAAATCATGCCTGTCATCAAAGCCAATGCCTATGGAACCTATTTGAACCGTCGCATGGATTTGATGAACGAATTCAACATTGTTGCTGTTGCCAACGTGGACGAAGGCGTTTATATGCGTAAACTAGGCTACAAGAAGGAAATCTTCGTCTTGAATCAGCCATATGAGACTGAAATTGATAAGATTTTAAAATATAACATTGCCGTAGGTATCAGCTCCCATGATTTTGCGGATGCGTTGAATGCTACCCATCAGCCGGTTCATGTTCATGTAGAGATTGGTACCGGAATGGGACGTACCGGTATCCACCCGAACCGCGTTGCGGAATACTTTGGCTATCTCGAAGATAACATCATCGTAGACGGCATCTACACCCATTTTTCCTCTGCAGACAATGATGATGAGTACTCCATGAAGCAGTTGGCTTCCTTCAATCGAGCCCTGGAATCTGCAGAAGCCATCAAGGGCAAGCTCAAGTACGTTCACGCTGCAGCAAGTAACGCGCTGATTAATTATCCACAGGCTAGATTCAACATGGTTCGCCCCGGTCTTATTATGTACGGCTATCCTACCGCGGATGATACCTTAGAGAAGATTGATATTAAGCCGGTAGCTTCCCTTCGATCTCATATCAGCTTTCTGAAGGAGGTAAAAGAGGGAACTAGCGTTGGTTATAACCGAAGTTATATCACCACTCGCCCTTCCAAGATTGCTACCGTACCGATTGGATATGCGGACGGCATGCGAAGAACCTTTTCTAATGGTTGGCCGGTTGTGATTCGTGGTCAAAAGGCCCCAATTGTTGGTAAGATTTGCATGGACAGTTTCATGGTAGATGTAACAGATTTGCCGGAAGTTGCGCTGGATGATGAAGTCATCATCTGGGATGATGTGAACATTGGTCTGCAGGACTTAGCAGACAAGTGCGATACCATCACTTATGAGATTCTCTGTGGTGTTGGCGAACGTGTGCCACGGAAGTTTGTAGAATAAATGGGTTTTATGGACATCAAGAGTTTTATAACTCTTGGTGTCTTTTTTTGCGCCCGCATATAGTTGGATAATTTAACAAAATGTGTTATATTTTCAGTATATTTAAAAGCAATTTCTTTTCACATATTCTCGGCTTTGGGGGAAGCTAAATCTACAGTGCATTGGGGATTGCAGCATGAAGAAACAAACCATTGGGCAAAATTTCATAGGGACCCTTGTTCTTTTTACCCTCGCAATGTGCATTTTTTCTCTGCCGGTTCGTGCAGGTAATCCTGCCGACGAAGCGCAGCCTACCGGTGGCGCATACGCTGTCTCCGGGCAACTCGGTGGTGTAGGCTATCTTTCCACTCTTTATAACGCATCCAACGGACTCCCAACTTCGGGGGCTTATTATATTCTGCCTTCCAGCGACGGTTATTTATGGATTGGTTGCTACAACGGCGTCCTGCGTTATGACGGTATCAATTTTGAAGAATTCAACCCCAGTGACGGATTAGTCAGTGGTCGCGGGCTTTACGAAGACAGCCGGGGCCGCATCTGGGTTGCAACCAACGACAGTGGTGTCGTGGTTTTAGACGGACTTACCCGTACTCATCTTACGCAATCTGACGGGCTTCCATCCACATCCATTCGTTCCTTCGCAGAAGATCCGGAAGGGAATATTTTTGTTGCAACCATCAACGGCATGGTCTATGTAGACGCCGACTTGCAAGTCCATAAATTCCCCGATTCCCGTCTCCGCTACAAGCGCATTCTCAAACTGTCTGTCGAAGATGATGGAATCATCTATGGATACACCAAAAACGGTGATGTTTTTTCCATTGAGGATAAAAGAATCACCGCCTATACCTCCGGCGAAAAGCTCGGAATTGCTCCAATCAATAACATTATTTCAGATCCCATAAATGCAGGACACATGTATCTCGGAACAGCAGATGGTACGATATACTACGGTGCCTTGGGGGATAGCATTGATTCCATGAAAGCAATTTCCACGGAGCCTATTACCAACATTCACTGGATGACCTATGCCTGCAATCGCCTATGGGTCGCTTCTGTAGAAAGTGTTGGATACATCAGTAACGATAAACTCACACTTATTAAGGATCTGCCTATTACCAGCGGCATCGAAATGTTAACCACGGATTACCAGGGCAATCTCTGGGTTGCATCTTCCAGACAAGGCATCTGCAAAGTTGTTACCAGCCATTTTCTAAATCTGTCGCAAGAAACCGACGAAGCGGAAGATGTTGTAAATGCCACCTGTTTCTACGATGGTTATGCCTATATAGGCACCGATCACGGTCTGCGCATCGTACGAGCATCCGAGCGACTTAGCATCGAAAATGACCTCACCAACTACATTGGCAACAATCGAGTGCGTTGCGTCATGACGGATTCCGGCGGTAATCTATGGGTTTCAACTTTTAACAGTTCGCTTGGTCTTGTCTGCCGCAAGTCCAATGGCAACATTATCAATTATACTATGGAAAATGGTCTGCCCAGCATGGAGGTTCGCGGCACCTATGAAACCAGTGATGGAACCGTTTTAGTCTGTACCTCTGACGGATTGGCCTATATCTATAATGATAAAATCATTCGCACCTTTGGAGATAAGGGAGAAGTGGATAACGCACTTTTTCATACCGTGTGCGAAGGATTTGACGGCGAACTCTATGTAGGTACCGATGGTGATAGTATCTACCGGCTGGAAGGACTGGTTCACAAGCACATCACAAAATATGACGGGCTAACCAGCGCGGTTGTTTCGCGCATCAAGCGAGATGATGTTCACGATGTCATCTGGATTATCTCCTCCAACTCCTTACAGTATTTAAAGGACGGCATCATTCATACCGTAACTACCGCTCCATCCCACGCTAACTATGATGTCTGCTACGATAAAAGCATTCCGAATACTTTATGGCTGCTGGCTTCCAACGGCGTATATCTCCTTAGTGCCGATGAAGCCATCAATGATTCCATTACGGAATATGATTATTACAATATGAAAAATGGTCTTACAAGTATGCCCATTATGCTGTCCTACAGTGCATTGGACTCACAGGGAAATCTCTATATTTCCGGCCAGACCGGTGTATGTCGCGTTAACGTAAAAGATTTTTACCGGCAAGACACTCTCATCAAAATCGGTCTTCGCTCCATTACCTTTGGCGATGAAGTGATTCTTCCAAATGAAAACGGTGAATATATTCTCCCGGCAGGTGACGATCGAATTCAAATCACACCGGCAATTTTGGACTACTCCCTGTCAAACCCGAAAGTACGCACTTACTTGGATTTGGGCGATGATGCGGGTCTAACCATGCCCCGCCAAAATATGATGTTTGTGGAATATACAGAGCTTCCTTATGGTAACTACACCCTGCACATTCAAGTGCTCGATGACCGCACCGGCAAAGTTCGTCAGGAAAAGACCTACTCTGTTCGCAAGCAGGCGAAATGGTATGAACTACGAAGCGTTGAGATAGCTCTGGAAATTCTTATGACACTGTTTGCAGGCCTGATGGTATGGCGTATCATGACCAATACCATCATTCGTCGACAGTACAAGGAAATTGCTGCCGCAAAGGACGAGGCAGAGCGGGCAAACACAGCAAAATCAAGATTTTTGGCCAACATTTCTCATGAGATTCGTACGCCGATTAATACCATTATGGGTGTAGACGAATTGCTGCTGCGAGAGAATCCGGAAGGTGTTCCAAAGCCATATTTCATGTCCGTTGTAAACTACGCCGTAGATATCCGCGATGCTTCCGAATCGTTACTGGGATTAATCAATGATTTGCTGGATATCTCCAAAATTGAATCCGGCAAGATGCATCTGGTGGAACAGGAATATAGCCCCGCAGAGCAACTGCGCTCCATTATTCGTATGATTCGGGTTCGCAGCAATGCCAAAGGCCTGGATTTTAATGTAGAAATTGATGAGAACTTACCACAACTGTTGTATGGCGACTATGGAAAAATCAAACAGATAACCCTGAACCTCCTGACCAACGCGGTAAAATACACGGAGCAGGGGTCCTTCACCTTGAGAGTAAAAACGGAAGAGTTCAAGGGAGACCGGTGCAACATCCGAATCTCTGTCAAGGATACCGGTATCGGCGTAGAACCGGAGAACCTTGAAAAATTGTTTACCGCATATGAACGCTTAGATGAAGAACGAAACAGCGGCATTCAGGGCACCGGATTAGGTCTAAATATTTCCAGAGACTTTGCCAAGCTTATGGGTGGGCAGCTATGGTGCGAAAGTGTGTATGGAGAAGGCTCTGAATTCATTTTCACCTTCTCGCAAAAAGTTGTAAATCCAACAGGAATTGGTGTCTTCAGTGAGAAGGAAGAAAGTAGCGCCGGCGGATTCTATGTACCACAATTCGTATCGCCGGAAGCACGCATCCTGATTGTGGATGACACGCCAATGAATCTGAACATCGTCTGCAGTCTTTTGAAGATGACCAAGGTTCAGATTGACACCGCTACCAGCGGCGAAGCTGCGCTGGAACTGATTGCACAGAATGACTATCACGTGGTGTTCTTGGATCACATGATGCCCGGCATGGATGGTATTGAGACTCTGGAGCATATCCGTAAGACCCATCCATCGTTGCCGGTATATGCCCTCACTGCCAACTCCGCCGACGATGGAGGCGCCTTCTATCGTTCCAAGGGATTCAACGGATACCTGACCAAACCAATTGACAGCAAGACATTGGAAACTACCATCCTAGAGCACTTGCCAAAGGATATCGTTACGATTCCAACCATTATGTTGCCGGTAAATACCTCTGAAGATTTGCCGGAAGAGATGCAATGGATCAAGGACATTGAAATGCTAGACACCGAAGAAGGAATTCGTTTGACCGGTGGTCCGACCATCTACCTGCAGGCAATCCGTGACTTCTACGATACCATTGATGCCAACCTGCGGACCATTGAACAAGCCTTCCGAGAAGAGGATGTCCGGCTCTATACCGTCAAGGTACACGCCATGAAAACCTCCACTCGCTTCCTTGGTGCCGCAGAATTATCAAAGCAGGCGGAACAATTGGAGGATGCCGGTAATTCCCATCAATGGTCCTACGTGATGCAGCATCACCCGGCGTTCATTGCCAAGTGTAGGGACTTACAAGAAGCATTCCAGAAATTGGATGAAATAGAATCCAAAAAGCAGGAGAATCCTTTCATTCCTGAGGATATTCTGCAGGATGCCTATAATGCCCTAAAAGAACTCATTCCTCTGATGGACTATGATGCAGTGGCTATGATTCTTGCAGAGATGCAAAGCTATCGTCTACCGGATGCAGACACGGAATTTTTTGACAAGCTCAACAATGCGTTAAAACGTATTGATTGGGATGCTATGGAAGCTCTCATAAACTAGGATGACTCCCCGCTTGTTCTTGACGCTATCCCCTTTACTCACTTATCATGTAATTGAATTTTACAATACAGGAGCAGTTTTTTAATATGAATAATTTGATGTTAACCCCGGCAGAGACATTTGCTGCGAACATGAAGACCCAGGCTGCCAAGGCATCCATGCCATTGTGGAGATTGATTCTTATGGGAATCATGGCAGGTGCTTTTATCGCTCTTGGTGCAGCAGGCAGTAACGTTGCCATGCACAGCGTCGATAGTGTGGGGGTATCTCGTTTTGTTGGGGGATGCATTTTCCCGGTGGGACTGATGATGATTGTGTTTGTTGGCGGTGAACTCTTTACCGGCGATTGTCTTATGGGTAATGCTTTTTTAGCAAAGAAGTGTAGTGCCTGGGATGTGATTCGTTTACTGACTGTGGTTTGGTTTGCAAACTTAGCAGGAAGTCTTATGATTGCGCTGCTGGTAGCTACCAGCGGTCAGTGGGGATTCTCCGGCGGATTACTTGGTGCTTTTACCATCAAGGTTGGTCTTGGTAAGGCAACTCTCACACCATCTGCTGGAGTAGCATCCGGTATCCTTTGCAATATCTTTGTATGTGGTGCAGTGCTTCTTGCGAATTCTGCTAAGAGTGTGGCTGGCAAGGTGTGGGGCATCTTTTTCCCAATCATGATTTTCGTCGTAAGTGGTTATGAACACTGCGTTGCAAATATGTACTATATCCCAGCTGCAATCTTAGCATCTGGTAACGAGAAGTATGTGGCGGTTGCAGTTGAAAAGTATGGCCTTAGCGCTGAGGCAATTGCAGATGGCCTGACCTGGAAGAACTTCTTCCTCCACAGCTCACCATGGGTCACCTTAGGAAACATCATTGGTGGTATGGTGGTGATGGGATTCGTTTATTTTGCAGTATACAAGAAGACAATTACTGAGGAAGCATAATCTATGGGGAAGAAATTCTATGCGATTAAGGCTGGTGTGAAGCCTGGCATTTATACCAACTGGGGGGAAGCTTCGGCCCAGGTGAATGGTTTCAAGGGCGCCATCTATAAGGGGTTTGAGACCCGGGAAGAGGCGGAAGCCTTCATGGAGGGAGAAGTCTCCTGGGGCAAGAAGAGTGAGGCTTCTTCTCATACAGCCAAGACTCCGGCCAAGCGTCCAGCTACGGCACAGATGAAAAATGAACAGTTACCGGCACTGGTAAATACTGCCAATAGTATTGGTAGCGATGAGACTGGTAAAGGGGAGATTTTCCGAAGTCTGGTGGTAACGGCTGCTTGGGTGCGTTCCGATGTGGTAGAGGAACTCCGAGACTTAGGAGTGAAGGATTCCAAGGCTTATCACGGTAATGTGAAGAAGCTCGCTGAGATTGGTAGTGCCCTGACCGGCGTGTTGCCGAGTGATACATTGGACTGGACAGAAGTAGAAGAGGGGCTAGTGACTCGTTCTGAGGGCGTGATTGCCGTTACCGTGTTACTTCCCAATGCGAAGCTAGAGTCCATTCATTCTGCGGATTATAACCAGGACAATATCTTGTGTGATTGGCATGAGAAGGCCATTACCAAGCTTCAGAAGGTCTTGTCAGAGGAAGGTGAGTCTTGCTCTTACATCGTAATCGATGATTTCCTGGCTGGAATGCGAAGCGGCAAGCGCGGAGACAAGTTTACCAAGCTGATGAAGGGAATCCACGAAATGCCCGGTGAGTATGAGTGTTATATGGAGATGCGCGCAGACGCTGATTATATGGCAGTTTCTGCGGCGTCCATTATTAGTACTTATTTAGAGCAGAAGTATTTGGAACATCTATCCGAAGTATTGTTAGCGGAATATGGCATGGATGAGGTGGTTCCGGATGGTCCAATCAATCCTTCGGTTCGAGCGTTCCTGAAGAGGCTTCAGGCAAACAATGCCGAGAAGTTCTTCAAGGATTACGGCAAAACCAGCTACGTAAAGTAATAAAAGCGGACACGTTTGTGTCCGCTCTTTTCTTACAATCTCAGTACAATCTCTTGCATTAGCAAGATATACTGAAATTAGTTCGCAACTCGCGCACGTGCACACCATCATATTTCAGTAGTTCTTCCTTATTCAACATATTGTACTGAATAATCTCCTGCATCGTAGCAAGCGAAGCGACGTGTCCTAAGATTGCATAATGCCAGCCGCGAGGGGCACGCCGCAAGCAGGCGACCTCCGCCCTACAGGAACTTCTTCAGGAAACTCCACTTCTTCTCATCGAGGGGCGCATACCGCACCGGCACATCCACATGGCTGCCCCAAAGGACGCTCTTCTCGTGGGAAAAAGTGCGGAAGCTGTAGTATCCGTGGTAGCCGCCCATACCGCTGTTGCCAACCCCACCAAATGGCATGTGGTGATTACTAATGTGCACAATGGTATCGTTGACGCAGCCCCCGCCAAAGGGCATACGGCGAAGTAGGTCCTTGGCCTCCTTCTTGTCATCGGTAAAAATATAGGTAGCCAAAGGATGGGGCCGATTCAACACTTCCTCAACCGCATCATCCAAATTGTGATAGGAAATAAGTGGCAAAATCGGTCCAAAGATTTCCTCTTCCATCACCGGATGGCTCCAGTCAGCACCAACAATCAAAGCCGGTGCAATGCGGCGAGTGGAGGCATCTCCATCGCCACCAATGACTTCACCCAACTTCTTCTCTTCGGAAATCAGATTCATTAACCGCTCATAATGATGATCATTAATGATGCGTGGATAATTAGAATTCTTCTCGGCATCCCCATAACGGCTCTTAATCTCAGCTTCAATCGCTGCAATGAGTTCCGACTTCACATGGCGATCCACCAACACATAATCAATGGAAATACAGGTCTGACCGGCATTTAACAGCTTGCCCCATACAATTCGTCGAGCCGCCAGTCGAATGTCTGCCTTGTCCGTCACAAAGCAAGGACTCTTCCCTCCTAGTTCCAGGGAAACAGGGATCAACCGCTTCGCTGCAGTCTCCATAATTTGCTTTCCAACTCTCGGACTACCGGTAAAAAAGATATACTGATACTCCTGGTCTAGAACCTCATCATAAGAAATGTTGGCGTCTACGCAGTAACAAGTATCTGCCGGGAAAGCGTGGTTTATGATCTTCTGAATAACTGCCGCACAGTGACTGCTGCTCTTGGAACATTTCAACACAACACAATTGCCTGCTGCCAACGCCCCCACCACCGGAGACAGTGCCAACAACAACGGATAATTCCAGGGAGCCAGCACCAAGACAACTCCGTATGGTTCCCGGTATATTCGACTCCGGGCAGGGAAGGTTCCTACCGTCCCCGGCACACGCTTCGGACGCATCCAGCTGCGCAGATGAGTCTTGATATACCGCAGTTCTCCCAGCACCATAGAAATCTCTGTCATGTAAGTTTCCGCCTTGGACTTGCCTAAGTCCGCCGCAAAAGCCTCATATAACTCGTTTTCATGCAAACAGATGCCCTCCTCCAAAGCGGAGAGCATCTGCTGACGATAACCTATTTCCCGTGTAATTCCACTGCGGAATTGTTTTGTTTGATTTGCAACAATTTCTTGCAATGATACGTTCATATTAGATCAAACCCTTATCTGTTTTCTGAACATGCTTAAATACTTCTTCGAAACGATTTAGTGCTTCATCAATAATTTCCGGTGTATCTGCTAAAGATGTATATAATCGGCTTCCTGCCAAAGTAACAATACCATTTGCCATGTATGCAGCACCCATACGCTCCATAGAATCTTTTCTTACATACATCATGTCCTTGTGCTTTAAGAGGCCCATAGCGGACTTTAAGAAGGACATGGATGAGAAATCAAAGCTCATGGCACCGGTACACTCTAAGTGAACGATGGAGCCCTGATTGTAAGCCACAAATGGTAAACCATAGCGGTCAATTAATTCCTTCAAGCCATCACAGAGGCGATCACCCATACGACCTGCCACTTCACAAGCGTTGGTGCGATCAATTTCCTGAATAGCGGTATAACCAGCAATACAAGACAGTGGATTTGCAGAAAGCGTTCCACCAACATAGGCACGATGCTTACCGGTTGCAAGACCTGCTGCCATCAGCTGTGCATATTCCTTCTTACCACCAACACCACCGGCAGCCGGATAGCCTCCGGCAACGATTTTGCCAAAGATAGTCAAATCCGGAACTACATCGAAGTAGCCCTGGGCGCCGGACATGGCAACACGGAATCCAGTAACCACCTCATCAAAAATTAACAGTGCACCATACTTGTCACAAAGTTCTCTGACACCCTTGTTGTATTCGTGAGCCACCGGTCTGGTACCACTCTCTGGTCCCACCGGTTCTAGAAGAACAGCTGCAGTACCACCGCTTAAGCGGTTGCGTTTTAACATACGCTCTAACATATTCAAATCATTCGGGCGTACCTCGTCGGTCTTGCCAAAACAACTGCCCGGAATACCATGCGACTCCAACAGGTTTCGACTGCCCGGAATTTTCAGACCATATACCATCTGGTCAGACCAACCATGATAAGCACCACCAATCTTGATGATGTGCTTCTTGCCCGTTGCAATACGTGCAATACGAAGAGAAGCCATAACAGACTCGGTACCGGAGCCAAGCATACGGAACATCTCCACATTTGGCATATGCTTGTTAATCTCTCGTGCGATTAACATCTCAGATTCATGTAAAAGTCCGGTAACCGGTCCACACTCATTCAAAAGTTCGATTACGCGCTGCCTTACCGGCTCATAGTTGCTACCCAAGATCGTAGGACCACCGGCCTGCAAGAAATCAATATATTTGTTGCCATCCTTGTCATACAGATATGCCCCATTGGCCTTCTCCATACACATTGGAAACGGCTTGTTAAAAGCAAGGTTATGCTGCACGCCCCCCGGAATATATTTCTGGGACTCCTCATAAACTGCATGTGATTCCTTGCACTTGTCGTCATAGTATTTCAAAACCGTATTCTGATAGTAATCGTCATTCACCTCCCAAATCGGCTGGGATGTTAATTTTTTCAGTCGCTCGTTGATTTCCTTTGGATCATCCCATCTACTGATTCCGCAATTCTTCATTTGTCTTCCTCCTCTTCCTGCAAGTTCTTCTGCCTTGCACGTTCATTGGTATCTATGGTTTTGCCAAAGACCACGAAGCGGTCATACAAATACTCCGTGGATAAATTCAATGCCATATTCAATCCGGTTACCAGGTATTCATTCCAACCCAAGCCCTCTGCCAAGAAATTGCCGAAGATGGTAGTAACCGGTGTAAATACAGCGTAAAACAATGCCACCAAGAGCATAGCCTTGGGCACATTGTTGGCGCTTTGAAAGGTAAACTTCCGATTCAGCGTGAAGTTCCACAAAACCGACAGTACCAACGCAATCAGGTACTTGGGCCAGTACTTCCAGTCTGTCAACTGGTCCAGCAGGGTAAAAGACACAACCTCGATTACCCCGGCGGAAATGGAGAACCCGATGAACTTAAGCGCCCGAATGGTCTCTTTCATTTTCTCCTTGTCTTTCATCTTTTTCTTTCCTTAACTTCATCTATTCTTCTGTTTGGAATACTTCTTCTGATATACCAAATGCATCAAAGCGCAATCGAATCCACTGAGTCTAGTCTTACCTGTAGCATTATAGGAATGCAGTGCGCTCACTGCCGCCTTATCCACCAAAATCTGCAGTGCGGCCGTATCATCAGAATCGCGCCCCAGCACAACCGCTCCCAATCCTTCTACAAATACAGCGTTAGCGCCGGTAACAAATGCGTTATTAACCACCAGGCTTTCTGTCCCAACACAGTGGATGGCTTTGCCAATCATCTGAGCCATATCATCCAACTGAGCAAACAATGCTTTGCCTTTTTGTGACCACCGAATGGCTGCATCAGTCTCCACCCATCTTGCCCCCGGATAATTCCGTTGTATATCCAACAGAATCGCATCTTTCTTTCTCATCTGTTCTTCGTCAAGTTGTTGCTCCGTAATGTCTGTTCCACAGATTTGTCTCTTACAAATCTGCTCCAACAGCAAAGCTCGCTGATACGCTTCCTCCTTGGAGCTACCAGCCACCACCACCCCATGGTGTTTCATCAAAACCGTATGCGCTCCGGTCTCGAAGGCATTGGCCACCGCCTTTTTCAGTCGCTTTGTGCCCGGTAATCCATAACTGGCCAGCGCCACACCACCCAGAGTCCGACGCTCCTCGTCGGTGATTTTTAAATGTTCAAAGTCCCATACTCCCATGGCGGATGCATAGGTTTGATGCGTATGAATCACAAAGGTTACTTCCGGAAAAATGTCGTACGCCGCAGCGTGAATTCCCTTTTCACTGGAAGGCTTGTGTGGTCCCTCCCAGGTCTTATCCTGAGGATTGTACTTCGCCAAGTCTGCTTCCTTCGTCTGCATATAATCCAGTCCACTTGGTGTAATCAAAAAATGTACCGCATCCAGCCTGGCGCTCACATTACCCCAGGTGCGAGCCACCAGTCCATCTGCCAAAAGCTGACGCCCGGTTTCGGTAATCAATTGCCGAATCTGTGCTTCATTCATGGTTGTTCCCCCTCATTGTTTAACATCTGATAACTCTTTCGGTTGCAATGATACAACCGTTTAAACACTTTATAATTGCGATTATAAATCCCACGGTACTCCTGCCGCGGTTCATACACTTGATTTACCTTAACCAACTGCTTGGATTCTTCCAAGGAATGGATGACACCACTTCCCACTGCTACCAGCAAGGCAGCGCCAAGAGCCCCCACGTCCTTAGCCTCGCGAATGGTCTCCACTTTCCGTCCGGTAATGTCCGCTAACATCTGACTAGTCACCGGAGACAGGGAGCCCCCACCAACAAATCGTATGGTTTCAGATGTCTGGACCTTTTTATCTTCACACTCTAACATCCAACGCAGGTGATAACAGATACCTTCTAACACGGCTCGAATAAGTTCCTTTTTGCCGGTATCCAGTTTGATGTTAAAAAACATTCCCGCCGAATTCGGATCCTCAAAAGGGCATCGATTACCATGTAGCCATGGTGCAAACATTACGCCGCCGCATCCCGGTTCCACTTGATCCACTACCTTGGACATATAGTCATAGAGACTGATGTACTTGGCCTCGATGGAATGTTCCACATCCATTTTTTTGAGATAAATATTAATCTCATCCAGCACCAAATGATCCTTGACCCATTCAAAACATTTGCCGGCAGTTTCCATTTCCGCAAAATAATTGTATTTGTCCTGCTGAGCACCAACGATACCTGCAATCATATTGCCGATATCCACTTTTTGTTTATCAATCACAGTTCCAATCCAGCCTGAGGTTCCCCAGTATACATGGGTATCTCCAAAGGATGTGCTACCTGCACCAATACCGATTAATGATGCATCTCCGCCACTACCATAGACTGCCGTTCCGCCGTAGAGTCCCAGTTCTTTGGCCGGTGCCTGCAAGAGGTTTCCCACCACAGCATCACAGGGAACGATTTCCGGCAAATGTTCCATATTCACCCCATACATCCGGCACAGTTCTTCGCTCCAACACTGCTTGTTCTTGCGGCTATCGTACAAAAATGTGGCATAAGCAGAATCCGGCGTCATAATAAAGCGTCCTGTCATTCGGCAAATCAGGTACTCCTTTACATCCAGCCATTTATAAACGCGCCCGAATATCTCCGGCTCGTTTTTCTGCACCCACTTATATTTCCACAGCGGATCCTTCACACTGGTTGATGCCGCATGGGTCTGGTGCAAGCTTTTTAGCATCATCCGCGCATTCACACCGGCTACAGAGATTCCAAAGTTCTCCGTCTCCTTCATCTCTGCCCCTGCGCGCTGATCCATATAACTCATGGGACGACGTAGGGCATTGCATTTTTCATCTACAAGCACCAAGCCCTGCATCTGTGAGCAAAATGTAATTCCTTGGATTTCTATCGGGTCGATTCCCGTTTTCTTAATCAGATTCTGTGTGCAGTCCACCAGAGCGCTCCACCATTCGTCTACGTCCTGTTCTGCCCCACCGTTTTCCAGAATATATAGATTATAAGTGGCATAATGACCTGCCACTAATTTGATTTGCTGATTCAAAGAGAATAAGCAACACTTAAGACCTGTTGTCCCAATATCATAAGCAAGAATGTACATAAGAACTTCCCCCGATAGTAATTATTATCTATCACCTTTATGTTTCAGTCAATTTATTTTGTAATTTTCAAAAATATTCCCACCAGCGCCCAAATTTAGTATATAATATCGATATGTGAATGTGGGGTTGTCCCGCATCTAGCGTTCCATAATGTATTGGGGTTACTAGAGGAACGCAAAGTACAACACCATACTGAATGAAGGGGGTTTTTACAATGAAGAAAGGTAATGTACTTGTCGGTCAGTCAGGCGGTCCAACCGCGGTCATCAACTCAAGTCTTGCCGGCGTATTCAAAACTGCGATGGACAGAGGGTTCAATAAAGTTTATGGAATGCGCTACGGTATCCAGGGATTCATGGATGAGCAATACGTGGATCTCTCTGATTACATCAAGAACGAGTTGGATTTGGAGCTGTTAAAGAGAACTCCATCCGCTTTCTTAGGTACCTGCCGTTACAAGATGCCGGCAATCCACGAAGACCGCTCCGTATACGAGCGCATCTTCGAACTGTTGGACAAGATGGATATCGAAGTATTCATCTACATTGGTGGTAACGACTCAATGGATACCATCAAGAAATTATCCGACTACGCTATTCTTACCGGCGCAAAACAGCGCTTCATCGGTTGTCCAAAGACCATCGACAATGACTTGGCTCTTACCGATCACACACCTGGTTTTGGCTCTGCAGCCAAGTACATCGGAACATCTACCAAGGAAATCATTCGTGATTGTTTGGGATTCTCCTACCAGAAGAAGAACGTTACCGTTATCGAAGTAATGGGTCGTAATGCCGGTTGGTTAACCGGTGCAACGGCTCTTTCCAAGGGTGAAGATTGTGATGGACCGGACATGATTTTCCTTCCGGAAGTTCCTTTTGACCTTAAGAAATTCAAAGAACAGGTTGAGAAATTATTAAAGAAAAAAGATGTTGTTGTTGCCGCTGTCTCAGAAGGAATCAAAGATGCCAACGGAACTTACATCTGCCAGCTCACTGCCGGTAGCGAATCCGTAGATGCTTTTGGTCACATCCAGATGACCGGTACTGCATCCTTCCTTGCCAACTACATTCATGACGAACTTGGTTGCAAGACCCGTGCCGTTGAGTTCTCCACCTTACAGAGAGCTGCCGCACACTTAGCAAGCCGCATCGATATCAATGAAGCCTTCATGGTTGGTGGTGCTGCTGTTAAGGCTGCTGATGAAGGCATTAGTGGTGTCATGGTTGTTATCGATCGTCTTTCTGATGACCCATACCAGAGTACCACCGGCGTTTACGATGTTCATCGCATCGCCAACGATGAAAAACTGGTTCCAAGAAACTGGATCAACAAAGATGGCAACTACGTCACCGACGAATTCATCGATTATGTTCGCCCATTGATTCAGGGTGATTACCAGCCAATGATGGTTGGCGGTCTCCCAAGACACCTGACCATGAATTCCAAAGGTTACAAAGACCTCTACAACGCAGACAAATAAACGTTAACCACCAAGGCCACCGGACTTCCGGTGGTCTTTTTTTGCGCCCTCCAGGTTTTCCCCCGGCCCACCGCCGGGCCTGGCAGGGGGTGGGGGGCCGGCGGTGGGCAGGGCTGAGTCTGGGATGAGGGCGCAAAAAAGCGCAGGACCTAAAGTCCTGCGCTTATAGGGTTAACGTTTATTTTTCGTTGCCGAGTGCCTTTTCGATGGTTGCAATGAGGTTGCCGGCAATCGGTGGCTTCAGCAATAGTCCGGATGCCTTGAGGGCAATGAGTTCCTTGATGACCTCCTTGTCGGAGGAGCTGGTGACAAAGATTACCGGGAGTTTGGTCCAGCCCGGGGTCTGGCGAATCTTTACCAAAACTTCGCGTCCGCCCATTCCCGGCATCTCGTAGTCGAGAAGCATAACATCCGGCAGGTTCGCAGCCACCATTTCAAGGGCCTTGGCACCAGAGTTGGCTACCGATACTTCATACTTGTCTTCCAGCATGCTTCGAAGGCCACGAAGGGTCGTAGCATCATCATCAACCACCAGAATCTTCTTGCGATTCATCATCTGCTTGCGCAATGCATCCGGGTTCACCCTTAACACCTGACACACCGTATTAAATGCCTGATTCTCATCATGCGGAATATTCAGGTTCTCCAGTTTTTCTTCCGGCACCTGCTTGTCAAATTTGACTTTGTCGTCAACTGTACCAAAGGTAATGATTGGAATGTTCGGATTGTCCTTGCGCAAATCACCGATGGCCGTTGTCGGAGCAACCAATAAATCCTCCAAACTCACCATCAGAAGATCCGGACGCATGGCCATTATAATACCGCCAACCGAATCGATTCCGTACTCGTATGTCTGCATCCCGAAGAAACGGCCAAGATAATCAAAGGCAGTTTGTGCAGCGTCACTAATTTTCCCCAGTGCTAATAGTTGCTTCATGCCTAATCCCCACTCTTTTCGTGATTAAACTATTGGTGTTGTAGTAATATTCTATCACAAATTAACTGAAAGGAATAATTACAAATTGCTTTTTTCTGATAATATTTTAATCTTCCGGGTGAACCGAAGCAGTCAGTTCTCCGTCCTTAACATCCAGTACAATGACATCGCCCATATTGGCATTGCCCTCTAAGATAACGCGGGCAGCCATGGTCTCCACATGCTTCTGAAGGAAACGCTTCAGAGGACGTGCACCATAGATTGGATCATAGCCGTTGTCGATGACATAGGTCTTGGCTGCATCGGTAAGTTCAATGTGAAGGTCACGGTCTACTAAGCGATTGTTGAGTTCCTTCAAAAGAAGCTCCACAATGCCACCAATATTGCCCTTGGACAAAGGCTTGAAGAGAATAATCTCATCCAAGCGGTTCAAAAATTCCGGACGGAAGTTGC
Organism: Lachnospiraceae bacterium; assembly: GCA_024690265.1. Taxonomy (GTDB): domain Bacteria; phylum Bacillota; class Clostridia; order Lachnospirales; family Lachnospiraceae; genus XBD2001. The sequence goes on along the minus strand of JAILCW010000094.1, from coordinate 7,985 downwards.
CGCGCAAATCGCCCATAACCAACTCCTCTGCTTCCGGCTTAATGTTGCCATCATCGTCGATACCATCCAACAGATAGGAGCTTCCCAGGTTGGACGTCATGATAATAATGGTGTTCTTGAAGTCAACAGTACGACCCTGAGAGTCGGTAATACGTCCATCATCCAATACCTGAAGAAGTACGTTAAATACATCCGGATGAGCCTTTTCCACCTCATCAAAGAGGACAACAGAATAAGGCTTGCGACGAACAGCCTCTGTCAGCTGACCACCCTCATCATATCCAACATATCCTGGAGGCGCTCCAATCAAACGGGATACGGAGTGCTTCTCCATGTACTCACTCATATCGAGACGAACCATATTGTTCTCATCATCAAACAATGCCGCTGCTAAGCTCTTGGCCAGTTCTGTCTTACCTACACCGGTAGGTCCTAAGAAAAGGAAGGAACCAATCGGCTTGCCCGGATCCTTGATGCCAGCCTTGGAACGGATAATCGCTTCCGTTACCTTCAAAACCGCATCATCCTGACCAACCACGCGCTTATGAAGTTCCTCATCCAAATGAAGAGTCTTATTACGCTCGGTTTCATTCAACTTAGCTACCGGAATGCCGGTCCAGCGAGATACAATGGCAGCAATCTCATCCTCTGTGACGCTTTCATGCACCAGGGACACTTCCTTCTCACGAAGAATCTTCTCCTCTTCCGCCAACTGGGCCTCTAACTTAGGTAAAGTGCCATACTGTAACTCGGCAGCCTTCTCCAAATCATAATTCTGCTGTGCAGCAGTAATATCATTACGCACCTGCTCTAACTTCTCACGCAGTTCAGAAACCTTGCTAACAGCGGTCTTCTCATTATCCCACTGTGCCTTCTTCACGTTGAAGGTATCACGCAACTCGGATAGTTCCTGCTGTAATGCTGCCAGACGGTCCTTGGACAGGTTGTCTGTTTCCTTCATCAATGCCTTTTCTTCGATTTCTAGCTGCATCACCTTACGATTCATCTCATCCAGCTCAGCCGGCATAGAATCTAAGTCTGTCTTGATGGATGCACATGCCTCATCCACCAAATCAATTGCCTTGTCCGGCAGGAATCGGTCGGTAATATAACGATCTGCCAAGGTAGCTGCGGATACCAACGCACCATCCGTTATCTTAACGCCGTGATATACCTCATAACGTTCCTTCAAGCCACGAAGGATCGATACGGTATCCTCTACGGTCGGCTCATCAACGATAACCGGCTGGAAACGACGCTCCAGAGCGGAATCCTTCTCAATATACTCGCGGTACTCATCCAATGTGGTAGCACCAATACAATGCAACTCACCACGAGCCAGCATTGGTTTCAACATATTGCCTGCATCCATGGCGCCATCAGACTTGCCTGCACCAACGATGGTATGTAACTCATCAATAAACAGAATAATCTCGCCGTCAGAATTCTTGATATCATCCAGCACGGCCTTGAGACGTTCTTCAAACTCACCACGGTACTTGGCACCGGCTACCAATGCGCCCATGTCAAGAGCAAAAAGCTTCTTGTCCTTCAAGGTCTCCGGCACATCACCACGAACAATACGCTGTGCCAATCCCTCTACAGCAGCAGTCTTACCTACGCCCGGTTCACCGATTAATACCGGATTGTTCTTGGTCTTACGAGACAGAATACGGATGACATTACGAATCTCCTCGTCTCGTCCAATCACCGGATCCAGCTTCTGCTCTCTGGCACGTTCCACCATATCGTAACCATACTTCTCCAAGGTGTCGTAGGTTGCCTCCGGATTGTCCGAAGTCACACGCTGGTTCCCACGAACGGTAGATAATGCCTGAAGGAAACGTTCTCTGGTAATTCCGAATTCACGGAACTTCTCCTTCAAGGTCTTGCTCGGACGCTTCAACATGGAAAGGAACAAATGCTCCACGGAGACATACTCATCACCCATAGCCTTAGCTTCGTCCTCAGCATGAATCAACGCATCATTCAAATCCTTGCCGATAAATACCTGTCCACCCTGCACCTTCACACGGTTCTGTACCATCTGAATGGCATCGTTGGTAAAATAGGTCACATCAATTTCCATTTTCTCAATGAGCTTCGGAATCAATCCTTCTTGCTGCTGCAATAGCGCAAGCAGTAAGTGCTCCTGTTCGATTTCCTGGTTGCCGTAATCATAGGCCAGCTTCTCCATATTCTGTACGGCTTCCACAGATTTCTGCGTAAACTTTGATATATTCATAGTTTTACCTCCCGCCTAACAATATCTCTTTTGTTAGTTTTGTTATACGCTCCTTTGTTAGCACTGTCAAGATGCGAGTGCTAAAATTATCAGAAAACTTATAGTTTAATCAATTTTACCTAGAATCTCATCCTTGTTATCCCACAAGAACCAATTAATAAAGGCTCCGATAAACACAATATAGATACAGGTATACAGCCAAAACATCACAATAATAGGCGTTGCCAGGCTACCGTAGATGTTGTAGGCCCCCACGTTATTAACATAGATTGAGAAAAACTGGGAAAAAATCGCCCAAGCAATGGCAGAAAAAATAGCTCCCGGCATCTGATGCCAGTATGGCTTCTTCTTGCGAGGCACCTTGCTATACAAGAGTGCGAACAAGAACACTGCTCCTACCAAAATCAAAAACATAAACTGCGCATGTAAAAATACCGACAACACTTCCGTGCCACCTGGGAAATAGGACATCAGCATCTCACCAAGCACATCACCAAAGACCATTATAACCAACATAAATAACAGAATGGCAATAATTCCCAGGGTATAAAGTGCTGCAATACCACGCACCAAGAAGTAATTCCGGTCATCCTCTACTTCATCCATAATGTTCAATCCACGAATCATGGACATCATACCTGTGGCACCTGCCCACACGATAAAAAGAATGGAGAAGGACAGCAAGGACACGGAACCGTTAAAAGCCTGATCAATGAGAGAGCTAACTACCCCATCTGCAAAATCCGGAAGCACCGCATTGGCCACCATCACCACATCATTTTCTGTAAGGGTAGTCATGGTAATAATGGATGCCATTACCATAACTGTTGGAATCAAGGACATCAGAAAAAAGAACGTTGCACTACCGGCATATATTCCGATGCACTTTTTGCCCATCTTACGGGCAAAATCGATTCCCAGGTTTTTCCATTTTGTTTTCTTCATATTGTTACTCCGATTGTTTTCCCTCTGTTTTCTTAAGTCGATAATCACTAGGGGTGGTACCCTTCTGGCGATGAAAGGTCTTAGAAAAATATAGGCTGTTATCAAATCCCACCGAATTCGCAATGGCGGTAATGGAGAGATTGGTATTCTCTAATAAATAGCTGGCTTGTCGCAAGCGAAATTCTGTCAGGTATTCCTTGGGGGACTGCCCCAAAACGCTCCGAAATGAGCGGAACAACTGACTGCGACTTAAGCCCACATAGTCCGCAATATCCTCTACCGTAATCGGATAGGAATAATTGGAAGCTATATATTCGATACTCTTCTGGACATAGGTCTGACCCGTATTGGCCCGACTATGCCCCTTAGAATAATGTAAAAAGGTGGACAGCAAGGTGTACAGACGCCCCGTCATCTCAACGGAATGATTAAAGTCATTGCCGCTAGCCTCATAAATATGCTCAATCTGGCGCAGGATTTTCTCATGGTCAGCCACATGATGAATCACCGGCTCCTCTCGGGTAAAGTCCGTAGCCTCCAATATAATGGCAGCATCCGAACCGTTAAATCCAACCCAGGCATACTCCCATGGTTCCTTGGAATCCGCCTCATAGCTTACCACAGAACCCGGATACACAAGGAAAGCATCCCCTGCTCCTAACTGATATTCCTTGTGCCCATACTGATAGCGTCCCTTACCATGAATCACCAGATGAATCAGGTAATGGTCACGAATACCGGGGCCCCAGACATGGGATGGCTTGCACCTTTCGATACCTACGTTATAGACCTGAAGAGACACCAATTCTCGTTCCGTCGCCTTATATGCATTTTTGTATTCATTCATTGATGTATTCATATGCATACCCTCAAACGATATATTACTTGTTTCGAAAAATGTATGCAACATTTTTACATAATCGCAAAACGTTTTTGACTATGTTTTCTGAATCGAATAAACTATAGTATAGGCAGAACTAATTGACTTGTTTAGATTTAGGAGGTATTCCCATGGCAATACTGGTTACCGGCGGTGCCGGCTATATTGGAAGTCATACCTGCGTTGAGTTGTTAAACGCCGGCTATGATGTAGTCGTATATGACAATTTGGCTAACTCTTCCGAGAAGTCCTTGGAGCGAGTAGAAGCCATCACAGGCAAGAAAGTCACCTTCTACAAGGGCGACATCCTTGACCGCGACCGTTTAGAAGAAGTTTTTTCCAAGGAGAAGTTGGATTCCTGTATTCACTTTGCAGGCCTTAAGGCTGTTGGTGAGTCCGTTGCCAAGCCTTGGGAATATTACGAGAACAACATTGCAGGTACCCTTACATTGGTTGACGTTATGCGCAAGCACGGATGCAAGAACATTATCTTCTCCTCTTCCGCTACCGTTTACGGCGATCCTGCAGAGATTCCGATTACTGAGAATTGCCCGAAGGGACAGTGTACCAACCCTTATGGTTGGACCAAGTCCATGTTGGAGCAGATCTTAGGCGACATTCAGAAGGCTGATCCGGAATGGAATGTTATCCTGCTTCGTTACTTTAACCCAATCGGTGCTCATCAGAGCGGTACCATGGGTGAGAACCCGAATGGTATCCCGAACAACCTGATGCCTTACATCACTCAGGTTGCTGTTGGTAAGTTGGAGCAGCTTGGTGTATTCGGTGATGACTACGATACTCCGGATGGTACCGGCGTTCGAGATTACATCCATGTTGTTGATTTGGCAGATGGCCATGTTAAGGCCCTTAAGAAGATTGAAGAGAATGCAGGTCTCTGCGTTTACAATCTTGGTACCGGTCACGGCTACAGTGTTCTTGATATTGTCAAGAACTTCGAAGCAGCCAACGACATCAAGATTCCTTATCAGATTAAGCCTCGTCGCGCCGGCGACATCGCAACCTGCTACTGTGATCCATCCAAGGCTGAGCGTGAGCTTGGCTGGAAGGCTAAGTACGGTATCAAGGAGATGTGTGCAGACTCCTGGAGATGGCAAAAGAATAATCCAAACGGATACGAAGACTAATAAACAAGCCCAGGTCAATAGACCTGGGCTTTCTTAATTCTGGCTGATTAAATTATCGTGAAGACTTCTGAATCGCTGTAATAATCTGGACAATAATTGGAGCAAGAATAATATCAAATAATACTTCAAATAAGAAGTTTACTCCAACAATACCGGTTACGATATAAGTAACCACCGGTGCACCAGCTGCCCATGAAGTAAGCAAATCCAGGAAAAAGATGCTAGCACCAATTACGAAAATACCGGTGTTGCATACTGGTGTTAATAATGCTGCAAGAATAACAGACAAGGTCATGTTCTTCTCGGAAAGCTTGTGAGCAACCATACCGGAAACAAAACCGGCAACAGTACTCTTGCCAATACAAATAACTACAGTTGCAATCGGATTCTGTGCCAACATCATAGCACCACCAACATCTGCGCCGGATACAACGGAGAAGGTTACAACCGCTCCGAAAACAAAACCGAGCAAAGCGCCGGTAGCAGGTCCATAAAGGATTGCTCCGATAATCACCGGAATCAAAGCAAAGGTTGGCTTAAATGGGAATGGCCATGGCATAGCACTGGCAACTACCTGCAAAACGATAACCAGAGCGATTAATACGGCTGTTCCAACCATTTGTTGTGTCTTAGTTCTTGTATTCATATATTTTCCTCCTGCTGACGTTCTCTCTTGAGATACATCGCATACCCAAATTAACATATATGAGACTTACATACAAGCAAAAACGCTTTTCTATCCCCAAGGAATCATGTAAAATCGAAGAAGTAAGAGAAACAACAATTGATAGGAGTTCTATGCTAACTTACGAACAATACGTCGAGCGACGTATCAAGAATAAAAAATACAAAATTCGCAAAGAACTTGGTCACATGGTAATCACCGGTGGTAAGCATCGCAACACCCGTCGTGCCAAGTATTTCAAGAGTGAAGAGGGCCAGAAGCAGCTTCAGATTGCCTATGCAGGCAACGAAGAGCTTCAGGAGCTCATTCACAATCCCAATTCACCATCCCTAAAGGCGGAATATGCCCATTACGTTCACGAAGTTACCATGCTCAAAGAACGTAAGCATCTAGAGGAAAAGCGTCGTATCCTTCGCGAAGATATTCTAAAAGAAATCCCTTCGAACCCCATTGACCTTTATCCTCATGCCCGCCGCATGCATCGACATTTTATCCTGCATGCCGGCCCTACCAATTCCGGCAAGACCTATGAAGCGCTAGAAGAATTTAAGAAGGCGGACTCTGCCATTTATCTGGCACCACTGCGCCTCTTGGCCTTTGAAGTATTCGAAAAGTCCAACCAGGCCGGCGTTCCCTGCGACATGGTTACCGGTGAAGAGGCCATCCGTATGGCTGGCTCCACCCATCAAGCATCTACGGTAGAGATGCTTTCCGTACTCAAGGATTATGACCTTGCTGTCATTGATGAGGCTCAAATGATTGAGGACGAAGACCGTGGCGGCGCTTGGACCCGTGCAATTCTTGGTGTGTCTGCCCGTCGAATTCACATCTGTAATGCACCGTATGCCACCGACCTTCTGATTCAGCTTATCGAAGAATGCGGCGACACCTACGAAGTTATTGAGCATCATCGGGCCACTCCACTGGTTATGGAAAAGGGCCACTTTTCCTTTCCTAAGGATGTCAGCGATCATGATGCACTAATTCTATTTTCCAAGAAGATGGTTCTGGCCTGTGCTGCTGAACTCCAGCGTTCCGGTATTTCCTGCAGTGTCATTTATGGTTCACTGCCTTACGATGTGCGTACCAGAGAGGTGGAGCGCTTCCTGAGAGGCGACAACCAGGTAATCGTTGCAACAGACGCCATTGGCATGGGTATGAATCTACCAATTCGACGAGTTGTGTTCTTGGAGAATGAGAAATACGACGGCGAGAATAAGCGCCCCTTGAACGCCAAAGAGATCCAGCAGATTGCCGGTCGTGCCGGTCGTCGTGGAAGCTTCGATATTGGTTACTATACGGCACAGTTCGATAAGCGCCAGATTGATGAAGAGGTCCAGGCTTTTGTACCGCCAATTACCAATGCGGTACTGAAGTTCCCGGAGGAGCTTCTGTCTCTCAACGGATTGCTATCCGAGACCCTATCTCAATGGGATCAGATGGAAAGTACCGAGCTATATACCAAAGCCAAGATTGAACGAGAGATTAAGCTCTGCAAGCACTTGGAAAAGTTCACTTCCGACAAGAATCTGATTTATCAGTTCCTGACCATTCCCTTTAATGAGCGTAGTCCTGAGCTATATGCGATTTGGTTGCGTCTCTTCCAGTCCGAAGTGGATGGCATTGGAACCCCGCTGGATGAGATATTGCCGGAGGTTTACCCAACGGAGCCACTGGCTACCTTAGAGCTCAAGCACCAGATTTGCGATTTAGCCAATTTCTACATTACTCGATTTGGCGCAGATGAAGAATTGCCACGGATTCTGGAGCGCAAGCGTGAAATCTCTGACCGTATGGCAGATATTTTGGGTGAACAGAACCTGCCGGTACGCCATTGTGAGATGTGCGGCAAGGATTTGGCATGGAACAACCCTTATCGCATCTGCAATGCATGCCACGACAAAAAACTGGCACAACCTTGGTTATTCCGTGGACGTAAAGATCGCCGCAGAAGGTAATTATCTGAAACCGAATACGATTTCGTTAAAATATTTTGATAATTATGGTTTTTGTGTCCCTTTTGTGACCATCTATATGTTATATATAATACATCTCTAGTTTTCCCCCCAACGAGGCATGACG
>JAILCW010000063.1 GCA_024690265.1 Lachnospiraceae bacterium | reverse complement strand
TAAGTCTTAATTGCACGATACTCAAGGAATGCAATCAATGCTAACAGTAATACGTCAACACAAATCAGTAACTTCACCCATGTTGGCATACCTGCGTTTGCACTATCATATGCACGGCTGTTTACAGTCGTGTAAAGGATGTTCTTGGAAGCCTGACGCATAGCGATGATAGAAGTTGCAGACTCCTGATCAGTTACAGTGGACTGAGGTGTGGAGTAGGTTGCAAGCATCAAATCACAGCCATTGCGGATCATACGGTCAGCATCCTGATATCCGTATCCACCGAAGTAATCGGTCTCAGCGAATCCGCGGAATCCCCACTCATCACGAAGTACGGTGTTCAACAATGCGGAGCATGCCTCAGCCGGCTCAACACCGATGTTATTGAATGCTACCATGGTTGCGCCTGGGTTTGCATTCTTGAATGCGATTTCGAAGGACTTCAAGTAGATTTCACGTAAGGACTGCTCATTTAACCATGTGCAGAGAAGTCCGGTACGGTTGGTCTCCTGATCGTTGGTTGCAAAATGCTTCACGTAGGAGTATACGCCCCACTCACGAGCGCCCTGTACTGCGTTCGCGCACATCCAGCCTGCAAGTACGCCATCCTCAGAGTAGTACTCGAAGTTACGTCCTGCAAATGCAGATCTGTGGGTGTTGGTTGCTGGTGCATACCAACCGGATACATCCATATCGTTGGCCATACGTCCGATGGAAGCACCGAATGCATGAGCCAGATCCTTGTTCCAAGTACAAGCAATCATTACTGCTGCCGGGAATCCGATAGATCCCTGGTGAGTAAAGTTGTTGTTGATAGATGCAGGACCATCGCAGTCATAGGTCATTGGCTTACCAATGCTATCAATTGCAGAAGTCTCATATCCACCAAGCTCAATAAGGGTATTCATCTCTGCAGGAGTCAACTGATCTAAGAGCTTATCCCACATTGGATCATCATAATCCTTGTCGCGGAGATCTGCCCACTTCACACCGTTCTTAGCTCCGGTGGTTGGCATCTCATCTGCGTCGTTGTTGTAATCTGCCTCTACATAGTTGTTATTATTTACATAATCTGCCTTGTAAGCATCTCCCATCTCAAAGCTGGTAGGTGCTGCAGTTGCCTCTGCATAGTTGGCAAATCCATCTGCACGAGACAAGTAGGTGAAGTTCTCACCCTTAGCAAAATCAAACTGGTTGGTTGCTACAACAGCGTCAGAAGAACGCTTGTTGTTCTCATCATATACAACCTTGCTTGCTACATTAACCTTGTCAGTAGCAATCTTGTTATGAGAATCCTTGTTGATGGAGATTTCATAGTCGCCTGCCTCTAATACATAGCAGCCTTCACCATCTGCATCATAGGATGCCATCTCTTCTACAGGGAAGCTGATGGATACTACTTCAGATGCACCTGGCTCTAATACAGAAGTCTTCTCGAATGCAATGAGGTTTGCAGCGGACTTCTCAATACCACCGTTGGTATATGGTGGGTTATAGTAAACTTCTACTACATCCTTGCCTGCAACATCACCGGTATTGGTTACGGTTACATCGAAGGATACGGTAGTTCCATCGTTGGATACTGCACCCATTTCCTGCTTAAAGGTGGTGTAGGAAAGTCCATAACCGAATGGATATACAACGTTAGCATCATAGTCGAATTCCATGTTGCCAGCCTCTGCTTCAGCAGCTGCAGTCTCATAGAAGCGATATCCTACATAGATGCCTTCTACGTAATTTACGAAAGTTGGGTAAGCCTTGCCGCCCTCAGCGAACATGTTGTCAACGCCGAACTCTTCCATATTGGTGTAATCAAAATCACCAAAGTTGTTGCTGGTTGGAGTTGCCATCAGGTCTGCCAAGAAAATATCTGCGGTCTTACCGGAAGGATTTACCTTACCAGCAAGGATCTCACCAAGACCATCAAAACCGGTCTGGCCGGTACCCGGGCAGTAAACAACGGACTTAATCTGGCTATAGTCGTTTACAAATCCAAGTTCCATAGCGTTTGCGGAGTTCACAACTACGATAACCTTGTCGAAGTTCTTGGTTACTTCATCCAAAAGAGCCTTCTCACGATTGGATAACTCAAGGTAAGACTTGGAAGCATCCAAATCGTCTGCCTGCTCAGAGTAACGAACACCCATTGCTCCGAACATACCCTCAGTAGAAAAGGTATCTACACCGTCGTAAGAAGTAGGAAGGTCAGCACCCTCACCACCGGAACGAGCGATGAAGAAAATAGCAGTATCAGAGTAATTCTTAGCATCAGTAATCAAGTTGTTGTACTCAGATACCTGTGGTTCCGGAATGGTCCAATCCTGTCCCATCATTCCAACAGTTGGACGATCGGTTCTCCAGCCGGTATAGAAATCAACCAAATCCTGGTTGTACTCGATACCTGCATCCTTCAGACCGGTCAAGAAGTCAACGGTTGGATATGCATCAGACAACGCACCGGATCCGGTTCCACCATAGATTGGATTGGTAGAAGACCAACCAAATACGTTGACCTTAGCACCTTCTGCAAGTGGAAGTCCGCCGTTCTCGTTTTTCAACAGAACAATTCCTTCCTCTGCAATCTCAGTACACAATGCCTTTGCTTCCTCAATGGCGTCCTCGGAAATCTTACCGCCGCCCATTGCCATGTTCACCATGGAGTACATTGGTACTAACAAAATATTGGTTAAAACAATTACTAATGTGAGCAAGAAAGCTAACCAAGCCTGCTTGCGAACGAAGCCCTTCAATGGCTTCTTGATTTTGATTGCTGCGATTGTGGCTAAAATCGCTAACAACAATACCACGCCGATGATAACCAACTGTGGAATCATTGTCTGCAGGACGGCAATCACGTCCGCGATGTTAATGTTTAACATTCTCTCTTCCTCCTCTTTTTGTGCATACTCATGCATCTATTTAAAAGGTTCCTCAAGCCTTTTAAACCTACTCCTCTTTGAGGATTACTCCTCAGTCTTCTTCGGTGATTCCGGGAAAATAATCTTGTTAACGAAGAAGAATACTACCATGGACACACCGCCGTTCAATACGGTTGTTCCGATGTTGTAAAGCCATGGTGCAACGAACTTGCCGGCTACTGCTACCCAGATGCAGTTGATGGAGTTAACAATGCAGGTGATTACTATGAATGCTGCAATGTACCATGCAATCTGCTTGCCCGGCTTGTCATGATTACGGAACACGAAAACCTTCTGGATTGGGAAGTTAATGCACTCTCCAATGACCATTGCAATCATGTATGCGGTAAAGTAAGCAAGTCCGCCATGTGCCTGATCATATCCTAAAATGTTCCACTGGAAGGTCTCTCCTGCGATGGTGAGCGGAATGCCCGGCCATCCAAAGGACTTGGTTCCCAAAAAAGCAAATGCTGCTGGCAAAAATGTCAAAAGTAAATATTTAAATACGGTAATGAGATTACTTACGATAACGAACAAGCCGCCCTCGCGAATCCACTTTGCCGCCTTTGGAGATTTCTCCTCAAACTTTGCCCAAATATTCATATCTGTTCTCCCTTTTATTCCTTGTGATATAAGCGCTTCTCGTACTTCTTGTTAGCGCTCTTGTTGCGGAAAAATCCGCCGATAACACCGCCCGTGCCACGGAAGAAATGTCCGTTAGCAATGGTAACAATGCTCTCTACCATTTCGCGGGATACCATGCCGCCGCTCATCTTGCAGATTGCTCTGAATGGCATGTTGTACACGAACATGGTGTTCAAATCCGGAACGCCCTTCTCATAGGACTTGTCCAGGTTATTTTTCAAAATCTTATATACCAGACGGCACAAACCACTCTTGGCATCCTTCATCTGGCAAAGTGCATCGTTGATTTCCAACGGTCCAACTTTTTCATCCGGAAGTGCCTTGGCATACAACTTCTCGAACTCTTCGTAATGAACGTTACGAACCTGTCCTGTCTTGTAGCTTGGCAACTTATCGATGTCGTATGGAAGCTCGGTAATGGTTCCCTGCTTGGTGATAACACCGGTAATTGGAGTATCCAATACGTTAGCACCTACATAAATCTGATATTCGCCACCCTCGATTTCCCACTTGTTAGAAACAGTGGAGAAGTAACGGAAGGTCTTCTCATCAAATGGAATCTCTACATCCACAGACTCGCCAGCCTTGATCCATACCTTTTGGAATCCCTTTAATTCCTTCTTAGGACGAATCAGACCGCTTTCCTTCTTACCAACATAGAGCTGTGCGATTTCTGCGCCATCACGCTTGCCGGTATTGGTAACGGTGAACTTCACACCCTTTTCAGAGATGCTTAAGTTGCTATATGCAAAGGTGGTGTAAGAAAGTCCATATCCAAATGGAAACTGAACTGCCACCTCAGCGGTATCATAATAACGGTATCCGATGAACGGTCCCTCGCGGTACTGGAGGTTACGTCTCTCCTGTCCTGCATAGTTGAAGATAGAGCAATCAGCGTATGCAAATGGATAGGACTCGGAAAGCTTACCAGTTGGGATTTCCTTGCCGGTAATAATATCAAGGAGTGCGCTTGCTCCTGCCTGTCCGGTTAAGTATCCGTGCAACAATGCCTGAAGGTTATCTAACCATGGCATCTTCACAGCAGAACCTGCACTCATCACACCGATGATGTGCTTATTAAATACGGTAAGGCTCTCAAGTTCCTTGATCTGATACTCCGGAACGTCCATGGACATACGGTCGCCGCCTTCGCTCTCTGCGATCTCATCAAGACCGAAGAAAAACAATACAACATCGGCTTCTTCCGGATTCTCAACTACCTCTAAGTTATAGTTGCCAATCACACCTGCGATGGTCTCTACCTTGGTGGAATTAACCTGGGAGCTTCCGGAGCCCTGATATCTTGGCTTCTCTACAAAAGGTCCCTTGAGGCATACCTTGGTGCCCGGCTGTAATGGGAGGATGTCCTCATCATTTTTCAGTAAAACTGCTGACTTTACTGCGGCATCATGTGCCAAACGGTGATGGTCATCCACATTGAATCCCTTGGTATGGTCATTATCTCTTACGTACAATGCTGCCTCGATGATTGGCAAAATCGCACGATCAATCTCTTTCTCAGTGATGCGTCCGCTACCCTCAGTTGCTGCCTGAATCAATTCTCTTGCAGAATCAAGGCCAGGGTTCGGCATCTCAACGTTGGACTGGCACTTTACACCGGCAACGTGATCATTACTTGCACCCCAGTCGGTAACAACAATTCCGTCGAATCCCCACTCTTCACGAAGAATGTCCACCAAAAGGTGCTGATTCTCGTTGGCATAAGAGCCGTTTACTTCGTTATAAGAAGACATGATGCACTTGGCACCACCCTCCTTAACTGCAATCTCAAATGCAGTCAAGTAAACCTCGCGAAGGGTACGTTCATCAACAACAGCGTTCATTGCCATACGACGGTATTCTCTGGAGTTAACAGCAAAGTGCTTCGGGCAAGCATAGATGTGCTGGCTCTGAATACCACGAATGTAGGCAGCAGCCATCTTACCTGCAAGGATTGGATCCTCAGAAAAATACTCGAAGTTACGTCCGCACAACGGGGAACGCTTCATATTAAGACCAGGTCCTAACAATACGTCTACCTTCTGTGCTACCGCTTCTTCACCAAGGGCTGCACCGATTTCTTCACCCAGGCTTGGGTCCCAGCTGTTTGCAACAGTTGCTGCTGTTGGGAAGCATGTAGCCGGCAGAGATGCATTCAGGCCCAAGTGGTCTCCGGCACCTTCCTGTCTACGCAGTCCGTGAGGTCCATCAGAAAATGTAATAGACTGTATATCCAAACGTGGGATATCCCTTGACTCCCACTCGTTCTTACCACTCAACAGAGCGGCTTTTTCCATTAATGTCAGTTTTGAAATAATTTCTCTTGCGTTCACGGCAATCCTCCTTATTCACTAATTTACTTATAACACCATAAAAGCAAAACAAGCTGCCCCGAAGGACAACTTGTAAAAAATCCGTGATAACTTGCAGATGACTTCTCCCATGCACGAAATCCCCCACTTCTTGCGTTCGCCTGCCGGGGTCGGTCCCCAACTATCAAGCCCCCCTGAGTGATATTCTGCTGAGGCACTTGGTGGGTCAAGGGGAATCAGCATCATCAAGGATTTGGTGCTAGGAAGTACAAACTTCCAGCATCTTACCACCTATTTCTTAAGGATAGCGACTTCAGGGACAACGAATTTGGTGCCAAGATGCTTCTCTGCCGACATGCTTAGCACCCGATTTCCTAGAAATAAGTGTTTTAGAAGCGTTTATTACATCAAATATCCCTAATTTACAACAAAATTAGGTGCTAAGGGATCTCCTCAGAAAGATTCTTACCACCTAATTCGCTGTCCCCAGCTCTCCTTCTTCGTCAAATCAGGTGCTAAGTTTACGCTCTCGCCCAGTTCTTAGCACCCCACGAGAGCAAAACCACCGCCATCCCCCGTTCCTTGCGTCCGCCTGCCGGGGCGGGTTCCCAACTATCAAGCCCCCCTGAGTGATATTCTGCTGAGGCACTTGGTGCGTCAAGGGTGCGAAGCACCGCTCTGCGGCTTTGCCCTTGACCCACCAAAGACCTCAGCTATTTTTATCAGCAGGGGGCTTGATGAATTGGTCTGCTAGCTGGGTCAAGGGGAATACTTAGTTACTCTTTCCCATCTCTTAACTACCGTGGACGCAAGAATCCATCCTACAGGCACCTAATTGCGTCCAACTTCTTCAAATCTCTTTCTTCAAATAGCCTGATTTCTAGCATTTTGGACGCAATTTCCTACATTACCCACCCAATTCTTCGTCCAAAATCACTACTCGATACTTCTTCTCAAAGCAGACTTGGACGCAATCCGCCCTTCCTCTTTCAACTTCTTGCGTCCAAGTAGCGAGGATTCCCGCTGTCCACCTGCAATCATGGACGCAATTCCCGCTACAATCTCCTGCCGCTTGCGTCCACAGCCTAGAGCTGATTGCAGTATCATCAAGGTTTTGGTGCTAAGAAGTACAGATTTCCAGCATCTTACCACCTATTTCTTAAGGATAGCGACTTCAGGGACAACGAATTTGGTGCCAAGAT
>JAILCW010000036.1 GCA_024690265.1 Lachnospiraceae bacterium | reverse complement strand
CCGACCATGGCACTGCCCATGTTGCCACAGCCAATAAAACCAATTTTGTAATCTCTTTTCATATAGATAGTTCTCCTTTTCTTTTCCTAATCCTCATTATAGCAAATGTGAGGAAATGTAAAAGCGCCCGCACATATAACTATTCATACCTTTTCGAAGGACGTTTAAGCAACGGAGCGGGGCGAAGAATCCGTGCCATCATCGTTCGAATCGAAGCCTTTGCTGAGATTTGATTACGAGGATGTGCACTAGTCGTAGCCACCGACGTGCGTGTCCAAGAAAAGCGTATGTAGTTATATGGGCGGGCGTATTTAATTACGCCTCTAACAATTTTTCAACAGTTGCAAGACGAACACAAACGGTAAAGATATCTGCAGCCTGTGTAATTTCTTCCAAGCTTGGGTAGGACGGTGCAATACGGATGCAGGAGTCCTTAGGATCCTTGTGGTAAGGGAATGGAGCTCCAGCACCGGTCATGGTAACACCGGCATCCTTAGCAAGTTGAATGGTACGCTTTGCACATCCATCGAGAGTCTCGAAGGTGATGAAGTAACCACCCAGTGGCTTAATCCAAGTACCAGCACCGACAGGCGCGATATCACGATCAAGAGCATTTAATACTGCTTCAAACTTAGGTCTTAAGATTGCAGCGTGCTTCTTCATGTGTTCCGGAATCTTCTTGCCATTCTCGAAAAACATGCAGTGACGAAGCTGATTAATCTTGTCATGACTGATGGTCTGAACAGCCATGGAAACCAAAGCATCATCGATGTTCTTGCGGGAGGAAACCATACCTGCAATTCCGCCACCTGCAAAACTTACCTTAGAAGTAGAGCAGAACTCAAATACGATATCCGGATTGCCAGCCTTCGCACAGAGATCCATGATGTTTGGAATCTCAACCACTTCATCATAGAGGTAGTGTACACAGTAAGCATTATCCCAGAAGATACGGAAGTCGTCGGCTGCCGGCTTCAGGTTTGCAAAACGACGAACGGTCTCATCGGAGTAAACATACCCCTGTGGGTTAGAGAACTTCGGTACGCACCAAATACCCTTAACAGTTGGGTCATTGTTCACGTACTTCTCTACCATATCCATATCTGGGCCTTCCGGAGACATTGGAATGGTAATCATCTCGATACCAAAGTGCTCAGTAATTGCAAAGTGACGATCATATCCAGGAGCAGGGCACAAGAACTTGATACCTTCCTGCTTCATCCATGGAGTACCACCACAGATACCATGTGTCATAGCACGGGATACGGTATCATACATCATATTCAAACTGGAATTGCCATGTAACAGAACCTGGTCCGGCTTGGCACCAACCATAGATGCAATGAGCTGCTTTGCTTCCGGGATACCCTCTAATCCACCATAGTTGCGGGCATCGAGACCATTGGACATGATAATAATGTCACGCTCATCCAACACATTGTTAAGCAAATCCATCGCCAAATCCAACTGCTCGGTGGAAGGCTTACCACGTGCCATGTTCAGATGCAGGTCGCGCTTCTGGTACTCTTTGTAAGCAGCCTCCAGGCTCTCCTTCTCCTTCAACAGTTCTTCCTTCGCCATCTCCTGATACTGTTTCATTCGTTCCTCCTAACGTAATCCTTTTCTTTTTCCTTTTGTTACTTGTTTTTATGTAAAAAATCCATGTGTTCACGGATTTTTTGCTCATATCCATTCTCGGTTGGTTCATAGAACTTACTACCAACCAATTCATCCGGCAGGTACTGCTGTTCCACGTAATGGTTCGGATAATCGTGTGCATACTTGTATCCGATGCCATGTCCTAGCTTCTCATGCCCACCATAGTGTGCATCCTGCAAATGCACCGGTATCCCACTGATTCTGATATTGCGAACTGCATCATTGGCTGCAAAAATCGCATTGCAGGCGGCGTTGGACTTGGGAGCACATGCTACATAAGTTGCTGCCTGAGAGAGAATAATCTGGCTCTCCGGCATGCCCACACGCTCTACCTCAGTTGCTGCCGAAGCTGCAACCACCATAGCCATAGGGTCCGCATTGCCTACATCTTCCGATGCACAAATCATAATGCGTCGTGCGATAAACTTCACATCCTCGCCTGCAGATAACATCCGGGCCAGGTAGTAGACTGCCGCATCCGGGTCGCTGCCACGCATGCTTTTGATAAAAGCAGAAATGGTATCGTAGTGATTGTCTCCACCCTTGTCATAATTAATGACGCGCTTCTGAATACACTCGCTGGCCACATCTAAGGTGATGTGAATCTGACCGTCCTCGGACGGTTCCGTGGTCAACACCGCCAACTCAATGGCATTCAGGGCACTTCTGGCATCTCCGCCGGACATATCGCTCAAGAAATCGAGCGCATCCGCTTCCAGCACTGCATGATAGGCTCCCATGCCCTTCTCCACATCCGTTACGGCACGAATCAGCAGGGTCTTGATATTATCCTGGGATAGTGACTGTAGTTCGAACACAATGGAGCGGGAAATCAAAGCGCTATTCACTTCGAAGTAAGGATTCTCTGTAGTTGCACCAACCAAAATCAGTGTGCCATCTTCCACAAATGGAAGGAGATAATCCTGCTGCCCCTTGTTGAAACGATGAATCTCATCAATGAAAAGAATGGTGCGACGTCCATACATGGCCATCACATTCTTGGCCTCGGCCACCACTTCTTCCATATCTTTCTTGCCGGCTACCGTAGCGTTGATCTGTTTGAATTCACTCTTGGTGGAATTCGCAATGACCTTGGCCATGGTGGTCTTGCCGGTTCCCGGCGGTCCATAAAAAATAACGGAACCTAACTTGTCTGCCTTGATGGCGCGATACAGCATCTTGTCCTTGCCAATGATGTGTTCCTGTCCCACAACCTCTTCCAATGTGGTCGGTCGCATACGGGACGCCAATGGCGATTCGGCTTTGCTGTTTTTCTCTCGCATGTAATCAAATAAGTCCATGAAATTTCCTCATACTGCAAATATTATCTTAAAAATGAATTTCAAAGAAGCAAATCTTGCATTTTGAGACAATTCTGCGTCAAAAACCATTTAAAAATGAATTTTATCATTCAGAATTATTCATTTCATCCGTTCTACTATATAGAATAGATGTCATTTTTGCAAGTTCTATCGTCTCCATTCAAAATGTTGGTAATCCAACGGGTTTGTCCATTCACCGCCCCAGTCGAAGCCATGTAGGTAAAACTGCTGATAGGCCTCGTCAGAAAATGTAATGGCATGCTCCGCTTCTCCACGGTTGGTTAGCAT
>JAILCW010000035.1 GCA_024690265.1 Lachnospiraceae bacterium | reverse complement strand
TGCACTGGCGAATAATCTCCTCGTCCCCGCGCTCAATGGTCTCCTTGTAGATGCCGGAGATCTCCCCGAAGGACTGCTGCATCTCGTAGGTCAAATCATGCACCGACAGATGACGATCTTCCACTGCCCGAAACAGCGCACTCCAAATCCGAATCACCTCGTCGGTGTGTCCTGCCCCAAGCACCTGAATCCGCTTGGTGCGACTCTCACTGGTAAGAAGCTCCTTGGCCTTCTCCATGATGGCTTCCGGCACCTTGGAGGCTAGCTCCTCTTCATAGGAGAAGTTCCGCCCCAGGGCAAAGGCCATCTCACGGGCTTCCATACATTCCCGGAATGCCACATCCACCTCCTCTAAGCCTTGATGCACGCCGGAGGACCCCATGCAAGCATCATATAAGCCGCCGGCACAGTCCTCCGCATCCAGGGCAGGGGCAATCATCAGCTGTCCCTCTTCGAGATCCGGAATGAACACCCGCTTCGTCTCGGCCAAGGACTCCTGGTCTAGGCCATGGACTTCCTCATCCAGAAGCACTCGCGACCCACACATGCAGATGCGATATGGCTCCTGTAGAAAAAATGGCGCGTTCTTCTTCACCAGAATCTCACGTTCCTTCGGCTTTAAGTCCCGATCTCGAAGTAATGCCTTCAACTGATAGATGCTGAGGCTCTTGCTCTCCGCCGCATTCTTCTTCGATAGTGCAAGCTCCTCATCTAACTTCGCAAGCACGTCCCGAATCTTCTCTCGTTCCACCGGCTTCAAGAGATATTCTCGGACACCGTTTCGCAGCATCTCCACCGCATAGGAAAAATCATCGTACCCACTAATGGCAACCATCAGTGGCGGATGCTCTAACTCATGCACACGTCTGGCCAACTCCAAGCCATCCATGGACTGCATACGAATATCCGTAAACATCACATCCACCGGCTGGCGATGTAGAATCTCCAAGGCTTCTTCCCCATTGGAACACTCAATAATCTCTTCAATTGGGACTTCGCTGCGCTTGGCCATGACATGAATGCCCTGGCGAATCAGCTTCTCATCTTCCACAATCAATAATGTCTTCATAATTCTATCCTTCACTAATTGGCAAACCCCTTACGCTCCGATGTCTTTCGGGGCATTAGCAGTGCCACCTTGGTGTACTTCGACTCTTCGGAAAAGACTTCCACACCGTAGTCCTTGCCGAAGGATAACTGGATGCGATCCTCCACATTCTTAAGACCAATGCCATGGCCCTTAGCAGAACCGCCTTCCGGCTGAACCTTGCCATGGATGGTTTCCCGCAGCTTCTCTAACTGCTCCGGGCTCATACCACGACCGGCATCGGTAATCTCAATTTGGAACACTCCATCCCCTTCTCGCGCCTTAATGTAGATGGTGGTATCCGTTGCCACCGGCTCAATGCCATGCAACACCGCATTCTCTACCACCGGCTGTAGGGACATCTTCGGAATCTCCTGATCGTATAACTCCTCCGGAATATCTATAGAGAGAATCACCTCAAAGTCGTATCGCAGGTTCATCAGGAGTACGTAGTTGCGAATGTACTCCACTTCCTCCGCCAGGCTGACGTTACCGGAGATCCAGCGCATGCTGTATCGCAATAACTTGCCGAGGGAGGTAATGGCATCTGCAATCTCGTACTTCTCATCAATCTCCGCCATCATCTTGATGGACTCTAGTACATTGTAGATAAAATGGGCGTTAATCTGGTTCTGTAGGGTACGAATCTCGGAGTTCTTCACTAAGACCTCACGCTGAATGTTCGACTTCATCAAGGTCTGAATACGGTCTAACATCTTATTCAACTGGGTCCCCAGTTCTCCCATCTCGTCGCTACCGTGGCCATCCACACGAACGGAGAGGTCACCCTTCTGTACCTGATGAATGCCATCCAAGATGCCGTAGAACTGACGCAACATCGCACGGACAATGCGATCAATTCCCAAGGCTGATAGGAACAACATCAGCACCGCCAATCCCACGAAGACGTTGCGACGATGGCTAATGTTTCCAATATCATCGGAAATATCCTGCACATCGTAGAGGGTTCCTCCGAAGGCCTTCATGGGCTGTACCGCCACGGTGTAGGAGCGATTGCCCTTGCGAACGAAGTAGACATCTCCATTTTCAGAAGAGACTACCGGCTGGGCATCCTTCAACACCTCCACCAACTCCGGCGGTTCATAGGCAATCCCCTTGCTGATGTGGTAGGTGCCATCCGTCTCTACGTAGAAGGCACTCTCTCCCTCTAACTCTTCATATAAAGAAGGAAACAGGGTCTTCATGCGAATGGCCGCTTCGATATAACCCACAGTTCCTCGGTGATAGTCCGACACCTCCGTCACCAGGGAGGCAATCTCCTCGTCCTGACTGGTAATCAGGGAAGAGAACAACTGGTCATGATACCCGAAGTGCCAGCCTGCAGGCTTGGACGCATCGTACCAGGAGAGATTCTCCATACGGGATGCCTGAAACAGCACCGGCATCATCTCCTGCACATCATCCGTGACGGAAAAGACTCGCACGGAGTATAGCAGCGGATTGTTATTCACCAAACGCTCCAACTCCGCCACATCGGAATGGTAGAAGGTTAGGATATCTCGCACGTTGCTATCCTCCCCATCATAGGCCAAGTTCAGCACCTCCCCTAACCCCTCATGGGTGAGGAAAAACCGAGTGGACATATTGATGGAGTCCACATCCGTAGCAATCTGGTCACTCTCCCGATTCATCTTGTAGAGCATGTAGGTCTTGCTCTCGTTGATGACATCCTGCTCTAAGTTATAGAACAGAATTCCGGAGAAAATGGCGATTGGCAGGAAGGTAAACACCAGAATGACAATGGTAATCTTCGTATTCAGTTTTAAACGAGTCAGCTTCTGAATCAGTGTTTTCATTGGTTATTCCAGATTCAATCGTTCCTTGTTCCTCTGCATCTGACGAGTCATCTCATCCATTAGAATCTCCCAGCCTAAGTTATCCCGTTCTTCCCGGTACTGGGCCACAATGGCATCGAACTCCTCATCGGAAGAGGCTAATAGTAACTGCGGCAGGGTCCGTCCCCAGAGTTCCCGACAACCGGCATAGATGCGGCCCAGATTGGAGCCTTCTCGAATGGAAACATCATACTGGCCGGTATAGGCCACATAGGGGTAGGTCCACTCTTCCAACTGTTTCATAGGTTCCACCAGCTCCGGCTTCCAGTCCGCCTGCATGGCAATGTTTTGTACCATCCAGTAGGTATTATCAGCGCCATAGAGCGCATCATAGGCTTCTCGGTCACGGTTTAAAACCTCCCGGACTTCGTCTTTTAACACGGGCTGTCCATCCACCATGTCGTAGGTCTCCCCCTCAACACCCAGATAGAGCAGCTTCTGTCCATGTTCACTTAACATATAATCCACGAACTGTATGGCACGCTCCGGGTCCTTACAGTTCTTACTAATCAAAGTTAGGGTCCAACCGGAGATGCCATTCACCGGAAGCACCGGGTCATCTCCCTTGGAATTCTTCGGTCCGTCCACGGCGATGTAGATCTTCTGGGGATCCTGCTCGTAGAGAATCTTCTCCTGATCCGCCATGTCCGTCCGCTGATATAACATGCAGAAGTACCGTCCCTCTGCAATCTTCTCGCTGGTCTGGGTCCGCTGATCCACGAAGACATCATCTCGGATGTAGCCTTCGTAGCAGAGCTTCCGGAACATTTTTAACCAGCGCAGGTACTCTTCATCCGTATTACGGTCAATCTTACGACCGTTCTCCTCATACGGAACCGCCAGGAAGTTCTGCAGATACTGGTCGAAGGATACGCAACCGTCCTCATTGAACTCATGGGCACCAATGGGAATCATGGTCTTGCCCTCTACCTCCGGGAACATCTCGGCAGCGTCCTTCACCGCCTGATAGAAGCCCTCCGGCGTAGTCATATCCGGGGAGCCGATGGCCTCGTACATATCCTTGCGCACCAGGAACGTCACGTTGGAGCCGATGTTCTCATGCTCCTCTAGGTCCAAAGGCGTGAAGGTAGAATTGGGATACCCATAGATGTTGCCATCGCTTAGGGTGTACCAGTTCCGCACCATCTCATCCGTCACTTCATAAAAAGCCGGGTCATACTCATCCGCCAGACGATTCAGGGCATAGACCATGTCTCCCTCAATCATCTCCTGCAACTGCGGCTCCCACCAGCCAATGGTTAGAATATCCGGCAGGGAATTGGAGTCAATTAAGGTATTTAACTTGTTGTTTTCATTCCCCATAGGGGTGATAAAGTTCAGCGTGACTCCGGTCTCTTCGGTAATGGTACGAGACACCAGGTTCTCTCCCCAACGGGTGGTAAACCAGGAATAGTTCACATACCAATCTAGAGTTATGGGTTCTTGTCCACTGCCCAGGGTGCTTTCTGCGCCTTTTTCCACGGTGCATCCACCCAGCAGGCCAAGTGTTAACGCTGCAACTAGTAATAACGACAGTTTCCCCTTCACTATCATTCCCTCTCATCTTCATAATAATCAGTGCAAAATCAGTACTCTCATTTTACACCAAAAAGCTGTTAGAGAGGAGAGCCTTCCAACAGCTTTTTGTATACTTTTTAACCTTTGACAGCACCGGCTGAGATGCTGCTGATAATGTATCTGGAGAAGATGGTGAATACCAACAGAATCGGTATTACCGACAATGCAACTGCCAGATAGATTGCTCCCTGGTTCGCCTGAATGTCCAATGAGGCACGTAGGGTTGCCATCATAACAGGGAGGGTGAACTTATCGTTCTTATTCAGGATGATCATTGGAAGCAGGTAATTGTTCCAGTTACCGATGAAGGCCATGATTCCCATGGTTGCCATACCCGGTGCAATGATCGGAATGATGATCCGATGGAAGGTGTAGAGCTCGTTGGCTCCGTCAATGCGGGCAGCTTCCACCAATGACATTGGCACGCTGGACAGAATGTACTGTCGCAGGAAAAAAATGGTGCCTGCTGCCGCAATGGCCGGAATGGTTAATGGGATATAGGAATTCACCAAGTGTAACTTGGTACATAACTGGTAGAATCCGATGAGGGACAACTGTCCCGGAATCATCATGAATACCAGAATGGAACCAAAGATTAATTTGTTTCCACGGAACTTGTAGATGGCCAAACCGTAAGCCGTCATTGCCGGGAAGTAAACTCCCAGTAAGGTCGCCGGAACGGACACCAACAAGCTGTTCCACATACCCTTGAATACGTTGAAGTAATCAAAGAGTCGCACCCAGTTTTCCTTCAGGTGTGTACTCGGTATGAAGGTAAAGGACTGAGAAATCTCAGCACCACTTCGGGTTGCATTTACAATCATCAGCACGAATGGAAGTAAACAAGCCAAGGCTAAGATAATCAGTGCCAGATATAATATGCCTTTTTTGATCTTATCACCCATCTTACTTGTCCTCCCCTCGGTTGAATAACTTAATCTGGATTACAGAAACCGTCAGGATAATCAGGAACAGCACATACGCAATGGCAGATGCATATCCGGTCTGAATGGTTCCGGCTGTGAATCCAAACTTGTAGAGATACATCATTACGGTCTGGGTCGATCCGTAGGATGCGCTGGCCGGCTCCGTCATAAGGAATGGCAGGTCGAACATCTGTAAGCCACCAATCAAGGATGTAATTGCAACATACATCATAATCGGTTTAATCAGAGGAAGGGTAATGCGGCCAAAAATCGTCCAACGTCCTGCCCCATCCAATGCAGCTGCTTCGAAGTAATCCTTCGGGATTCCCTGTACTGCAGCCATCAACATGATAAAAGAGTTACCAAACCACATCCAGGACTGAATCACTGCAATGGATACCCCTGCAGTTGCCGTACTTCCAATCCAGTCGATGGGATTGTAGTGGGCTCCAAAGAGACGATAAATCTGAGAAATCATCTGGTTGAAGGTACCAAATCTCCAATCCAATAAGGTCTTGAATAAGAAGGCAACGGAGGTTGCAGCAATTAAGTTCGGTAGGTAATACACAATACGAAATACTGCTAGTCCTCGCATCTTGTATTTGACATCGGAGAAGACCATCATCAGAAGGAAGGCAAGTCCCAACTGTAGGATGATGTTCA
The DNA here is from genome assembly GCA_024690265.1 of Lachnospiraceae bacterium. Lineage (GTDB taxonomy): Bacteria > Bacillota > Clostridia > Lachnospirales > Lachnospiraceae > XBD2001. The sequence goes on along the minus strand of JAILCW010000035.1, from coordinate 14,628 downwards.
CCACCCAGATACGAACCGTATTCCACAGCGCAATCCAGAAGAACTTGTCGGTAACAACGCGCTTGTAATTTGCCAGTCCAACCCAGTGTGCATCTCCCATCACCTTCAGATCCGTGAAGCTTAAGTACAAGGTACGAAGCACCGGATACACGCTGAAGATGAGGAAGACTACCACAAAGGGTGCAACAAACAAATATCCCCAATTATCATATTGTGTTAGTTTTTTGTTTGTTTGTTTTGCTTTCATAACTTTTTAACTATTATCTGGTTACCTGAATCTCAGGATAGGTAGACTCAACGGTGTCATAGAAGGTAGTAAGTGCTTCATCACGGGAAGCCTGACCAGTCTTGATGGAGCTGATTGCAGCACCCCAAGCATCGTTGATCACCTTGTCATACTTGGTGACCTTAGAGTAATCGATACCCTGTGCCTGATCTAACCAGAAGCTGTATAACTTCTCCCCACCGTAGATCTCGTTAGCGTCATCCTTATGCTTATCCAATGCAGAAATCAAGGAAACGGTGTCACCTTCGGAGAACTCGATCCACCAGTCAGCAGTCTCTTCATCCAAGGTACAGAACTTCACGAAGTCCCAAGCAAGGTCCTTCTTCTCAGACAGAGAAGAAATACCAATGTAAGTACCACCACCAAAACCATAAGCAGGTCCGGAGCAAACGCCCCACTTGCCGGAAGTCTCACCTACGTTGTCGCGCATGGTAAGAACGCCCCAGCTTGGAAGACCAAATGCGAATACGGTAGTCTTCTCAAGGTCAGCAGTTGCCTCAGCGAAGCTCTCTGCATCCCATACGTTAACGGAATCATCTTCATAGTTCTGGATCTCAGCAGTAAGGATTGGTACCTCACCGCTCATTGCCTGATACCAAGGAGTGGACCACTGATTTGCGTATGCGGTCAAATCCTTCTGATACAGATCAATCACCAAATCCATGTATGCAAAACGTGCATCGTTAACATTCAACTTGCCATCTACTACCCAAGCGCTGTCGCCGGAGAAGTAGCTGGTCTCAGCATCGGATGCGAAGATACGATATCCTGCATCCTTCAAGGTCTGAGCAGTCTGTAAAATGGTGTCGTAATCTGCAAATAACTTGCCAATCTCTTCCGGATCATCGGTACCGAATACCTCCTGGGCAATGTCTCTACGATAGTAGAATCCTGCAGGAGTAATCTGGTAAGAAATGGCTCTCTGAATTCCCTCGGAATCCTGACCAACCTTCCAAACATAATCTACAATCTGGCCTTCGTAATCCTTGGCACCCATCTCGTCCAAGTCTGCGAAGAATCCATTGTCATAGAAATCTTCCAACATCTGAGGCTCACCAACGATGATGTCCGGCTCACTCTCGCCACCCATCAGTGCGGTCTGCACCTTGGTTGGGTAATCTGCAGGCTCAATTACAACGGTCTCAACGGTGACACCGGTCTTCTCCTGATAACGCTCACCGAAGTCCTTCAAGTCAGATGCTAAGGTCCAAACAACCAAAGTATCGTCTCCACCTGCTGCAGCAGCCCCATTACTGCTGTTGCCGGTAGCTCCGCCCTCAGAAGAGGATCCGCAAGCTGCCATAGATAGTGTCATTGCACCAGCCATAGCAATTGCCATAAGTCTTTTGAATTTCATATAAGAATTTCCCTCCTTTAATCTTGCGCTTGTGCGCTTTGACTTAACTTGTCTTGATTATAGGAGGGAAACTCTCTTGAAAAAATGACGCAAATTTTAAAAAGGTGTCATTTTTTTAGTGTCTATTTTATTGTAAAAAAACATCCAGGCGAACCACCCTTCCATCTCGGATGGAACGGGCATCTTCACCGATTAGGGTATCTCCGCAATAGGAATGGCGCACGCCCTCCATATCCTCGGTCTCCATGGAGCTGATACGATATTCCCCTGGCAGGTAATCCTTCTTGATTTCGCAGTGATAATACACCATCATCCGGCCGCCGAACTTGGCACCAACTACACCATCCTCCGGGATCAAGTATTCCGGAATCAGCGGATTTGGCTGGAAGCACAACTCCTCTGCCTGATGGAATGGCTGCTTGCCGAACATCATCATCTTCCACATACTGATGAACTCAATGGTGGAACCGGAGAGTCTGGCTACGAAGCCCTTGCCATGAATGGATGTGTTGGGATTGGCAGAACTTGCGATAAAAGAGGAGTTCTCCAATACGGAACGTCCATAAACTTCCGGATCCATAAAAGCCACACAAGCCTTGTGGAAATCCTCGGCGAACTCTGCATATAATCCACTCCGTAGTAATTCCAACAAATACTTATACTCCATGTGCAGCCAGATGGATTCATTCTCTAACCAGCCCGGAGTGAAGCACTTGCAACGGCCAATCTCGTAGCTGGCCCCAGCCAAGGATTCATTCACCTTGTACATGGCAAGCTTCTTGTCATAGAGGTTGGAAGACTTCACCTTCTGATAGAGGCCTCGCTTCTTCTGTGAATCCAGAGGAAGCTTCAGGTAACGCACCGGGCCCTCAAGGAAGGCCGGAACCATGTGCAGAAGGAATTCCTTCGGATGGATACCATCCTCTGCTTCCTCATATCCGGTTACTTCATAGTAGAAGTAAGTTGGAGCTAATCCATTGCCTAAGCGCATGGCCTTCTCGATACCGGCTGTTGTAATTGCAACAAAGTCCTCCATCATGGAACGAAGGGCAACGGCATCCATCTCTACCACTTCTCCACGGATGCCATCATAGGTAGCCTCTCGGTATGCTTCCTTGGCATCATTGATGGCATTCCAGAAGTCCACCAGGGCAAGGCGTTCCCCGCCTAGAATGGTGGTACGGTTGGCCTGTACAATGCCATGAAGGGTCTGCAATAACTCCGCTAATTCTGCAAACACCGGCACTATCTCCACCAACCCTAAGCCGTGACCAAGATAATGCATCATTCGCTGCAACTCATAGGTCTCCGCCATGGAGGAACCAAGGATTCCAGGGAGGCCATTCAGGGCATCATACCAGCCCGGCTTGCCGCCCTCCATCTCGATTCCCATACCATATGGGTCCAAGGTGGCGAACTTCACCGCAGATAGCAGCAATAATTTTTCCAAGAGGGTCCCCTGATAGATGGTGCCATGGCCGAAACCGGTGCGCACCTGCTTCTCCTGGGTATTCCGCTTACTCTTCTCATCTAGGGCATGATACTGACGAATGCCCTGTGGGGTCTTCTCATAGCGAGCGGCCCGTGGATTCACCTTGGCCTGTGACAGGAAGTAGGTGTAACGCTGCTCCGTTAACAGATCAGTCTCCTCTTCCGGATACATGGACAGATAATCCTCAATCAAATCCAGATTGTAGGTCCAGTGATCGCACCAGTAGCCCTCGCCGAAGTTGGCGCCTACGTTCTCTTTTGCCGCAGTCATAATGCGATAGAACTCAGCATCCGCAGAGGCTTCATCCGGTTGTTTTTCCAACAATTCCAGATACAATTGTCCCGGGGTGAAGGTGCGCCCCTCATAAGTATAGACCTTCTTCTCCACAGACAGCGGATTGTAACCATCCAACTGAATTAGGTCGTAAAACATGTGGATGCTGTCCCGTCCCGTCTTCGGATGGAAGAAGATGTCACAACGGCGGTTCTGATTCACATCACGGAAGTTGCCGTTGCCTTGCGAATAATACTCCGGAGACATGGAGAAGAAGTTGTACTCACGCTCTAGGTCTCCGTGCTTCCGGGAATAGACATAGAAGGTCTTGTCCTCTCCTAACGGAATTGGAAGTCCTCCTCGCAGCACATTGTCCATATAGGTATAGGCAGTATAGGCATCGAAGGTCTTGCTTCCGGTGTGGGTCTCGATACAGGCCACAAGCTCCTCCGTCAGCATTCTGGCACGGCCCAACTTGTCTTCGAAGTAGGCCGCATCTAGCGTATGACCGGATAAAAAGTCCTCTAACTGGGATGTTTTCTCCACCTGACCATAGAGTTCGTAGATGGTCTTGGATTCTCCCGGTGCAAGGGTGCACTCTCCTAAGAAGAAGCAACCTGGAATGAGGTTAGAGGTATTCTGCTTCTGCTCTAATACCCCAAGGCCCTGCTCCCGGAATCCCACCGCCTGCTGGAGGGAGGAATCATAGGCGAATAGGATATCGTTATCCACCATCACCTGCTGCAACTGCCCACTGCTATCCACAGCCAGGGCAAAGTTACTACCCTCAATCTCCGTAACACTGGCCGTATCCTCCATGGAGGCACGCACCCCGAATCGCGGAACCCTACGCTCTAAGTCTTCCACCTGCATCCAAGCCTTGGACAACTGGGCCATGTTCTTCATACTCTCTAGGGACACCCCATAAGGAATCAGGGCCGGCATACCATCTGCATAGACCAGTGAAACCGGATGGGACGCGGTATTGGTAAAGGTTACCTTGCGAACCAGAGCTCCCAAGCGCTCCTCTGGTAGGATGAAGTAGGTAGCTTCTGTCACCAGGCTTCGCCCGCTTCGCACCGTCAGGGTATTCATCTCAATATCCATAGCATGAGGGACATCCTCATCTGCGAAGGCTTCCCGGTATTCCCCATCCACATGCAAGAAGGTACGGAATCCCGTGCGCTTTACGTTCTGATAAGCGGTATGGGCCGGATAAAACTCCATGATGCTATGATCCTTGTTCTCAACTCCGAAGCTTACCACTCCCTGACCGCGATTCACGTAATAACACCAGATGGGAATGCCGTGAATGCCTGCGATTCCCGGAAGGAAGCTGGCGAAGGTACTCTTTTTTCCATAGTTTTCCATTGTAAACTGTGACATCTTAAATTTCCTCTCTATAATTCCTCGGTAATGGTGGCGGTCCCCTCCCTGGTTACGGTAATCAGGGTCATCTTGCCCTGCCATGGTAGACGAATCCAAGCCTTGCCATCCGAATCGAATTGTTGCTCTAGTAGCTGTGGCTCCACCTGAAGCTGACCATAGCTTGCCTTCACGCCAAACATCTGTTGCACCACCGTCAGAAGATACCAGCTGGCCGCTCCCGTTAGATAATGGTAGAGTCCCCGACCCCCGCGGCCGAAGTACTCCGGGATTCCCGGATAGATGTGGGAGACTTCGAAGTTCATGGACTGTCGATACAGGGCATCTAGGGCCTTAAACCCGGCAGCCTTGCGGCCTCGCTGATATAGGGCATTTGCATACATCACCGCCATATGGGAGAATACCGCCCCGTTTTCTTTTTCCCCATAAGCGAATCCGAACTGTCGTCCCATGTTCAGCTTCACTTCGTGAAAATCCGTATTCAATCGGTAACCACCGCAAGCCTCGTCATATAGAAGCTCGTCGGCCTTCTGGGTGATGGAATCCAGCTGCTCTTCTGTGGCCGTTCCACCCATAATGGCGAAGACCTGCCCGGTAAGCATCATGTTGCCATCCGTCAAGGGCTGCCCATCATTGTCGTAGTAGCTATTATAGAAGCCCTCTTTAAGCCACTGGGTCGAGCGAATCTCCTGCTGCAGGGACCTTCCCATGGCAATCAGAGATGTGCCTTGTGATGCATCCACACCTGCATCCGGATGAGTCGTGGCTAGATGCTGCACCGCTTCGCCAAGGCTTATCAGGTTCGCGGCATAGGCATTAGAAAAGGCCACGCTCTCCCCCCGCTGGCTAGCCATATCCAAGGCATCGTTCCAGTCTGCATCTAAGAGGCGAAGCATGTGATGCTCCCCTCGATTGTGATAGGCTGCGGTATTCTGCAGGATGAGATGTTCTAGGATGGTACCACGCTTTTCGCTCTCAAAATAGCCCTGTTCCTCTAGTAGAATCTCCTCATCTCCGGTCTGGGCAATATATAACTGCATGGTCATCCAAGGCCACAAGGCGTGATCCATCCATACACGGCTGATGCCATTGCGGTCTGCTTTGAAGTTCCCTAATCCATCTCCAATGATGGTGGCGTTGGTACCGTCCTCGCGCACGCCGGCGAAGTTGGCAATTAACAGTTCTCGCACCTGTTGGGGATGCATGATCAACAGTGCCAGACAGTCCTGCCATAAGTCTCTCCAACCTCTGCCACCGCGACCGTAATCGTGATGAGGTAGGAAGGAACAGCCGAAGAGTCGACGCAACTCCGGCTGGAATCCTACCCACATGAAGAAGAAATCAAAATCAGGATCTCCCGTGTGAATGCGGATCGGTGCAAGGTTGCTCCAATGTGTTATGGTTGCTTCTAGGGCTGCTTCCACTGCTGCCGCCGAATCCCAGAGAGGGCGAAGGGAAGCAATGGTGGCTTCCTGTGGTGCAATACCGATGACCACGATGTAACTCTTCTCCTCCCCGGGGGAAATCTCCACGGGGTGGAAACGAAGAGCGCCAATGACCTCCTGTCCATCCACGTGGGAGCCTGATTTTTGCCATATATCATCCCGTCCGGAAAAGATTGCTTCCGGACGTAGTAATGTGCTATTTCCAACAAAATCTTCCAATACCCCACAGGCATCCTGCGGCAACTCTCCCTCTGCAGAAACCGCCTCCACATAGTAGACGCTGTCCCCCGGCTGATGCCCGCGCTCATCGAAGGACAGGGTTGGGGTATTGTGAATGCCATAAGGTGTCACTTCCATGCGATTCAAGAGGCTGGTGACATGGCGATGATCCCTAAGGTTATCGGCGCTACGTCCATACATGGGAATGGCGGTATAGAACCGCATAGTCTCTGCAGTCTCCTTGGTATTTCGAATGGTGATCTGATGGACTTCATAATTCTGGTCATAGGGAACGAAGGATAGGATCTCACCCTCCACCCCCATGGATGGATTCCGCCTGGTGACCTTGTGCCAGAGGATTCCGGTCTCTACCTCCATGGTCTCATCACATCGATCCCACAGGGCTTCATTCCAAGCAGAGACACCGGTGATGGACCAGGTGTCCTCGCCCCAATCCAACCAAAAGTTCCGGGTGGAGCGATTGTTCCGAAGGTCTTCGATACTTCTTGGTTCTAATAAGAAATGGTTCTGATCCAACTTCGCATCCCCACCGAGGTTCGGGGTGACGCAGGACTTTAGTCCCGTCTCAGATACCAACGGAAAGTACAATCCCGGTACATGGTCCGCGTTTTTTATCACAAATGATTCCTTCATAATTCCTCCTATTTCCACTCCTTGTTGCAATAATGCAACACCTTCTGGGTCTCTCCCACATTCATACAGCTGCCGCCGGCTTCGTTAATGACGTGATGGATCCCCGGATGGGAATTCCCCAGCATCACTGTAATGATGTGATCCACGGCCACTCCCGGCGCATCCGGAACGCGCATACCGCACTCCAACGGAATCCTAGCATCCCGGTTATAGAGATAGATGCCAAGGCCGGTGGCATAGAAGTCCTTCACCGAATCACTGACGTAAAAGGAAGGCTTCGCTTCCCCGGATGGGATATCATAAGGCACCTCGCTCTGATACATGATGCAGGTACCACCGTTACCATTCCAGACGGTCTGTTCCTCTTGGAAGTGCTCCACCATCAGTGCCACCATGGTGACATCTTCCCCATTGATGATGACACCATGTTTGGCGCGATTGGCATCCCAGCCCACCTGATCTCCGTGGTCTGCACGCCATACCCAGAGGTTATCTCCCACCACTTCATTGGCATCAATGATTAGGGCGGTATCTACCGCTGTGGCTTGCGCGGTGGCACGTCCACCCACACGGAAGTACACATCGGATAATAAGGTACGACGCTGGCTGTTGTTTTCTGTTGGTTTTCCAACATGGAGTAACACATCAGATTCCCTTTCCCCCGCTTCGAATAATAGTCCTGCAATGGTAACACCCTCCGAAGAGGTCTCCACACAGGCGTTGCCGGAACTTGGCTCCAGGGAGGCCAGACCCAAGCCCAGCAATACGGTGTCATCTCCACCTACCACAAGGGCATCCTCTAGCTGATAACATCCCGGGGTGAACAGGATGTGTTTTCCTTCGCTTAATGCTACATTGATGGAAGCAGCTGTATCCTCATCGGCTCTTGCGATGTAACAGTCATCCAGTGGAATCCACTCCACTTGCTGGCTTTCCTCTACCCAGCGACAACCGGCAGAGGTAGCGGTCTTAGTTGGAATGGCAATTCCCATGCCCGCTCCTTCCCGGTAGGATAGATATGGCTTTTCTCGCATCACATCCACCACATCGGCTCTGGTGTAGGAGAACATGGGCCAGGTTCCATTCGGAAGGCCATCCTCCTGGTCCCCGGCAAATACGATGTTCCAGTTCTGTCCCATCCAGGTGCGATAGGTGTTATTCCTGGAGAGCCACTGTTGCTGAGAACCGGAATCCACCATAGATTGAATGTTAGAATCTGCCAGGAATCCTCCACTGGCCCAGCCATAGTTGTCATGAAGATATAAGGCTCCATCCACCTGCACCCGGCGCATATCCGTGGCCTGAGACACTGCCCACATGGAGTTGCCCATGATCTCCACATTTTCCACACTGCGCCAGAAGTTGCACAAGGCATTGTGGTTATTGGGGTCATCTCCTAGCCAGGTAGCATCGCAATCAATGGATCCGATACGAGTATCTGTTGGCTGATTCCCTAGGCCCATGACCTGAGTGTAATAACCAACCTTCACCTGAAGCTTCGGATAATCCCCCGGCAAGAACAACAAGGCATATCGCTGGTTGCCAAACTGATTGGTCTCCTGCTTCTCATAGATTGCATCAATGGTCTGCTGCACTTCTTCCATGTCGTCCTGGGTCGAAAAGATGTAGACCGAATCTCCCAAAGCCTTCGTGTGATAGTCCACGCGTCTGTCATTCCTGTTTGCATAAGTTGTCATAATCGTTACTCCCACTGCAATGCACACGAAGCACACCGCCATCATGATGTAAGTTTTCATTTTCATAGGTTCCACCCCATCGATTTTTCTTTTATAAACATAAAAAAAAGAAACCTTAAAAATAAGGTTTCTTTTATCACTTTGGTGTTATTTTTTTAGTTTAGCCATTCTATGACGCGATGCTCCAGCCGGCAGATTCGCTCTGAAGCTTGGCCATATGGCGGAAGATGCCGTCTTCCTTCTGAAGAAGTTCGCTTGGCGCGCCTTCCTCAGCCACCTTGCCATCAGCTAGAACTACAATCTTATCCGCAGCTTCCACGGTACGCATGCGGTGCGCGATGACTAGGACCGTCTTGCCCTGCAGTAATCTGGACAGTGCACCCTGCACCTTGGTCTCGTTCTCAACGTCGAGGGAAGCGGTAGCTTCATCCAGCAGTACGATTGGTGCATTTTTCAAAAGTGCTCTGGCAATGGAGATACGCTGGCGCTCTCCACCAGAAAGCTTGGCGCCATTCTCACCGATTGGGGTTTCATAGCCCTGTGGCAACTTGCTGATGAATTCCTCACAGTTGGCAGCCTTCGCCGCAGCGATAACTTCAGCATCCGTTGCCCCATGCTTGCCGAGACGGATGTTCTCCATCACTGTATCGTCAAAAAGCACTACATCTTGGAATACCATGGAATAATCTCCCAGCAATACTTCCGGATCAACCGTACCAATGTCGACGCCACCCACGCGGATGGAGCCCTCCGGGATATCCCAGAGTCTAGCAGCCAAGCGGGCACAGGTACTTTTGCCGGAGCCGGATGGACCAACCAATGCGGTGACCTCTCCTTCCTTGGCGGTAAAAGATACCCCTTTTAACACCTGCTCATCGTCATAAGCAAACCCAACGTTATCAAAGACAATGTCGTGACCCTGTGGGCGGAAGCGGTTCGCACCCTCTGCTTCCTTGGTATCATGAATCTCCATGAGGCGGGATGCGGAAATCTGAGACACGAACATCTCCGCAATGAGGGCCAACGACTGATCGAATGGCGCATACACACGGGTAATCACCAGTAGGAACATAAAAAGCACCATGAATTCCACCTTGCCAGCTAGGATTAGACTCGTTCCGGTCAGTACCGTAGTTGCAACTCCAAGACGCATGATGACGCTGGCAGCATTGACGAAGATACCGCAGGATAGCTCGCCGGACAACATGGTCTTCTCGTGATAATCAATTTTCTCATCCAACTCTCGCAGGAAGCGTTCTTCCTGATTGGTGGCTCGAATCTCACGAATATTCTCCAGAGTCTCCTGGATGCCGTCAGCTACGGCAATGCCAGCTGCCTTGGTGATCTTAGACTGACGCTCGTTGAGCTTGCGGCTTCCAAATAACAGGATAAAAGCTACCGGCACACCCCAAAGACAAGCAATGGTCAGTCTCCAGTCAAAGGTAATCATCATCACGGCAATGATGGCGGTAGAGATAAACGCTCCATAGAGATAGCCCAAGCAGTGGGACCACACGTGCTCGAGACGATTCACATCTCCCATGATGGTCTCGGTAAGGTCTGCCAAGTCCCTTTTCCCAAAGTATCCCAGAGGAAGCTTACGCATACGCTCTGCCAAGGAGATACGTGCGGTCTTCACCTCGCCGTATACCAAACCATAAGTGGCGTTATACTGCTGCATGTGGGTGATAATAGATAGGATAAAAAATCCAAGTACCATCAGCAGAATCATCCAGCTCGCCGGGAGCGGCTTACCATCCACTAGGGTGTCCATGTACTGACTCATAATCAGATACAGGATACCCATGCCGCCCATAACGATGAGGTTTACCACCACCGTCCAGCAGGTTGCAGTCTTTACATTTTTGATACCCTGATCTGACAGGGCGTATTTTCTCTGAAACTCTTTTCCAAACATCTCTTACACCTCCCCAGTTGCGATGCGCCACTGTACGGCCTGATTGTAATCCGTCCACATGCGCGCATACATGCCGTCTGTTGCCGTCAATTCCTTGTGCGTACCCGCTTCTACCACGTGGCCATCATCTAGGACAATGATTCGATCTGCGCCAACCACCGTGGATAGACGGTGAGCAATCATGATGACGGTACGTCCCTTGGTGAGGGTTGCGAAGGCCTTCTGAATCAGAGCTTCGTTCTCCGGATCTGCAAAGGCCGTGGCCTCGTCAAGGACAACGATTGGCGCGTCTTTTAAAATCGCACGTGCTAGGGCCACACGCTGCTGTTCACCACCGGAGAGATAGGTACCCTCGGTACCGATGATGGTGTCCATGCCCTGTGGCAGCTTGGCGATGATATCGTCACACTGGGCTGCGGAGAGGGCCTTCTGCACTTCCTCACGGGTCGCGTTTGGTCTTGCGGCACGAACATTGTCCAAAATGCTTGCCTTAAAAAGACGATTGTTCTGGAACACGAAGGCAATGCGATCCATGAGTTCATGAGGGTCACACTCCCGCACGTCTACGCCACCTACAAGAACGGACCCCTCTGTGACATCCCAGAATCTAGGAATGAGGCTTGCTGCCGTGGTCTTACCACCACCGGATGGACCAACCAATGCCACGGTCTGTCCCGGCTCTACCCGGAAGGACACATGATCAATGGCCGCTACATCTGCTCCATCATAGGTAAAAGATACGTCGCGAAACTCGATGCTGTTGTCTGCAGGGGTCTTGGGATGGTCGGTAACCTCCAGAGTCGGAGCCTCCATGACCTTATTGATACGACACAATGCAGTGCTGGCAAGCATCATGCCGCTGGCTGCAAACATAATACGAGCCAAAGCTGTGGAAACAATTGCGGAGAAAACCGCATAGAATGCAAAGTTGGTGACAAAACTAGCAAAGTCACCATTGGCTAACGCCCGTGGTGCAATAAAAACTGCCACCGGAATCATGAAGACAAAAGCACCTTCGGTGGCCGTTAAGTTCAATGCCTGTGGAAATTTGCACACATCCACGGCATAGTTCTGTGCCTTGTCACTGTATTTTTCAATGGCTTCCTTGAATGTCTTAAACGAATAGACGGTCTGCTGGAACACCTTCACCACAGGGATACCGCGAACATACTCGGTGCCGGCCTTGCTCATGTAATCCTGCGCACCCTGGTACTCCTGCATAAGCTTCGCATTCTTGCCGCCCATCATGGAAAACAAAGCGCCAACGGATACCACTGCTGCCACCAGACAAGCAGCGCCCATGCGCCAGTCGAATACGAACATCAAGACCACCATAGCGATAAACATGGTTGCACTTCCAACAATGTCAGCCAGGTTGTGTGCAAGCAAGGTCTCGGTCTCAGCAGCTGCGCCATCCAAGCGGTTGCGAAGCAATCCGGATGCATTGGAGTCGAAGAAACCAAGGGGTGTCTTCATGAGATGCTGCATGCCCTGCTTACGAATGTTGGATGCGGTACGAAATGCAGCCACATGGGTGCACATCAATGCTGCAAAATACACCAAGATACCGGCGATGGCAAAACCTAATGCCATCCAACCATAGCGGCTGATGTTTTCTGCCTCCGTCCAATGCGGTGCAACTTCAATTAAGTCCTTCGCTACTAGCCAGATACAGATGTATGGCAACATGCCAAGGACCATTGCGATTCCGGACAAGAACAGACCTAAGTAGGTCAATCCTTTGAAATTACCAGCGTAACCTAGCAATATGGCCAGATCGCTTTTCTTTTTTTCCTTCATTACAAGTCCCCTCCTTAAAGAAAAATGATGAGTAAAGTGTTAGGCTGTTCTAACACCGTACTCATCATATCACTTCTTGTTAGGGAATGCTAACTGTTTTTTTGACTCCCTCGGGGACGGGGTTAGTGGTTCATTGTACAAATCAGAATACAATGAACCACTAACCCCGTCCCCAAGGGAGTCATATTAGTAATTAAAATCCCTGTACATGAAGTGGCACTTCCATTTTTCACATACTCTCAATAAAGTTACATACATACGCTACAACATCAGTCCAACTAGTTGTATCCGCATAATAGTTTTTCTTCACAAAGCATTCCCATTCCTCAGATAAATCCTTACTGTCTCTAATCTTTACAATTAAAGAATGTATTTGTTCAGCATCAAATAATGTATTTCGCTTTCTGCATGTCGCCTCAAAGGCCAATCTCAAGGTATTATCAGAATAATCCACTTGCTGACAAATGGAATAAATATCAAAGAAATCTCTCATCCTTGTATTTGCCACATTTCTAGCAAGTACGGTCTGAATTTTCTCTGCTAACAAAGTCTCAACATTATATGAGCGTAGCATAATCGAACGCTCTTCAAACATTAACTTATAATCATACTCGATTGCGTTTGGTGTTATTTCGTCATCAGTAGAAATATCAATCTTGAACGGTTGCTTCATCTTTCCCAAGTAGCCAACAAGCTGAATACGGATACCAGGATATTCAAACTCATCCATAATTGAACCAATAGAAGAAACCTCAAAAGAAACATTATCCCCGATATCGATTGAACATATCTCATTAACAATTCTTGTGATATCTTCAACTGTAAGCGGTAAAGCCTTTACAGTAGTATCAATATCCATTGTCGATCTCATATCTATGCCCAATAAAGATGCAGCCAACATACCTCCCTTTAAAATAAACTGGTCTTTATATGTCGAGTGTACAACTCTCTCTAAAAATCTTTCCATAAAAAAGATTCGGATATACGATTTAGCAACATCATTGTTACCCTTTGAAATATTTCTAACTTTTGCTTTTAATTGATCTGGTGATTTAATCAAATCATAACCTCCAAGTATTTCTTAATATCCTGTTTAATATTCAATCTATCTGCATATTCTAAAAGCTTAGAATAATCAACATTTCCTTTTCTAAAAAATTCTTTCAATGCTGTCTGATATGTCTGAACATCATAAATCTGCCTATTCTTTACCATATCGCAAATACTGCGTTCCATATCATAAACATTTACTAAATGGCCATAGTTCGTCTCGATTTGAGTTTTTCCAAGTCCATAGATAGCCTCTCTTTCCCGATGAACAATTACACCTTTATCTCTAAGCCTCTGACCACTAAAATTTGAAGGAACGCTCACTGTAATCTCGCTATATTCTCTATCAACAAGCAAATGTAAATACAATGCTGTTTCTCCAGAGAAGATAATATTAGGATAGGCTCTGTTCAAAATGAACAACTCATCCGGCCATGTTTCTGGCGAAACATATACTCCTTGAGCTACGCGCTCATATCCCATTTCCTTCACGTAACGAGCCAACCATGTTTTTGAAATCCCTGCATTAACAATGTCAGATGTAAACAGGTATCCATCAATATTCAATTTTTCAATCGACTCATATTTACTCATATCTCACCAATAAAAAAGTTTACTTTCGTAACCCAATCATACCACCAAGGGGTTACAAAAGTAAACTTATAATTTACAACCATATTCGGTTACAGAAGACTTCACGACTCACAAAATCATAGAAAAAAGCACAATACACATAATTGTAGCCACACCAATAATCAAAGCAACTACAAATGGTGAAACACTATGCTCTTCCCTACGCTCAGCTTCAAAGCTACTGTAGTCTACTCTCTTCTTTGCTGAATTATTCGTAGTTTCACGCTTCACCTTAAATAGGACCGCTAGTGGATCTTTCTGATTAAGCAGCTGAGTATGAAAATGCTGAAGTTCAATCAGGTCGTTTTCTTCTAACTCTGGAGCACTGTTATCATGAGCAATCTGATTTCTGAGCCACCGCAAGTGCTTCAACATTTTGTATTTTTCATTCCAATTAACAACTCTTCTTGAACCCTGC
>JAILCW010000151.1 GCA_024690265.1 Lachnospiraceae bacterium | reverse complement strand
TGTTTTATTCATAATCCAAGTATAAATCAAAAAAAACAGCTCGTCAATATTATTCCGCGGAATCTCATCATGCAAACAACATTTCGCGGAGCAATTTACATTTTGTTACAAAAAATAAAACAAAACCCGAGAGGAAAAACTCCTCTCGGGACACAATATTGTTCCAAAAATCCTCCCCGACTACTCCCCAATCAGCAAATGCTGCGGTACGCCGTCCACAAAAATCGGCAGCACCTCGCCCTGAATCAGCGGGCGGGCGTAGTGCTCGTATGCTTCGCTCATCTGGTGGTCGGCGGTAATCCACTCCACCGGCAAGCCCTTTTCCAGGTTGGCCACGCTGTGAATGTCGTAGCCCTCCATGTGGCAAGCGTAGGGAGAATCCGTATCACGCACCATAACAATCATCTCACCGGTGTGGCCCTCCACTGCCAGGTTCACTGCAGCCACGCCACAGTCGAAGGCCTCCTCGATATCTGTGCGAGATGCCAGATGGCTGGCTGCACGCTGCAAGGTAGAAAACTCAATGTATCTGGTCTTGTAACCGAACTCGGAACTAATAAGCCCGCATAAGTATGCTGCGGTTCCGGACATCTGCTTGTGTCCAAAAGCATCCACCGCCACATCAGCTGCCAGCTCGCAGACATAACGACCATCCGCAACCCGAACACCCTCGGAAACAGCAATAATTGCAGGCTTGCCCTTCTCGCCAAGCTCCCGAACCACACGACGGAACTCATCCATATCGAAAACCTGCTCAGGCAAGAAAATCGCATCCACTCCCGAACAGTCCCCGCTCTTTACCAGCGCAGCCGCCGCCGTAAGCCATCCTGCATTGCGGCCCATAATCTCCGCCACAATAATGGTAGGCTTGTGCACGTCTCCTGCATTGTTATCACGCATGACTTCCTTCAGAGAAGTAGCAATATACTTGGCCGCAGAGCCATAACCCGGGCAGTGATCCGTCACCGGCAAGTCATTATCAATGGTCTTCGGCACGCCCATGAAACGCTGTGGCAAACCATGCTCTGCTGCGTAATCGGAGAGCTCCTTTACCGTATCCATGGAGTCGTTGCCGCCGATGTAGAGAAATACCTCGATGTCGTACTTCTCCATCACCTCGATGACCTTGCGATAATCGGAATCATCCTCGCGGTAGTCCTTCAAGCGATAGCGACAGGTTCCCAGAGCTGACGCCGGGGTCCGTTTCAACACCTCAATGTCCTCCGGATCATCCAGGTAAGGCTCCAGCTCAATCAAGTCCTCTCGCAGCAAGCCTTCCACGCCGTGATGCATGCCGTACACCACATCAAAGCCCAACTCCTTGGCCCGATGATAAGCGCCCGCCAGTGAAGCGTTGATGGCTGCAGTAGGTCCGCCGGACTGTCCGATTACGATGTTTCTCATGTGTTTTCCTCGTCTTTCTTTGTTTTACAATATTCCCCCGAAAACACCCCGCGCAATGCACTATTCGTGCAAAATCTTCTCCAACTTATCCATAATGCCAATGGTATCATCCACCGTGCGCACCGCACACATAATGGTGTCGTCCCCGGCAATAGAACCAACAATCTCGTGGAACTCCATGTAGTCAATGGCCGCCGCCACCGCCATGGCCATACCGGACACCGTGCGAATCACCAGGATATTCTGGGCATTGTCCATGGATAGGAATCCATCCCGAAAAATCCGGTGGTACTTCTCCGTCAGGTCCTCATCGGTCTTGCGGTACGCCACATAACGCAGCTTCCCATCGGACAGCGCTACCTTGGTCAGCTTCATCTCGCGAATATCGCGGGACACCGTGGCCTGGGTCACATCGAACCCATCCCGGCGCAGCGCCTCCATCAGCTCCTCCTGGGTGCCGATCTCATGCTTCACAATCAAATCCAAAATTGCGGATTGACGATCACTCTTCATATAATATCTCCTTTATAGCTCACCCATGCGAATGAGAAAAATATGGTCATTGGCCAAACGGGCCGTACTGCGATACTTCTTGGCAGAAGACTCAAACAGCAGGTACAAACCACGGGTGGTCATGACAATCTGCTCCGCACCCTCCGGCAACTTCCAGGAAGCCTGAGGATACTCGTACTTTTCCGTAGCCGTGTGGTACACATACCGCAGCAACTGGCTGTCGTACACCGAATAGCTCTGACTCAGCAGCATGTAGGTGGTATCCGTAGCCACATCCCGGTAAAAGCACATGCCCTGAATCCGTTGCGGAATCTCTACCGATGATTGTAACGTTACTTTGCAATCATCGTCAATCTCATAGGTATTTAAAATTCCCGTATCACCGTTGACATAGCTGCCCACATAGAGCTTGCCTTCGAAAAAGGTAAGGAAAGACGCAATCTTCTGACCCTTGTGGTTAATAAGTCCCGCATCAAAGGACACCAGAGCGCTGCCATCATGCTTATAAATCGGATGGTACTTATCATCCTTTTCCACAGCGGTGCAAAGGGTCTTCCAATCCAGAGCATACACCTGGCCCAGCTTTGCCGTAATCCACAACACATCGTGAATCTCATCGTAGGCCATGCCGCCTACATGAGCCCGGAATCCTAAGTCTATAATCTTTTTCAGATTGCCCTCAAGGTCCATCACATAGAGGATACTGTTGTAATTTCCGGAATAGCTGTAGGCCGACACAATCAGATGATTGGAGGTGCGGGCCATGCCCTGACAAATCATATCGTCGCAGATTCGCGGCACATAGCTGCCATACAGCCCCGGCATGGTATAGGACGCCTCGTAGTTCTCGCAGAGCAAGGAATACTCCGGGTGAGACACCACGCTGGCCAGCCCATAATTATTGGAAAAAACACCGTTGGCCTGAAGTCGATACACATTCAACAACTGGGTCGGCCCCGTCACATCATAGACGTAAACGCTCTCCCCCCGGCTGTGAATGGCAGACACCAGCTCACTGGTGATGTTGTCCACCAAAATACTGTAGCCATCTGCCGGATAGGAATCCAAAATGTCCACGGTTCCGCTGGTGGTCTCATACATCACCGGAAGCACGCTGTTGTAACTGCGCATGGCCTCCAGGTAACTATAATTAGAAGAAACACAGGTAGCCCGCTTCACCATACGATGCTGCACCAGTTCGCCGTATAGGGTTCGCACCAATGCATCCCGTCGCTCGCCACCCACGTCAACCAGATTCAGGTATATCTCCACATCCCGATCCTGCACCAGTCGCAGAAACTGCGCCAGGTTCATAATCCGCCCGCCGGCAAACTCTGCTCCAAACCAGGCGCCAAAATCCAGCTCTTTCAACTCCTCATAGGTACAGTCCGCAATGCGACGACTACTGCCATCAATCTGCTCCAGGGTTAATTCTCTATAGAGCACCAACTGCCCGTCATAGGTCATCTGAACATCACAACGAAGGGAGGTTGCCCCCATCGCCATAGCATTCTCAAAGGAACGATAGGAATTGGTCGGATACTGGGTAGCATAACCACCGTCCGCCACCACATTCATAGCATTGGCCGGAAAATCAACGGTGTTCACTTCACCGGGCGCCAGCTCCACACTGCCGCCGGCCTCGTAGACACGGGAACGATCCGCATCCTCCTCTGCCAGAAGGCGAGGATTCTGGGTCCAGTAATAACCAAAGGACCCCAAGGCCACCACCAGCACCAGCAGAAAACAGGTATTAACAACAATCACCTGCTTCAGCGGAATATGTCTGGCATGCACCAGATGGAAGCACAGCGGATATATTACTGTTACAAAAACCCCTGCAATCAGCTCTGCCACGAAGTTGGCATAGCGGGTCAGGGTAAAAACCGAAATAAACTGAGGCACCAATTCCAGAATGAGAATCAACAGACCGCCGCCTAAGATAAAGCGCAGGGCCTTTTCCATGGGTTCCCCCTCAGTGGAAAACCGAAGCCACCGGTCCTCTGTGTACCATCCACCTAGGAGTCCAAGCATCATACCCACGTTGCCGTTCAGGCCGTAGGTATGGATGGAATAGATTGCCAACATGACGCCGGCCACCAGAATGACTTCATTATGTAAAAAGAACTTGGCAAACCGCAGCACCAGCATCCATAGGAATCCCAATCCCAGCGCCACAAACACATCCAACGGCGTATGTACCCCCAGATACAACCGGGAAAACATCACCAGACCCACCAGTACCCAGGCAAAATGTCCCACCACCTGTTGGATGGTGTACTCCTTTTTGGCCCCGCGACGGGAAAGGTCCATACCGATGACGCCATAGGTAGCCATGGCCCGGGTCACATGACCACTTGGCAGCGAATAGCCTGCCGCATCATAAAGAGCCCCGGACACCGGCACAATTCGCGGATCCCGCAGCCAAGGCCGTGGAATCCGGAAATGATTCTTCAATATAGAATTGATATTACAACCAAAGGAAAGATTCAAAAGAATGGTGCGTCCCAATTCCTTGTTCAGACACCAGTAGATCAATGCAAGTACCAGAAAACACGGCAGCGTCCCTGCCATGTCTGTGATAAACAATATGAAGTTGTCGAAAATACTGCCGCAGGACATACGTACCAACTGCAGCAGATATAAGAACTCGATGCCCAACTTCATGAAGTGCCCCCTACTCGAATAACCGGATATCTTACCGGTTCAAAATCTCGGAATAACGTGCCCGAATGCGCTGTTGAATGGCGGAAAGCCCCAGTCGTTCCTGCACGAAAGAACGCGCTGCCTGCTGTAACTTGCCGTAAAAGGCCTCGTCCTGATACAACTTCCGCAGGTACTCTGCCGCCTGGTCCACATCCGGTTCGGCCCAGTGCATGCCCTTCTGATAAGGGCCAATGTCACGGGTCAGGGGAACCAATTCGTAGTCCACCATGCAGGCCACATCTCCATTCATAAATTCCGTATTGCCGGAATAATTCGTCGCAACACAAGGGGTTCCCACCAGCATAGCCTCCGCCATTACCAGTCCGAAGCCCTCGGCACGATGGAGGGAAATAAAGACATCCGCGTTGGCAATGAGGGAATTCACCTCCACCTTGGACAGGCTCTTGGTGATAAAATGCACGTTACCGCAACCGGATAAATACTCACGCAACCGCTGCTCTTCCGCATCGTTGCGTCCGTTCATCTTGACCATCAGGGCCGGAGTGCGACCGCCTGCTGCAATCTCCAAATCGGAAAAAGCCTTACGGTACGCCTCAATGGCACCCATAGGATTCTTGCGGTCCATGACACTGCCGGAATCATACATGACGAGGCACACAAACTCATCCTCGCTCAGGCCAAAATGTGCCCGGTCATACTGCTCTAAGTCCACCGGAGCGCTGACATAATCCGGAATGGTATACACCGGCTTGTCCACTACCCGTGCAATAGCATCTCTGGAAAAATCCGACGGTGTCCAAATCTCGTCCACCACGGAAGCACAAACCGCCCACTCTGCCGGGAACTCTTCAAGCTCCCACACCCAGTGTGCGATGTTGTAATGCTTGTTAAACACCTCACGTCCCAAGGTAAAATAGCCTACCGGGAACTCTAACGGTGTTCGCTTAATGATATTAATATTATAAGGAAGATTCTCGGTAATCCGATTGGCCCAGGTAGTCTCACTCTGGGAGCTGTCCCCCGGCAAATGGTATTCCCGAATGGAAAGAGGAATATCCCCGCAGGAATCAATCTCTTCCGCCACCAGACGCATGCTCTGTCCCAAACCACTGCGCTCACAGATCGGTCCAATCATGTTGATGCCGTCAGGAGCCACACTTCGATCAAAGGGCTCCAAGGTGGCCGCCTCATCCGCCAGCTTGCCTGCACGACGCTGCATGTATCGGCTCTTGGCACGATGCAACGCAGCC
>JAILCW010000144.1 GCA_024690265.1 Lachnospiraceae bacterium | reverse complement strand
AACTTTAAGGTCCACTTTTAGGGTATAAAGTAACAAATCATGTTGTTTCGGCGCGTCGGGGAGGAGTTAGGGAAGTCATATAAAAGCCCAATCTCAGTATAATTGCCGATATTCGAAGACTGTACTGAAAAATGATTGTGCTCACGAGCGCTCGAACGCTTCAAAAATCAGTACTTCTTCCCGAGCTTCGCATTTATACTGAAATAGCGATACATCGCAAGTATGGGATGAGGAACATTCTTCAGTACATTAGAGAAATTCTGGAAGATATACTGAAAAAAGCATATTCTCACCCGCAGGCGAGAATCTTACCCGCAGGCGAGAATCTCGCTCCCGCCTATACGCACATAAAATAAAAGGACCACATCTTACGATGTGATCCTTTTTCATTTTAGAGCGATAGACGGGGCTCGAACCCGCGGTCTCGACCTTGGCAAGGTCGCGCGTTACCAACTACGCCACTATCGCATGTGCTGTTGTATCAGCGACAAGTGTTATTCTATCTAATGCACCCGTCTTTGTCAACAGCAAAAATAAAATTATTCTGCATTATTTAAAGATGAAATATAATCGTTAATTGCAGACAAATCAACCGGTGTATAAACGGCATCTGCAGAAGCTGCAGCCTCAGCCTGCTTCTTCTCATAGGTTGAATAAGCGGAATATCCAATCCATCCACAAGCTGCTACCAGTACCAATGCACTGCACAGTGTAATCGCTACATGACGGAACTTCGCCTGACGATTCAACTTCTTACGATTCTTCTTCTGTTCTTTTTTAAGATCTACTTTCTCCTGGCTCATATCTGCCACTCCCTTACTACATTCATTCGTCAAGCCATTCATGCCCAACGTCATAAAGTATAGCGAATTCTCATAGGAAAATCAATGCATGACCTCGGTCATATCATTCTTAGGAATTCGTATAATTGCCGTTGTGCCAATACCCGGCGTGGACTCAATTTCCAGCGTTCCTTTGCACAACGCTTCCAGTCGCTTACGTACATTCTCCACACCAATATGGGAGCGACTATCCTCTATCGGCACCTGATTGGTATCATATCCTACACCATCGTCCTGCACCAGCAATTCATAGAATGCACCGCGGTCATAAACGCATACTTTTACGGTACCGCCACCCAACTTTTTGCCGAGACCGTGTTTTACTGCATTCTCCACGATTGGCTGCAACGACAATGCCGGCAACAAGAACTCTCTTGCTTCTATATGAAATTCAATATGCAAGTCGTCGTCAAATCGCATTTTTTCCAAGGATAGATAGCTTCGTACATGCTGAATCTCCTTGGATAAGGGTATCATCTTTTCTCCGCTAAGGGCATCCATATTGCCACGAAGGTAATCGGAGAAGTCATTGATACAGTGCTGCGCCTTGGCGCTGTCTTTCTCGCAAAGATAATAAATCGCATTCAGGGAATTATATAGAAAATGAGGTTGAATCTGGGACAACACCAAGCGAATACGCATGTCATTAATGGTATGCTCCTGTTCCACCATGTGGACTTCCTGCTCGGTAATCTTCAGCTCCTGCTCGTTTACCATCTTGTTCTGTTCCTTGATCATCACCAGAAGGATAAAGATTACAGAAATCTCTACGCCTAAGTTCAAACGGGAAATCAACGTAAACTTAATGGACTGAACCACATGCATGATGAAGGGGAAAATAATATAGGAAGTAAAGGTCAAAAACTTAACGTTTCCAAGGAACTGTCGATTGTACAGAATCATGGCAAAAATCACGATGAATGCACAGACACCAATGGCCTGGGACATCCAAAACTGAGGCCCGCGGTGATAGTAATTCCACTGGTCTACATAAAAATACATATTATTAAAGATGGAAACAATGGTAAGAAGAACTGCCGTGGCACAAATACCAAACAGCAAATTCACCATCAGCTTGTTGTTCTCATCCTTACTGGAAAACTGCCACAGATAGGAGCAGAAGAAAATCATATCAATATATGGAAGGAAGAACATCAACAGGTTGCCAATTGGCACCATATACGTTCCAAGGGTGCTCATCTGTCCTCGAAAAAAGAAGCATGCCAAGTCCGAAGCCATCATAAGAGCACTACAAAGAAGCATCGCTACCATTTCGTACGAAGCTGCGTGATACTTGGTTCGATTCACTAATTGAAAAAACACACCGATGAAGCAGAAAATACCGCCCCAAAACTCCAAACTCGCTAATAGGTAATCAACGTTCAATGAAATTCCCTCTTACACTTCAAACAAACCATGGGTCATCTCGCCCCAACTATACTGGGTCATATACTCACCCTGATAATGTGCCTTGGCCACCGGATCACCAGATAAAAAATCAAAGTAGTCACAGGTAATCTTGTCCGGTATGATACCAATTCCACCACGCTGTCGCACAATGACATCATCGATTCCCGCTTCTTCAAAAATTGAAAGCAAATCCGAGCGTACATTTTTGAAATAAGATGTATGATTACCAAAATCATCATCGTCTTCCCACAGTACCGTTAATAATTCCTGTGTGGTGCACATAGCACCATTACGGTCAATCAAATATGCCAGCAGTTCCTTGGACTTGTTATACTTAAACTTCATTGGAACACCATCCAAAAAAATCTCAAAGTTTCCAAAGCACTTAGCAACCAAACGTCTCTTAGGCTTCGGCTCTCCGATAGCAAATCGAAGTGCCCCCAGTTCCCGCTGAACCTTCTCTGCAGTAACAGGCTTCAAAATATATCCGCTTGCATGCAAATCAAAAGCCATGCCCGCAAACTCGCCATAACCCGTAGTAAATATGATGTTAATAGATGGATTGATATCTTTTAGATGCTTTGCAAGATCAATGCCGGAAATGTCACGCATCTCGATATCCAAGAAAGCTACATCACACCCATGCTCCCGCACGAATGCTTCTGCGTCGGCACCCTGCCGAAAAGCATGCACGTCAGACGATACCGCACACTTCTCAAGTGCACTTAGCATCGCTTCCAGTGCCAACTTCTCGTCGTCCACTGCGATGATTCTCATAGTTAACTCCCCTCAATATGAAAATATATATCCCTTCATGGGGAATTATACCACAATGCGGTAATTACAGTAACAAAATAATTGAAATTCAAAAAACTTATATATGCCTTTAAATACAAAAAACGGTTTCTTTAGAAACCGTTTTATTAAATCTTGTTTTATTCAAATCTTGCCACGAAGCATAGCTTCAATGATTTCTGCAGCCACTTCGCCAGCTCGAATAGCATGTATTTTGTCCATAGCATCTTGATATTGCTTGTCTTTGCGAATTCTTTCAGCGTCTTTTAACAATTCTTCTTTGCGTTCTTCCTGTCGTTTAGCCAATCTTTTCTCTGCGCGCTTCCGTTCTTCCTTCTGTTGTCTCTGGGTGGCAGCCTGACGTAACGCAGAGGTGTTTCCGTAGATTTTGGTTGATTCTTGTTTCCTGAACCCAGGCTCCTTGGAACCACTGGCATAGTAACTACTGTTATAATTCGAAATCAGATAATCGTATGCCTCTTGGATACGAAATACCAGTGGATTCGTTTCCATATCACCACTAGCATCCGGGTGATATGCCTTCATCAATTTGTGATATGTAGTTTTAATTTCCTCGATTGTGGCACCCGGTTTTAATCCCAATACATTCAGTGCTTCCCAATTTGTTTTTATCATCTTGATTTAACTTTCTCTAAAAGGCTACCGATAAAATACAAAGAACCAAAGGCAACCACCGGCATGTGATATGTTCTACCATACTCCTTGGCCATCTCATAGGCACGTTCTACGTCCTCAATATAGTCCGCCGGTACATCCTGATTACGGATTCGTTTGGCCAATTCACTTCCCTGCAACGCCCGTTCCGAGGATACCGTAACAGTAAAGAAATGCGCTGCTATAGGCAATAATTCCTCAATCATCTGGATATAATCCTTGTCAGCCATGACCGCCATAAGGAATACCACCTTCTGATCCGGGAACCGCTCCTCGATGCTCTCCCGCAATGCCACAACACCCTGGGGATTGTGGGCTCCATCCACGATTACCACCGGATCATCCTCTAGCTGTTCCATACGACCGGCCCAAAAGGATGCACGAAGACCTCGTAATAATAGCTGTCGGAACTCTTCTTCACCGGACACGAGGCCAAAGAATGCATTCTTCTCCAGTAACAAATACATGGCTGCCACCGCATTCATGGCATTCTCCACCTGATATTTGCCGGGTAGGATAGCATCTCGATGAGCCTCCACAAAGGCACGAACGCCCCAATCCGAATCCTGATTCAAATCGTAATAGCGAATATTCTTCTGCTGGCAGGTATGCTGTAATACCGCCATTGCTTCCATATCATTCACCGCCAATACAGCCTTGGTTCCAGTCTTGAGAATTCCCGCCTTCTCTCCGGCGATTGCCGTCAAGGTATGCCCTAAATATGCCATATGGTCAAATCCGATACGGGTAATGATGCTCACATCCGGTATCACACCAATGGCATTGGTAGAATCCAATCGGCCTCCTAAGCCTGTTTCCAGGACAATAAAGTCGCACTCCTGCTCCTGGTAATATAACAGCGCCATGGCCAGGCAGTGATCAAACATGGTGGGCTCTAACTGTAATGGAAGGGACAATAATCGTTCTCCCAATCGCACCACATCCTGCTGCGGAATCTGCTGTCCATTGACCTGAATACGCTCGGTAAAATCAATCAAATGTGGCGAAGTAAACATCCCCACACAAAAACCGGCAGCCTGTAAGATATTGCTTACATAAACTGCCGTTGATCCCTTACCGTTGGTTCCGGCAATGTGGATAATGTGCTTACCGGCTTCCGGATGTCCTAAGACCTCCAAAAGCTCGCTACTCACCTCATATCCACTTGCTTTACCAAAGCGATGACTATTCTCTATTGTTGTAACAACCTGTTGATAATCCATCTTATAAAACCATAATCAATCCGCCATCATTGGCATACATACTGCTGACACCACGGGTATCGATGACGAAAACATCTCGAAATTGCATCTGTTTTAGGGCACGTTCCTTGAGCTGTTCAGCAGCTGCCGGCGCGTTACAATGGGAAATTGCCAATATCTTCTCTTCCGGATGAATGGCAGTCTCCTTCATACATTCCACCATCTTATCCAGGGCCTTCATCATACCTCTGGCCTGTCCTAACTGTTGGATATTGCCTTCGTCGGTAGAGCCCATGATTGGCTTAATATTCAAGGTTCCCGCAATCATTGCCTTGAGATTGCTAAGACGTCCTGCCTTGCGCAGGGTCTCTAATGTCTCTAATACAAAGAAGGTATGCTGCTCTGCAATAAAAGCATCTGTCTTCTCAACGACTTCTTCATAGGAGCAGCCTGCATCCTCTAACTCGGCAATCTTCATACCGATTAAGGTCTCTCCAATAGAAGCAGACTTGGAATCGAATACGTGAATTCGAACCTCACGATCCTCATCCTCCATCTCTTCTTCGTAGAGATTCTTGGCAAGAATTGCACTGTTATATGAACCACTCAACTGCGCTGATAACGTAATCACATAAATATGGTCGGCATCACCTTCCATGGCGCTCATATAAGCTGCCGGAGATGGGCAAGCCGACTTCGGTCCCGTAGGACTGTTGGCAACCTTCTCTAGAAATGATGCCTGGTCAAATGTCTCATCATCAATGATATCTTCACCATTAATTTCCAAGGTTAACGGAACATTTACAAAACGACCATCCTCTTTTAAGTTCTGTGGGATTTCCCCGCAACTATCAATAATTATCTTGTACATGCCGTCTCTCCACTTATTATTTGAGGTTTTCCTCGCTAACATTTTATGATACTAAAACATAAAGGTCAACACGCTCATCTCTTGGCTTTCGATGTATCCAATACTCCGAAGTCCAGGGCAATAATCCACAAAACGTCCCTGAGTCAAAAAGTAATCCAAGGCCTGCTGATACAGCTCATTGCCTGCAAACTTCACGGATACAATGTCGCTGCCGCCTTCATAGGCCTCGGTAAACACGGTACCGATTGCATCGATGTCCAACTCCGTAAAATAGCGCTGTTCCTGGTTATAATAGTTACATTTCACTGCCGTACAATCCGGCAATTCAAACACCACCTGATTGTGGTGAGTCTGGGCAATCTCTTCGCTGGTCACATTCAGATAGGCATAGTTAATCATATTGCCCTCTGTTGCATCTGCATTCAGGTAGCGGCTATTGCCCCAAGTCACATCCATATAATAGTAATCGCCGTCCAAGCGAACCATATTCCATGCATGACTCTCGTTGTTGGCTTCTCCTGTTACAATCACCGACTGAATCCCCAGGGCCTGAAGTAGAACATTGACTGCATCCGCATAGCCCTGGCAGACCGTTGCCCCACCAAGGAATACACTGATGATGTTCTGATTGTTGGGGCTATCCATATCGTAATCTACATTTGTAATCAGACGTTCATAGACATACTTGGCCTTGGCATAGTCTGACCCATCCTTCGGCGCCTCCGCTACCCACTGTGCGACAACGGCATCAATATCCGACTGGTACTGCGCCTGAGTCTCAGGAGTCATGTAATAGCTGGCAGAAAAAGTCACTCCAATGGGATGATTCCGGCGATAATACACCTGATACTCATACCCTGAAATCCAAAACAAATCACCATAATCCGCCAGCACACAATTGTACACCCGCTTCACCACATCCACAGACTTGGTGGAAAGTGGCACTTCATCGGTTCGATTCCGAATAGCGTCCAATATCTGGTTATATACCAGGCGTTCCTCATCATTCAACGTCCCGTAGGCATACTTGTCATTGGAGCACGCAGGGGCTTCATGGGGTACCCCAATGGTCGCCCGGGCCACCTGATAATCAATGGCATCCGAGATTGCCTCCGGAATCTCACTGACGTAATTCGATGCCGCCTGCGGGCTACATCCGGTCAACCCAATAATCAGACATAAGATTGTAACGAGATTAAGAATCTTTTTCTTCATCCGCATAACCTACAAAAAAACGACACCCAATTGCTTGGATGTCGTTCGCTCCCCTAATCATTTTGTATCTCCTGTTGACTCTATATGAAAACATTCAAAAGGTACACGAAATAACAATACTGATTATCGTGTTGTTAAATGGAATTATTTAACAACGGTTACGTTAACTGCCTGAGGTCCCTTGTTACCTTCAACGATCTCGTACTCAACAGCAGCGCCTTCTTCTAAAGACTTGAAGCCCTCCATGTTGATTCCGGAATAATGTACGAATACATCATCCTGTCCGTTCTCGTCAAGGATAAATCCATATCCCTTCTGGCCGTTAAACCACTTTACTGTACCTTTGCTCATTAGTAAGTACCTCCAATAAATATTCCGTCTAGGAACTCCCCTAAACATCCTTAGCGTAGCATAACAAATATGGAAAGTAAAGGAAAAATCAAGGGTTTCCGGCAGAAAAACTACATAATATGCGGATTGTCGTACTATATAACCTCATCGAAGGCCAAATTCATCGCATTTAAGCGACTTCGTACCCACTGATCCCACTGTTTCTCCAGGGACCGATCCACGGTAAAAATTCGTAAAGAAGTTCCCGTCATAACGGTCAGTTCCCCATTCTGATAACGGATATTCATGGAAAGACTAAGAACATCGGCAGCTTGTAGAACCACATCACTATCATCTATTAACTTTTCTTTTTGATCTGGCGGCAGTTGCAGAACGAACTGGAAAAACTCCGGTGTCTGCTTGCCTTTGATCATATCAAATATCAGGGACCGCACTTCTGCATAAGGAATGCAGGACTTCTCATCGCCAGCCATATGTCCGTCAATCACATAGGCGATGCGGTTGTGCACCGTTGCCTCCACCAAAAGGAAATCATCAAATGCATCCTTGGTTAAAAGCGCAGCCATAAATCCCTTGACATCGGTAATCCGAAACGACTGCATATTACTGTGCTCCACTTCCCTGTGCTTTGATCTCCGGTATACGTTGCGTGTCACGCATGGTAATCTGCGGACCGCCCTTCTTCTCGATATAATCCTCGGTAATCCGAACGGTACCAATATTATCATCCTTTGGGATCTCGTACATGATATCCATCATATACTCTTCCAAGATAGAACGAAGGGCTCTCGCACCTAACTCCTTCTCCATGGCCTTCTTGGCAATGGCATGAAGTGCGCCCTCGGTAAACTCCAGCTTAACCTCATCAAAGGATAATAACTTACGGTATTGCTTGGTGATTGCATTCTTCGGTTCCGTCAAAATCTTGACGTACATGTCCTCCGTCAATGCCTCCAAGGAATAAATCACCGGCAAACGACCAATAAACTCCGGAATCATACCAAACTTGCGAAGATCCTCTACGGTAACCTTGCGAAGGAGATTCTTGTCTCCATCGTACTTGTCCTTCAGATCTGCCACAAAGCCCATGGAAGATGCCTTGTTCAGTCGCTCCTTGATAATGTCCTCCAAATCCGGGAACGCACCACCGCAAATGAAAAGAATATTACGGGTATCCACCATAGCCATAGGTACCATGGCATTCTTACTGCTGGCTCCCACCGGCACCTCAATCTCGGCGCCTTCCAAGAGCTTCAACATTCCCTGCTGCACACTCTCACCGCTGACGTCGCGCTGATTAGTGTTCTTCTTCTTAGCAAGCTTATCAATCTCATCGATAAAAATAATACCCTTCTGGGCACGTTCCACATCGTTGTCCGCTGCAGCCAAAAGCTTGGAAACCACGCTCTCGATATCATCACCGATGTATCCGGCCTCCGTCAAAGATGTCGCATCGGTAATAGCCAAAGGCACATCCAAAAGGCGAGCCAATGTCTTAACCATATAGGTCTTGCCGGATCCTGTCGGTCCAATCATTAGCATGTTGGACTTCTCAATCTCGATGCCATCGTCCTCTGCCACCAGATTATCCAGAGAAGCCACACGCTTGTAGTGATTGTAGACCGCTACTGACATAACCTTCTTGGCATAATCCTGACCCACAACGTAATCATCCAACAATGCCTTAATCTTGTGTGGCGGTGGAATATTCTTGATATCAATCACCGGTGCTTCCTTAGGCTTGGCATTCTTGTCTGCCTGCTTTTTCTTGAGGCGCTGAGACTGTGGCATACCAAATCCACCCATGAATCCACCCAAATCGTTGAGGTTAATCATGCTGATGTTGGGCATCTTGGAAAAGTCGATATTATCGCTTTCCATGGTTGGCGTCCCGCCAAAGGCGCCCATAGTGTCGAAGGTCTTCTGCATACAGTCGTTACAGATGCAGATATCTCCCGGCATATGAATCATCTTGCCTGCTACGGACTCCGGTCTGCGACACACATAGCAAATATCTTCGTATTCGTCCTCCGGCACATCTACCGGCTCTATATCCTGAATCTCGGTACGACGATCATCCGCATCGCCGTCAATTACTTCTCTATAATCATTATTATCATTCATAATTACACCTACTTTCGAAACTCGTGCACCTTCATTATAAAGGAATCGACCCAGACTCTCAACAAAACCGCCCATTCTTTATACTTTTTTAATAATTACACTGGTGAGAAAATGTACTGCTAGTTCAATGATTTTCCCTTTATTTTCCAATAATAATCATATAAAATAATGTGTGGTGTAACCACCACCAGCTGGGAGGAATTATATGAGTATGGAAGATATTTTCTCAGACGCAGGTCGTGACATTTTAGACAGTGTCACTCGTGCGATTGAGACCAATAATTATTCTAATCTAAGCAATGAGATACGTAATACCGTCACTCATACTGCAGGAACCATTCGTTCCACCATGACAGAAGGTACCACGTATCAATCCAGTCGACCACGGCCCAACACCCCTCCGATGAGGAGTCAGGCCGCAGTTCCACCACCTCCATCCATCCGCAATCATACCTTTGCCACTACGTTCCGTGGTTCTAGGACGCCATTTATGCCTCGCGTGATTTCCAAGGGAGGCAACATTGCCAAGTCCATTGTAGGCGGCATCGGAACCTTTGGATTAGGCATTGCTACCCTATCCATGGGGGTTGCCGCTGCTACGATAGGAGTTGTCCCGGGTTTGGTTATTGGTATGACTACCGTTGGTGTACTTTGGTTGTCATCTATGGGATTGTTAAGTTCCGGTATCAAGGGCAACAAGCTGTTATCCCGTTATCGCATTTACAACTCCATCGTTGGAGACCGAGAATACATCAGTATCGACCACTTAGCTTCTGCTTCCGGTTTTTCCACCAAGCAGGTGCTGTCAGACTTGAAGCGTTTGCATATGAAGAATTACATTCCCTATGCTGCCTTCGACAAGGACCGCACTACATTGATGCTGACGGACAATGTTTACAAGGACTACGTTCGAAGCGAGCAGGCTCGTGTCGCTACGGCTAAGGAGAACGCTCTTGCTGCCAAGGAGGCAGAAGAAGAAGCTCGCAAAGCAGGACGCCAGGGGCTTTCTCCAGAGGTTCAGGAGCTCATCAATGACGGCAATGCTTATCTTCGCAAGGTTCGCGATTACAATGACCGGATTCCGGACGATCAGGAGATGTCCGACAAGCTCTACGAGTTAGAGAATATCATGAAGAGCATCTTTGACAAGGTCAAGGCAGAGCCCAAGAGTGCCAAGGATTTGCGCCGGTTCATGACGTATTATCTGCCGACCACCGAGAAGCTTCTTTCTGCTTACGTTGATATTCAGAACCAGGGTGGCGAAGGTGAGAATGTCACCAACACCCGCCACGAGATTGAGGATGCCATGGATGTTATCAATCAGGCATTTGCCTCTCTCTTAGATCAGATGTTCCAGAAAACCGCGTGGGATGTCTCCAGTGACATTTCCGTAATGAAAACCATGATGCATCAGGATGGCCTCATGGAAGGTGAATTAGAAAAAGTGAGTGAATAACACGCACGCCATGTGCTGTTTATACAAAGGAGGATTATATGGATACCCAAGTAAAAGATTTTGAAGTTGTAGCACCTACCTTAACCTTTGGTGATGCTCCTACCGCAACTACCCACGAAGTTCCTGCAGTTGTTGAGAATGCACAGGACATGACCGATTCTTATCAGCTTACTGCAGAGGAGCAGGCTCAGGTAGATGCTTTTGCACAGCAGATTGATATCGAGAATACCGACGCAATCTTGAACTACGGTGTTGGTACTCAGAAGAAGCTCTCCGAGTTCTCTGAGAACGCTCTTAGCTCCGTTCGTGCCAAGGATATGGGCGAGACCGGCGAGATGCTGACCAACTTGGTTGGAGAGTTGAAGAACTTCGATGTAGACGAGAATGAGAAAGGCTTATTTGCCATTTTCAAGAAGGGAGCTAATAAGCTTACCAATCTTCAGGCTCGTTACAGCAAGGTTGAGACCAATGTTGAGACCATCGCTGCAGAATTAGACAAGCATCAGGCTGTATTATTAAAGGACATCAACATGTTAGACAAGATGTACGATGCTAACCTCACCTACTTCAGAGAGCTCACCATGTACATCGTTGCCGGCAAGCAGAAGTTAGAGGATGTTCGTAACGGCAAGCTCAAGGAGTTACAGGCTGCTGCTGACGCTTCCGGACTTCCTGAGGATGCTCAGGCTGCTAAGGACTTGGCTGAGAAGTGTGATCGTTTTGAGAAGAAGATTTACGACCTGGAGTTGACCCGTACCATTTCTCTTCAGACCGGTCCTCAGATTCGTATGATTCAGAACTCTGACACCTTAATGTCTGAGAAGATTCAGTCCACCATCGTGAATACCATTCCACTTTGGAAGAATCAGATGGTTATCGCTCTTGGTGTTGAGCATGCAAATCAGGCCGCTGCTGCACAGCACGCTGTTTCTGATGCTACCAACGAGCTCTTACGTAAGAATGCTGACAAGCTGAAGGTTGCTACCATTGAGAGTGCCAAGGAGTCTGAGCGTGGTATCGTTGATGTTGAGACCTTGAAGCACACCAACGAGCAGCTCATCTCTACTATTGACGAAGTTCTTAAGATTCAGGCAGACGGCAAGCAGAAGCGTGCCGAGGCTGAGAAAGAATTGGTTGTAATCGAGAACCAGCTCAAGGAGAAGATGTTAGAAGCTTCCAAGGCTCACTAAACTTAACTAACTAAGGCCTAGTCGCCTACAACATATTGTAGACGCCTAGGCCTTTTTAATAATCTTATGCGTACTCGTGAATCACTTCGAGCAATGCGTCGACATCGTTGCGGTTGGTTGCCCAACTGGTGCAGAAGCGCGCTACGATATAATCATCATCATACTTTTCGAAGTTGCTATATTCGACTTGCTTTGACAATGGATCTACCTTAGAGTTCTCCAATAAGAAGAAGACCTGATTGGTCGGGGAATCATAGTATAAGCGGTAGCCGTCTTCGCGCAGTGCGCGTTTAATCTCTTCTGCATATTCCACTGCATTTTTACCAATAGATAGATACAAGTCATCTCGGAACAATTCATCGAACTGGATGCCAAGAACACGTCCTTTCGCTAACATTGCACCATGCTGCTTAATGGTGGTTGTAAAGTGTGGAAGAAGGTCCTTATTTGTGACCACTACAGCTTCGCCAAGAAGGGCACCGCACTTGGTTCCGCCAATGTAGAATACATCTGCCAAGCGAGCCATATCCGGCAAGGTGACGTCGTTGGACTTGCTTGCCAATCCATATGCCAATCGTGCTCCATCCACATACAATGGAATCTTATACTCCTTGCAAACCTCAGACAGTGCAGTAAGTTCATCCTTGCTATATAAGGTTCCGTACTCTGTTGGCTGAGAGATATACACCATGCCTGGCTGTACCATGTGACTACAGCTTGGATCATTGTAAAAGTCTTCTAAGTACTTCTTCACCGTTGCAGCAGCAAGCTTACCTGTCTCAGAAGGCAAGGCCAGCACCTTATGTCCGGTGAATTCTACTGCTCCTGCTTCATGGACATTGATGTGTCCGGTATCTGCAGCAATAACACCTTCGTAAAGATGCAACACACCATCA
>JAILCW010000135.1 GCA_024690265.1 Lachnospiraceae bacterium | reverse complement strand
TATTGATGCATTCAATCTGAAGCTAGGCGCGGGGCAGGAGGAGTATGTATCCCATCCGATTCGAAACCTTGGGTTTGTAGAGACTGGTGCAGCAGACGATGATGAAATCGAATTATCTATGACAATGGGCTCCTAGGATGTAAATCCCCTTCGAATGTGATAAGATTTGTTCTAGAGCGCTGTGCGTTCGAAGGAGATGATTTATATGAAAACATTACTATACGGAATCGTAGGCTATATTTACAAGGTTCCTGAGCGCTTACTGAGCCTCAATGACAGCTATGAGTTCAACTTTAACGACAAACAACTGCATTTTCTGGTAATCGGAATCTTGGGAATGCTGATGGTGTTTTTTGTACATGCGGTATTTAAGTATTTGGCGGAACACAATCATGTGATGGTGATTTCCTGGATTTACGTGTTTACCTTATTGATTGTGATTACCTTTGCAATTGAAATTGGACAGGGAATATCTCATACCGGAACCATGGATTTTGAGGACATTGTCTTTGGCATGGGTGGATTTCTGCTGTATTTTGCTGTGTTTGCAGTGGTTCGGTGGGTTATAAAGTCGCTGATTAAGCTGTTGAAGGATGACAGGGAGTACGATGATTAGCAATAAGCATGACTTGATTGTAAGTGATTTGAAAAAGCAACTGAATGCCGGTGCTTACGAAGCGGATACCAAGATTCCATCGGAGAACCAGTTGGCGGCCAAGTACGAAGTCAGCCGTCAGACGGTGCGCAAGGCCATTTTAGAGTTGGAGCGCGAGGGGTATCTCTATGCGGTTCATGGCAGCGGGACCTTTGTGGCAAAGCGGCGTTTTGCTAACCGTAAGAGCAAGAACATTGCAGTGGTTTCCACGTACATGTCGGATTATATTTTCCCAAGGGTTATTCAGGGTATCAATCAGGTGCTGTCGGAGAATGGGTACAGTATCCTTCTAAAAACTACCAACAATTCCCGTCGTGGCGAGGCTTGGTGCATGGAGGAGTTATTGTCCAAGAACATTGATGGAATGATTATTGAACCCAGCCAGAGTGCCATCAGTTGCCAGCATCAGGTGCTATACGATCAGCTGGATGCCATGGGCATTCCTTATGTGTTTATTCATGGTGTTTATGAGTCCATGATGGACCGGCCCTATGTACTTTTGGATGACGTGGAGGGCGGTCGCCTTATAACCAAGCATCTGATTGACTTGGGTCATCGCCGCATCGCGGGTATTTTCAAGGTGGACGATACGGAGGGACTTATGCGCCACAAGGGCTATGTGAAGGCTCTGCAGGAGGCGGGGATTCCTTACAATCCGGACCTAGTGGTGTGGTATCACACCAAGGACAAGAAGACCAAGCCCATGGAAGGCCTTATGTGTATGCTGGAGCGGGGCACTGCGTTTCAGGCAGTGGTTTGCTACAACGATGAGATTGCGGCAGACGTGTTGAAGGGGTTGCGTGGCATTGGTCGAAACATCCCTTATGATATCTCGGTGACAGGGTACGATAACTCCCTTTTGGCCCACAGTCAGGGACTTACCACCATTGCCCATCCGCAGGAAGAACTGGGACGCAAAGCAGCGGAGACACTGATTGGACTGTTGCAGGGAACGATTTCCAAGAAGGATGCTCATGTGATTTTGGAGCCCCATCTGGTAGAACGTACCAGTTGCATGTAAATGAACGGGAAAAGTGGAAACTTGTATACTGTAAAAACAACTTGTATACACCATATAAACCGCAAAAATTCAAGAAACAATTTCGAAATAATACAACTTGTGCTAGTGATTAGACAAGTTGTATTATTTTTTTGTAGGGTTATTCAAATAGTATATGGAGGGAAAATACTATGAAAACACAATTGAACTATAAGTTTTGGTTTTGTACCGGATCTCAGGATCTCTATGGAGATGAGTGCTTGTCTCATGTAGCAGCACATTCCCAGGAAATCGTTGAGTGCCTGAACAAGTCCGGCAATCTGCCTTTTGAGGTGGTTTGGAAGCCGACCATGATTACCAATGAGGTGATTCGACGCACCTTTAACGAGGCTAATAACGATCCGACTTGTGCCGGCGTTATCACATGGATGCATACCTTTTCTCCTGCAAAGTCCTGGATTTTAGGACATCAGGAGCTTCGCAAGCCACTGTGCCATTTGCACACCCAGTACAACCGTGAGATTCCTTATGAGACCATGGATATGGATTTCATGAACGAGAATCAGGCTGCACATGGTGACCGTGAGTACGCACACATCCTTTCCCGTATGGGCATTGAGCGCAAGACCATCGTTGGTTACTGGCAGGATGAGGAAGTGCAGAAGGCTCTTGGCTCCTGGATGCGTACTGCTATTGGTATCGTAGAGTCCAGCCATATTCGTGTAATGCGTGTAGCTGACAACATGCGTAACGTAGCAGTTACCGAAGGCGACAAGGTAGAAGCTCAGTTGAAGTTCGGCTGGGAAGTGGATGCTTATCCGGTGAATGAAATCGCTGAGGCAGTTTCTGCTGTTTCCGCATCTGATGTGAATGCATTGGTTGATGAGTATTATGAGAAGTACGACATCTGCCTTGAGGGACGTGATCCGGAAGAGTTCAAGCGTCACGTTGCTGTTCAGGCTCAGATCGAGCTTGGTTTTGAGCGTTTCCTTGAGGAGAAGAACTATCAGGCAATCGTTACTCACTGTGGTGACCTTGGCGCATTGCAGCAGCTTCCTGGTCTGGCTATCCAGAGATTGATGGAGAAGGGCTACGGCTTTGGTGCAGAGGGTGACTGGAAGGTTGCCGCTATGGTTCGTTTGATGAAGATTATGACCACCGGCATGAAGGATGCTAAGGGTACTTCCATGTTGGAGGATTACACCTACAACCTTGTAAAGGGCAAGGAAGGCATCATCCAGGCACACATGTTGGAAATCTGCCCAACCATCGCAGAGGGACCAATCCAGATCAAGTGCCAGCCACTGTCCATGGGCGACCGCGAAGATCCTGCACGTTTGGTATTCCAGTCCAAGACCGGCAAGGGTATTGCAACATCCCTTATCGACCTTGGCAACCGTTTCCGTCTGATTATCCAGGACGTAGACTGCAAGAAGGTAGAGAAGCCACTTCCAAAGCTTCCAACCGCTATCAACTTCTGGACACCACAGCCGGACTTCTACACCGGAACCGAGGCCTGGTTATTGGCCGGAGGCGCACATCATACTGCATTTACTTACGACCTGACTGCAGAGCAGATGGGCGATTGGGCTGCTGCTATGGGCATTGAGGCTGTATTTATTGATAAGGACACACGTATCCGTGACTTCAAGCGTGATTTGGCACTTGGTAACGTGGTATATGGTAAATAAAGGGAAAAGGAGTATTTAAAATGAAGTTATTTGTTGACACTGGAAAAATTGAGGACATTAAGAAAGCAAACGATCTTGGGGTTATCTGTGGTGTTACCACCAACCCATCCCTCATTGCTAAAGAGGGCGGACGTAGTCAGGAAGAGATTTTAAAAGAAATCGCATCCATCGTAGACGGACCAATCTCCGGAGAGGTTAAGGCTACTACCGTTGATGCAGAAGGCATGATCAAGGAAGGCCGTGAAATTGCAGCAATGCATCCAAACATGGTTGTTAAGATCCCTATGACTGCTGAAGGCTTGAAGGCTGTTAAGGTTCTTTCTGCTGAGGGCATCAAGACCAACGTAACCTTGATTTTCTCTGCTAACCAGGCAATTCTTGCTGCTAACGCTGGTGCTACCTATGTATCTCCATTCCTTGGCAGATTGGACGACATCAACATGGCTGGTATCGATTTGATTCGCGACATCGCAGAGATTTTTGATATCTATGGATATGAGACCGAGATCATCGCTGCAAGTGTTCGTAACCCAATTCACGTTACTGATTGTGCATTGGCTGGCGCTCACATCGCAACTGTTCCATACAGCGTAATCGAGACCATGATCAACCATCCACTGACTACTGCAGGCATCGAGAAGTTCCAGAAGGACTACATCGCTGTTTTCGGTGAGTAATCTATCACGGGGGAATGATATATGAATATAGGCGAAGTGATTATTGAGGGAAAAACAACTGCACTGGGCATTGAGTTTGGTTCTACCAGAATCAAGGCTGTGCTTGTGGACGAAGATAACAAGGTTCTTGCTCAGGGCGATCATGAGTGGGAGAACCACTTGGAGAACGGCATCTGGACCTATCCGCTGGAGGAGGTTTGGGCCGGACTTCAGGATTGCTATGCCAAGCTTAAAGCCAACGTTCACAAGGATTATGACGTAACCATCAAGCGTGTTGGTGCTATCGGCTTTTCTGCTATGATGCATGGCTATCTGGCATTTAATGACAAGGACGAGCTGCTGGTTCCATTCCGTACCTGGCGTAACACCATTACCGGAGAGGCTGCAGCAGAGCTGTCCAAGGAGTTGAATTTCAACATGCCACAGCGCTGGAGTATTTCTCATTACTATCAGTGTATTCTGAACAAGGAACCGCACGTACCGGATGTTGCATACTTTATGACTTTGGCTTGCTATGTTCACTACAAGATGACCGGTCAGAAGGTTGCCGGTGTTGGTGAAGCTTCCGGCATGTTCCCAATTGATTCGAAGACCGGCAACTATGATGCCGATATGTTGGCAAAGTTCAACAAGTTGGCTGCTGCTCATGGGGTAACAACCAAGGTAGAAGACTTATTGCCACGTGTACTTACTGCTGGTGATGATGCTGGAACATTAACCCCAGAGGGTGCCAAGCTATTAGATCCATCCGGAGACTTGGAGGCCGGTATTCCGTTGGCTCCGCCGGAAGGTGATGCAGGAACCGGTATGGTTGCAACTAACGCAGTATCTGTTGGAACCGGTAACGTTAGTGCCGGAACCTCTGTTTTCTCCATGGTTGTATTGGACAAGCCATTGTCCAAGCCTTATGAGGAAATCGACATGGTAACCACACCAACCGGTGAGGCAGTTGCTATGGTTCACTGCAATAACTGTACCTCCGACCTGAACGCTTGGGTTGGCATGTTTAAGGAGTTTGCGGATGCGGTTGGATTTGAGATTTCCATGAATGATATTTACGGAACCTTGTACCGCAAGGCTCTGACGGAAGATGCTGACTGCGGTGGTGTGGTTTCCTTTAACTACTTTGGCGGCGAGCCGGTGGTGGGCATCAACGAAGGTCGTCCGATGATTGTTCGTAAGCCGGATGCCAAGTTTACGCTGGCCAACTTCATGCGTTCCAATCTCTACGGTGCTCTTGGTGTGTTAAAGATTGGCAACGACATCCTGTTAAAAGAAGAGAAGGTGTCCATCCGTTCCATTACCGGACACGGCGGATTCTTCAAGACCAAGGGTGTGGGACAGTCTGTTTTGGCTGCTGCATTGAATGCTCCGATTACTGTTATGGCAACTGCCGGTGAAGGTGGTGCCTGGGGTATGGCAGTTCTTGCGAACTACTGCATCCGCGGCGACAAGAGCATGAAGTTACAGCAGTACTTGGATGAGAAGGTATTTGCCGGCCAGGAATCCACCACTATGGAGCCAGACCCACAGATGGTTGCAGGCTTTGAT
>JAILCW010000160.1 GCA_024690265.1 Lachnospiraceae bacterium | reverse complement strand
AGATTGAGATGTAGTATCTGGGACCTCCGGTGGGCATTGCCTTCGCCGGAGGTTTTTTATGCCGAAGCGGGGCTGCTGCCTTTAGGTCACATCTTTTCTACATCCCCCCTGTTAATCATTTTTACTGTGGGGTGGGAGGTGTCAAGGGTGCGAAGCACCACTGCGTGGCAAGCCCTTGACGCCTCCATCCTCACAGCTATTTTGTTGGCAGGGGGGATGTAGAAAAGGGGGGATCTGACATGTGTGAGGGCGCTGTTTCAGTATAATTCTCTGTTTTTGTGAATTATACTGAACGGCTAGAGCTACTGTGTGGATTATTTATGCTGGAATTTCAGTACTTCCGCTCGATTTTGATGATTTGCATGAATTCTTATGCTTTGGGAGTCGTAAGAAACGCTCCTAAGTTCAGTATAATTTGCAGATTCAAGTAGTTATACTGAAACAGGATATGTTCGGAGGAGTGGTGAGGGGATTATTTTTCAGTATATGTGTCTGATTTTGGAGGGATATACTGAAAAAGAGACTTTTGTTGGTTGTTCTAGAAATACTTTTTTATTTCCCCAAATTAGAAAAATAGAGGCGTATATTTGCTGCAATTATATATTTTTCAGGTGGGGGCGTAGTTGTATCATAAGATTATCAAAAGAGCAGAGATGCAAGTACATCTCATCGGTATAAAACATAGAGGAAAAAGATTATGATTGGTAATCAAGAAAAAAGAGAAATTGAAGAAGCGATACAAGCGGCCGACAATGCGCTGTATCACTTGGACAATGCAAGAGTGTACTTGAACAAAGCAAGTAACTGGGGCATCGTAGATATCCTTGGTGGAGGCATGATCAGCGGACTCCTGAAGCATTCTCGCATGGGCGATGCAGAGCGAGAAATCGAAGAAGCCCGATTTGCACTCCAGCAATTTAGCAAGGAACTTCGAGATGTGTCAGGTTACAGTTCCATCCACATCGATGAGTTCATTACTTTTGCAGATTTCATTTTCGATGGTATCGTGATGGATGTTATAGCACAGTCTAAGATTGCTGATGCGAAGCGTCAGTGTGACGAAGCTATTCGTCAGGTTAGCCAGATCCGCCGTGAATTACAAGAGAGATTAAACTATTAACTATTTTTAAGGGAGGAAATGATATGTTTACATTTATATTTTTAATTTGTATGTTTGGTATTTTTGGAAAGCTTATTGGTGTTGCATTTGAAATGGCATGGGGAATTACCAAGGTAGTTTTCACACTGGTATTCCTGCCAATTATTATTTTGGGTTGCTTGCTCAAAGGATTATTGGTCCTGGCAGTTCCGCTTCTTGCCATTGTTGGATTGGTAACCATCATAAAATCACTTTCCAACGCAGCATAAGATTGGTACAAAAAATGCCCTGCTCATAACGAGCAGGGCATTTGCATGTCTAGAAGTTCCGTCCGTTCCATCCCCAGTCAGATACCGGATGATAGGTGACATAAACGCTATCTCCAGGAATACCAAGCTTCTCAGAAAACAGGTCGCAAATCTGACCGGTTAACTTGTCATAAGCATCAGCCGGAGCGTTGCCGTATAAGCTAACGGATACGTATGCGCCCTTGTCCAACTTGTTGCCGCCCAGCCACAAGTCATAGTCATCATCAATACCTACCATAAGATAGGTTTCACTCTTGCTTAGTGTGGTGATTAACTTTCCTAACTCTGACTTAAGTTCTTCCTTAATATCTGCACTTACTGGCATTGTGATTTTAGAATCGATAAATGGCATAGAAATCCTCCTCAAAAAATTGTATGCTACTACTAATGATGATTCCATTATAAAAGAAGGAGAAAGAGGATTCCAATGAAATTCAGACCAACGATTCATTACAGCATGATACAGGGAATATTCTGGGGCTCATTTGCACCGATTTTTGCATTTGCCAGCGTATACCTTCTGGCAAAAGGATTTACCAATTCCCAGGTTGGCTACATTCTTGCAATAGGGAGCGGATTGACGTCTATCCTACAGCCCATTGTTGGTGCTCATGTAGATCAGAAAAAGCAATTGGTATTGCATCGTATCATTATCGTTTTCTCACTGCTTGTGATTCTATTGTGCGGCGTACTATTTAGCTTTGGTAAGAACTATTACCTGATTGCATTGGGATATGCATTGATTATTACTTTTGCTCAGGCTATTACGCCATTAACCTATTCCTTGGGAATGTTTTTTATTGCGCGGGGTGTGCCAATTAACTTTGGTATCGCCAGGGGGATTGGTTCCATTTCATACGCTGTGGTAGCAGGCATCCTTGGTGTGATTGTAGAACGTATGAATGAGGAAATTGTGCCGATTGCTATTGGGCTACTGTTTGCGATTTTCATTGTTGTAATTGCAACATTCCATTTCGATGGCGTAGAGGAAACCAAGGACAAGGTAGCAACCAGAGAACCGTTGTCTTTCGATGGGATTCAACGATTCATCGCTGAGAATAAGGCCTTTGCCATGGTGCTCTTTGGTAATATCTTCGTATTTGTTAGTCATAATATGGTGTGCAACTATTTGTTTCAAATCGTGTCTTATCATGGATTTGGAAGCAAGGAGATGGGATTTGCCAATTCCTTGGCGGCAGCTTGTGAGCTTCCGACCCTTTTCCTGTTGTCCACTATTAATAAGCGCATTTCTACGGTAAACTTGTTCCGTACCTCAGCGATTTTTATTTTTCTAAAAAACTTATGCCTATGCCTGGCAACGGGACTGCCGATGATTTATTTTGCCATGAGCCTGCAGCTACTAGGTTATGGCTTGTTTGCCGGAATTAGTGTGATATATGTCAAGGAAACGGTGGAGGAGCAGAATCAGACCAGAGGACAGGCTCTGATGACCATGACCACAACTCTCGGAGCAGTGATTGGTAACATACTGGGTGGCTCTTTGATTGATACCATTCAGGTTCCAGGAATGCTTCTGGTATCCGGCGTGATGGCGGCCTTTGGAGCCGTTATCATTACAATTCATGCAGGAAATTCAAAAATAGTTGCACAATAATAAATTAACACATAAATTGTTTGTATATTGCTCGCTCAACGGCTAGAATAGTACCTAGGGGGAATCGCATATGTAGGAATAAGTGGGGTATGGGAATGGCAAAGCTTATTTTACTTACGATTCAACATATAAGTATTTTTGGCCTTTTTGTAGAGGGGATTATTGTGTTCCGATTGATGCGGAATGCACTTCATGGATATTTATTCTGGAACTGCGTCTCTGCACTTTTGGCGAATATTGGATATCTCATGCAGATGAATGCAACGAGTGAAGGAGCATATCTTGTGGCGCTCAAGACTGCTTATGCAGGACGAGTGTGGATTGCTTTTTCGCTCTTTTTGTTTATAGCAGAACTATGTCATCGCCCGGTGAATCGCTGGGTCAAGGATGGCCTGATGCTATTGCACATTGTCTTTTTGATGTGCATTCTTTGGATGCCATCGAACAAGTGGTATTACTCGTCTTATGTCTTTGACAACAGCCAACTGTTCCCGGTGTTGCGTCATGGCAACGGTTTCTTACATCACCTTTTTGTTATTATTCATATCGTTTATATGGCAATCGGATTGACATGGCTTCTACTTGCCTATTCCAAGGAGCACAATACTCGTTACGAGCGTCGAATTTTCTTCGTAATTCTGGCAGTGGTTTCTATGAGTTCGGCCTATATTGTTCAACAGATTGGCCTTCCCGGAGCAGCCAGCAGTTATGATGTTACCAGCGTGGGTTATATGGCGGCGACGGTGTTTATGATGATTGCAATTTTCTCATTTGACCTCTTAGGCACCAAAGAGATGGCCAGGGAGTATGTCATCGACCGTATCCCGGAGGGTGTTATTGCGGTGGATATGGAAGGTGTTATCCAGTTTGCCAACGAGCCGGCCAGAGTGTTGTTCCCGAAGATGGAGCGTTATTCCGGTGAGGTAATCGGGAAAATCGAGGATGCCATTGAGGCGGGGGATAGCTTGTTTATTCACGATCGCTACTATACGCCGGAAAAAAGTGAACTGATATATGATGGCAAGAATTTTGCACATCTCTATGTCTTGGTGGATGACACGGAGCATTTTACCTATTTAGAGGAACTGCAGAAGCAAAAGGAAATTGCGGACCGGGCGAATGCGGCCAAGAGCCGATTCCTGGCAAACATGTCTCATGAAATCCGTACGCCGATTAATGCGGTCATCGGTATGGATGAGATGATTCTTCGTGAAAGCAAAGAAAGCACCATTCGTTCCTATGCGGCAGATATTATGTCAGCGGGACAGACGCTGCTGTCGCTGATTGGGGATATCTTGGATTTGTCCAAGGTGGAAGCCGGCAAGATGGAAATCGTCCCTATGGAGTATGAGTTGACATCGCTGTTGAATGATCTGGTGAATATGACCCGAAATCGTGCGGAGACAAAGGGCCTGCAATTCAACGTGAAGGTGGAGGAAGATATCCCTCACGAGCTATACGGCGACGAGGTTCGGATTCGCCAGTGTGCCCTGAACCTGCTTACAAACGCGGTGAAGTACACCATGAATGGTTCGGTGACCCTGGAGGTTTCCAGCCAGCGCAAGGATTTAAATCACATTTTGTTGCGGATTGCTATCAAGGATACCGGTATCGGAATGAAACCGGAGGATATGGAGGCGCTTTTCGCAGCGTATCAACGTATCGATGAGCAATTGCATCATGAAATCGAAGGTACCGGTTTGGGTATGAATATTACCCATCAGTTGCTGGATCTTATGGGGTCCAAGCTGGAGGTAGAGAGTACCTATGGTCAGGGTTCCACCTTCTCCTTTGCCATTGAACAGGAGGTAAAAGGCTGGGCGCCGATAGGAACCTTTACCATGCAAACTGAGCAGCTAAAGCATCAGGCTTTGGCATATCGTGAGCTGTTCCATGCGCCGTCAGCCAGAATTCTGGTTGTAGATGATACGGAGGCAAACCTTACGGTGATTGTCGGATTGTTGAAAAAGACTAGGATTCAGATTGATACAGCCTTGAGTGGACGAGAGGCTGTTGCAATGGCAAAATCCACGGACTACGATGTGATTTTTATTGATCATATGATGCCGGAAATGGATGGTTTTGAGACCTTGAAGCAGATTCGTGCACTAGCCAAGCATGCCAATACGCCGACGGTGGCTCTGACTGCCAATGCGGTATCCGGAGCCCGAGACCGCTATATGGAAGCGGGATTCACGGATTATCTGTCCAAACCGGTGGATGGTATCAAGTTGGAGCTTATGCTGCGTCAATTGCTCCCGGCAGACAAGTGCATGATGCCGGAGGAGGATGAAAGTGTCGAGGAATCCCACGAATTACCGCAGTGGCTGGAAGAGAATAAGACCATTAATACGGTAGCAGGCATTGATAATTGTGGTTCTGCGGAAAGCTACATGTCGGTACTGCAGGTGTTCCATCAAACGGCGGAAACCAAGGCCAGAGAGATTCTTGATTATTATGAGCACAAGGACATCAAGAATTACACCATTAAGGTTCACGCCATGAAAAGCTCGGCTCGTATTATAGGCGCCACTGAGTTGTCCGAACTGGCGCGAAAGTTAGAGGATGCAGGCAATGCCGGCAATGTAGACTTTATAAATCAGGAAACAGAACATTTGATAGATTTATTGTCCGTGGTGGATAATTCCTTAGCACCGCTGGATGATGAGGGGGAAACCAAAGAGAAAATCGATACCACGGAGCGAAACGACGCGTTCCAGACGATCGTAGAGATTGCTGGTTCCATGGATTATTCCATGATGGAGCATCTTTTGTTGGATTTAAAACATTATCGATTTGCTCCGGAAGATGCGAAGGACATTCAACAAATCTCCCAGTGCCTGATGGAACTGGACTGGGATACCATCGACGCCGTTGCAAGGCGTGCGCTGGATAGATAGGAGGTGTCATT
This sequence comes from Lachnospiraceae bacterium, assembly GCA_024690265.1. Classification (GTDB taxonomy): domain Bacteria; phylum Bacillota; class Clostridia; order Lachnospirales; family Lachnospiraceae; genus XBD2001. The sequence continues at coordinate 1,230 of JAILCW010000160.1, read as the reverse complement.
GTGCCATTCATTTATGATGAAGATCGCGTAATTATTATTAGTGCGACGGACAGCTTTTTGGCCAAAAGCCTCATAACCAAACTAGAGCAGGTTGGCATTCTTGCCACTTTCATTTTGGTGGATAAAAAGAGCTTTGTGATGCTTCCGGATAAGGCGGAATTAGTCATCTTGTTCTTGAGTGATGAATTGGCGGAGATGACGGATTTGTTAATCTCCCTGAAGGATCAGGCCAAGGATAAGGGCTTGGGAATGGGACTGATGCTCATTGGTGACCAGCAGCAGTTTGATATGGTACAAAAAAGCATCCCCAAGCTTTTGATTACAGACTTTATCCTACGACCGATTGATGTAGATATTTTCCTGAATAAGGTAGAAGCCTTTGTATTGGATGAGGGTGGAGAGAAGCGCAAGAAGAAAATCCTGATTGTGGATGATGATGTGACCTATATGCGCACGGTGTATGAGTGGCTGAAGGGTGTGTACCACGTGGATATGGCCTCCAGTGGTGTTCAGGCCATCCGTTATCTGGCCAAGAATCATGCGGATCTGATCCTAATGGATTACGAGATGCCTGTTGCGGATGGCAAGCAGGTCCTTGCTATGCTCAAGTCCAATCAGGAAACTGGTGATATTCCAGTCATGTTCCTAAGTGGACACGGCGAGCGCGAGAATGTCATGTCTGTGGTTGACCTAAGGCCTGTGGACTATCTTTTGAAGACTATTAGTCGTGAGAAGTTATTGGAGAAGCTGGTGGTGTTCTTTGCATCGAGAGAGTAACTAAATACGCCCCGGGTTGTATTTTGCGGTTTCGCGGACATTGGAAGTGTGATAGTATTTAGACAGATTTATATTTATGCAAAGAAAGGATTACAACATGAACCAGCGACTGTTTTTCGCGTCCGATTATCTGGAAGGGGCGCATCCAAACATTATCAAGCGATTGACCGAGACCAACTATGATCATACCGTTGGTTATGGGGAAGATGAGATTTGTGCTTCTGCCAAAGATCGTATTCGTAAGGCATGCGATTGCCCGGATGCCAATGTGTATTTCCTAGTTGGTGGTACACAAGCCAATGCGACCGTCATTGATGGTGTGTTGCATCTTTACGAAGGTGTTATTGCTGCAGATACCGGACACATCAATGTCCATGAAGCAGGAGCAGTAGAATTCACCGGACATAAGGTGCTGGCCTTGCCTTCTGAGACAGGTAAGCTTGCTGCTGCAAC
>JAILCW010000125.1 GCA_024690265.1 Lachnospiraceae bacterium | reverse complement strand
ATGCTCACCGGTGATAATGAGATTACCGCCCAAGCCATTGCAAAAGAAGCCGGCGTGGATGAAGTAATTGCGGGAGTGCTTCCGGAGGGCAAGGAAGCTGTGGTACAGAACCTTATGAGTCAAGGCAAGGTGGCAATGGTTGGAGACGGCATCAATGATGCGCCGGCCCTTACGCGAGCAGATGTGGGCATTGCCATTGGAGCCGGAACGGATGTGGCAATCGATGCAGCAGACATCGTATTGATGAAGGGGAGTCTTTTGGATGTGGTTGGTGCCATACGCATATCGAAGGCAACGATTCGCAATATCCACGAGAACCTGTTCTGGGCATTTTTCTATAATGTAATAGGAATACCACTGGCAGCAGGCTGCTATGTAGCTGCTTTTGGATGGACATTGAATCCAATGTTTGGTGCTGCAGCCATGGGTCTTTCCAGCTTTTGCGTAGTGACCAATGCCCTAAGGCTGAATCTGTTAAAAGTATATGACAGTTCACCGGGCAAGAAGATAGAAGCAAAACTAACTGAAAAACAAATAATTGAAAAGGAGAACAAAGAAATGAATATTAAAGTAAATGGAATGATGTGTGCACATTGTGAAGCTCATGTAAAGAAAGCCTTGGAGGCTATTGATGGAATCGAGTCAGCAGTTGCATCCCATGAGGAGAATTGTGTTGTTCTTACAACATCTAAGGACGTGGCTGAGGCGGACATTAAGGCAGCTGTAGAAGAGGCGGGATATGAATACGCAGGAGTGAATGCTTAATGCAACCAATGTATACGACGATTGCTCGCAAATAGACAACTGTGCAATAAGTATCTGAAATAGAACAATTAGCGCGTTGACTTTGTATTGGAATATCGATAGAATCCTTCTTTGTGTGGAGGATTAGAGTGATATGAAGATGAAGTTTGCAACAATTAGTCGCAGTACCAATAAGGTGATGGGCATGTTTGATGCTGAGTACGAAGCCTACGACGCAATGATGAAGTACATCGCAGAGGATCGTGCCAATAACCTTAACACTTGCAATGATTATTTTGTTCGTATGATGATTTTGGATAGCAACGATCAGGTTGTTATTCAGGGAACGAACTGCTAACGTATATATGTTTCTTAGAGGGCAACGTACCGGTAATGGTGCGTTGCCTTTTTTTGCTTGCTTATTCGTTGTGATGCGCACATAATAAAACGGTAAATATCGGGTAACCGAATGTAGTAAGGAGAATATAGATGTTACCGCAGTTCACAAGAACCCAGCTTCTTCTTGGGGAAGAGGCAATGAATAAACTGCAGAATGCCCGTGTCGCAGTTTTTGGCGTTGGCGGTGTAGGCGGATATGTTTGCGAAGCGCTTGTGCGAAGCGGTGTAGGTTCTTTTGACCTTATTGACAAGGATCAGGTGTCACTTACCAATATCAACCGTCAGATCATTGCAACGATGAAGACCGTAGGCCGCGACAAGGTAGATGTGATGCGGGAGCGTATGTTGGAGATTAACCCTGAGGTAGAAGTGCGCACTTACAAAACCTTTTTCCTGCCGGATACTGCGGATGATTTTCCTTTTGCGGAGTATGACTATGTGGTGGATGCGGTGGATACCGTGACGGCCAAGATAGCACTCATTATGAAGTGCCAGGAGATGGGTGTCCCTGTGATTAGCTCCATGGGGGCGGGAAACAAGCTGGATGCTTCTGCGTTCTGTGTAACGGACATTTACAAGACCACCATGTGTCCGCTGGCCAAGGTGATGCGCAAGGAGCTTAAGGCCCGGGGAGTCAAGCACTTGAAGGTGGTATATTCTCCGGAGAAGCCAATCGAGACAGATCAGTCTTTGATTGCGGAAGAGGACAAGGACCCGGGACGACGCTCGGTTCCGGGAAGTGTTGCCTTTGTTCCGTCCGTTGCCGGATTAATCCTTGCAGGAGAAGTGGTACAAGATTTGATAAAATAGGCTTGTATAATTAGACATCTTCTTATACAATGTAGAAAACAAATGCAGAGTAGACTGTAAAGCGTTAAGTGCCGGGTGAACAGGGAGTTGTCACTTGGACGAAGGATATCCGCGGTTTTATGGTCGCATCCCGCTGCTACATAGCAAGGTTGTTATAGGTACACCTTCATTTGTAGACACGAGAAACTGCAAGGAGGTGTATTTTTTATGGAAAAATTAAGAGACACAAAAACATTAGCAATTGCAGGAATGCTGACAGCCATTGGTATCATCCTTGGATATTTCAAGGTACCAATCAACCAGTTCATCGAGATTCGATTTGCCTTTCTGCCGCTGGCTGTAGCAGGTATGATGTTAGGACCTGGAATCGCAGGTGTGATGGGCGCACTGGTTGATATCGGTGGATTTATTCTGTATCCAACAGGGCCATACTTCCCGGGATTTACCTTTAGTACTGCAATGGCGGGAGTTATTTTTGGCTTGATTCTCTACAACAAGAAGGTGACTCTCTGGAGAACCGAACTTGCAATGGTAGTTTATACCGTTGTAGTAGGAATCCTACTGAACAGCATCTGGCTGAATATGCTGTATCTGAAGCTTGGATATCTCAATACAATTATTTATCGTTTGCCGAAGGAGTGCATTATGTTTGTAGTGAACTCCGTATTGGCATATACCGTGCTCCGAGCATTACAGGGTATGAAGATTTATGAAAGAGTATAGTTATACAGAGGCAATTTCCTTTTTTAGGGAATTGCCTCATTTTAAACCACCCAAGAATGATGGCATGCCGAAAAAGGACCTGTTCTCACTAGATGCAGAGTTGGCATTATTGGCGAAACTGGATAATCCGCAGAATGACTTGCAGTATGTGCATGTCGCCGGAACCAATGGTAAGGGATCAACGGTTGCTTATATCAGTTCTGTTGTAAATCAAACAAAATATGTTGTGGGAACTTTCGCATCTCCGTTTCTGTATCACTACAACGAATTGTTTGTTGTGGGTGGAGAAGAGATCTCCGATGAAGATTTTGCCGCGGTGTTTTCTGAGGTGAAACCGGCGTATGACGAATTGACACAGGCCGGTATATATCCCAGTGAGTACGAAATCCTGACAACCATGGGATTTTTGTATTTCAAAAGGCAAGGGTGTGATCTGGTAGTATTGGAAGTAAGTCTCGGAGGGCGAATGGACACCACCAATGTAATACCGGCTCCACTGGTAACTGTTATTACGCCAATCAATTATGATCACATGTCTATTCTGGGTAATACGCTGGCAGAGATTGCTACAGAGAAGGCGGGAATTATTAAGACAGGAAGCTGCGTGGTATCTGCGCCACAAGAGCCAGAGGTGCAGCAGGTGCTGGAAGCGGTTTGTATGGAACGTTCTGTACTGTTGGATTTCCAACAGTTGCCCAAGACCCAGAGCCGCTCGCTACAGGGACAGCAATTTCAGATGGAGGGTCATACCTATACCACATCCTTGCTGGGAACCTACCAGGCGAATAATGCAGCACTTGCTATCCTTGCCATTCACAAGTTGCAGGAATTGGGCTTTCAGATTAGCGGAGCGCAGATTGCAGAAGGAATTGCCAAGACTAAGTGGTTTGGACGATTTACCCTGATTCATAGCAATCCTTATATTATTGTGGATGGAGGACATAACAGGCAGGGGGCTAAGGTGTTGCGACAATCCATAGAGGCTTATTTCCCAGATCAGAAGATTACGTTTGTTATGGGAATCCTGAAGGATAAAGAAGTGGATATCATTCTAGATGAACTTCTTCCGATTGCAAAGATGTGTTACACCATGGAAGTGCCAAGTATGCGAACCATGAATCCAATTGAGTTGGCGGAGATGATTGCGCAGCGAGGAATAACGGCCACCGTGCTTCCGGAGAATAAGTGCTTATCACAGTTGGTGGGGCCGGATGAAGTGCTTTGCATCTGTGGTTCCTTGTATTTAATCCAGAATATTGAAATTGAATAATTGTTATGGATTGGGCCCATACGAGAAGCTGGGAACGCCCTTTGCTTTATTTGTTCATTAATTCCTGATATTCAGTAATCTTCTTCTCGATGCGTTGCTTGGCATTGATATCATCAGTTAACTCAAACAAACGATATGCTGCCATGAAAAAAGAATCGGATTCTTCGTTACATACTAAGTCATCGCGTAAGTACTTCTCAGTAATGGCCTTGGCCTCATCCACCTTACCAATGGCAGCCTTCAAGAATACGTTAGAAGCAGCAGCATACAAATCCTGTGGATAATGTGCCAACCAGTATTCGCCAAACGCCTCAGCTTCTTTGAGCTGATGAGACTTCTCCAAGGCATTGCCCTTGCGGAACATGTACTGGGAAGGAAGCTTGTGCTCCCACTTAAATAAGCTAATCATCTCTTCGCATGAAGTAATTACATCGCTCCATGCACCCTTCTCTTCTAAGAAGTCGAAGTACTCTTCCATGATGTCATAGAATCCATAAGTATTGCCGGTTGCCTGATCTAATTCATTAAACTCCGGTGCAAAAGCAGGGTCAAAGCTACGCTCCTCCTTGATTGCACGAACAAATGTGTTGAATGCTTCCTTCCAATCAGCAACTTTGGCGTCGTTTGGATTCAAAAGACTTAGGTGGCAAGCGCGCATCTTAGCGGCTGCGTCTTCCCATTTTTTACTGTTTAATTCCTTATTCATATAACCTCCCGCAGGATTTTGTAATAACCTTACTGATTATATTATGTAACAGCAAAAAAAGAAAGAACTAGTCTTTGTGCCACGGGCATGAAATTTTGGCAAGTTTTTCGATATAATGATGCATCGCATCGGCCATCTCATTATCAGCAGCCTTATACAACATCTCTTTGCCGTCGCGGCGGGAAACGATTAATCCGGCTGCCTTTAGGACACGAAGGTGATGAGAGACTGCCGGGCTGGACATATCTACAAGGGCCGCAATATTGGCTACGCATTCTTCGGTATGGCAGAGAAGCCAGTATATACGCAGACGGGACGGGTCTCCCAACTGCTTCATGGCATCTGCTACAACGTTAATGGTTTCGATATCTGGGGCGTGCACGGAAAAATGCTCTTTGCCATCGTGATTATGATTGTGTGGTAAATGGATCTGCTCGCTCATAACAACCCCTCTTAATTCGAAGTATTTGCTTTATTATAGCACAACGATTAAATGATTGCTTAAAATTTAAGAGAAGGACTTGACAGGGCATAGGAATGGGCGTACAATCAAATCAACAATTAAACAAACGTTTAATCGAGGAAGGGATGTATATTATGAAAAAGACATATAAGATTGATGTAGATTGCGCAAACTGTGCACAGAAGATGGAAGATGCAGCCAACAAGACTGCTGGTGTTAAGGAAGCCAGCGTGAACTTCATGACCTTGAAGATGAAGGTGGAGTTCGAAGATGGCGCTGATGTTGATGCTGTTATGAAGGACGTTCTTGCTAATTGCAAGAAGGTTGAGGATGATTGCGAGATCTTCTTCTAATTTTATTTTTATAAATCATGTACCGCCGAGGAAATCGGCGGTATTTTTTTGTCTACAGCCGTGGTAGAATAGTTATATCGTTTATTAAGGGGGATTTCTATTATGGATTTGCAGCGGATTCGCTGGATTGATATGGCCAAAGGGTATGGTATGTTATGTGTGATACTGGGCCATTTACAGTATTGGTTTATTGGGGATTATGTGTATACCTTTCATATCCCGCTTTTCTTTTTCTTATCCGGATATGTATTCAAGACTTACGATTCCTTTGGTACGTTTTTCAAGAAAAAATGCAAGACCATGGTGGTTCCTTATTTCCTCTATGGCTTTATTCTGATGCTTTCGGACATGTTTTTCCAATATGGATTTGGGAAGTTCGGCTGGCGTAAGACGCTCAATGAACTCTTTGTGCAGAAGCGTGCCTGGACCTTATGGTTTTTAGCCTGCTTGATTGTGTTGGAGCTGGTATATTATCTGCTACTAAAAATCTGTCGGGAGAATCTGATTGTGATATCGGTTATCACACTAGCTATGACGGTTCTTGGTGTGTTGTATTTCCAACATTGGAATGGAGATGCATTGCCTTGGAATGTGGACACGGTATTGACTGCAATTCTGTTTTTCCATGTGGGCTATGTACTCAAAGAAACGGATTTGTTGGAGTATGTGATTCATTGTCATCGACGGTGGATGTTATGGGCATGCGCTGTTGGTTTTTTCTGCCTTCATTTTATGGTGAATCTGTGGAATCTGAATCTCTCCGGTGAGCATCTGGAGATGTTCTACATGAAGTATGGAAATCCGATGCTAACCTACTTGGATGCATTCCTTGGAATTTCCTTTGTGGCATTGATTTCTTCCCGTACGACCAATTCTTTGATTCGTTATATGGGCAAGAATTCCCTGACCTTTTTTGCATTGCATCAGGGCGTGGCGATTCCTCTCTTGAAGGTGATGACCTGGTATACCGGATGGTTGAAGGATGGCTATAACTGGAAGGATCATCTGATCTATATGGTGGGGTATACCGTTCTTGTGATCGTTATTATGACTTTGATTACGGAATGTATACATCTTGTAAAAACTGTTAGGAATAAGTTACAATGCTAATTGCAGTGTCTAACTGCAAATATCAGTAGTAAGGAAGTAGTTATTATGGAACAAAGATTACCTAAAAGATCTGAAGTCCCGGTTGAGATGACCTGGAGACTGGAGGATATCTATGCAGATGAAGCTGCATGGGAGAAAGATTTAGCTAAGACATTAGAATTAGCAGACAAGTTCGCAGCATTGAATGGCAAGACAACCACAGACGCTAAGGCATTGCTTGCAGCTTGTGATTTGTATGAGGAGACCTGGTTGACTGGATATCGTGTTGTAGAGTTTGCAATGCGTAGAGGAGATCAGGATACTGCAGACAGCCATGGACAGGAATTGGTTGGCAAGGCAATGTCTATGATGGCTAAGGCTGAGGAGAAGATGGCATTCTTCACACCGGAGATTCTTACTTTGACCGAGGAGCAGATTGCCAAGTTCTACGAAGAGGAGCCTGGCCTGAAGAAGTACGAAGTATCCATCAAGGAAATCCTTCGTACCAAGGAACATGTATTATCCAAGGAGATGGAAGCGTTACTTGCTTCTGCAAGCGAGCTGTCTCGGTCCCCTGAGAAGGGATTTAACATGCTGTGTGATGCAGACTTAAAGTTCCCAATCGTTAAGAACGAGAAGGGGGAGGATGTTCAGTTAACCAACGGACGTTTCGTTCCATTGGAGATGTCCACCAATCGTGAAGTACGTAAGGGCGCTTTTGAAGCTTTGTATACTCGTTATAAGGAGTTCGGCAACACATGGGCTGCTCTCTATGATGGAGAGGTTAAGCAGCGTATGTTCCATGCCAAGGCTCGTAAGTACAACTCTACCTTTGAGGCTGCAGTCGATGATAACAACGTATCTCCTGTTGTATGCGATAACTTGATTGATAGCGTACATCGTGGATTCGATAAGATGCATCGTTATGTGAGATTGCGTAAGAAGTTACTTGGTGTGGATGAACTTCACATGTATGATGTTTACGCTCCAATGGTAGCTGATTATGACGCCAAGGTTACTTATGAGGAAGCCAAGGAATTGTCCCTGAAGGCATTGGCTCCACTTGGTGAGGATTACCTCGAAATCGTAAAGCGTGCTTATGATGAGCGCTGGATTGATGTTATGGAGAACGAAGGCAAGCGTGGTGGTGCTTATTCCGCAGGTTGCTATGGCGTTCACCCATACATGTTGTTAAACTACAACAATACGCTGGATGATGTGTTCACTCTCGTTCATGAGATGGGACATTCCATGCATACCTGGTATTCTGAGAAGAATCAGACCTTCCTCAATTCTCAGTACAAGATTTTCGTTGCAGAAGTTGCTTCTACAACAAACGAGATTTTGCTCTTAGAGTACATGCTGAAGAATTCTACCGATAAGAATGAGAAGGCATACTTAATCAACCATTATCTTGAGAGCTTCAAGAGTACCTTGTATCGTCAGACCATGTTCGAAGAGTTCGAGCGCAAGACCAACAAGATGGCAGAAGATGGTATTCCATTGACCTTCGAAGCTTT